>JBATRI010000521.1:0-19907 GCA_049292515.1 Geminicoccaceae bacterium
GTTGTGCCTCGGTGCCACCGGCACCGATACCGGCGGCTCGATCCGCCAGCCAGCCGCGTTCTGCGGCATCACCGGCATCAAGCCGACCTATGGCCGCTGCTCGCGCTGGGGCGTGGTGGCGTTCGCGAGCTCGCTCGACCAGCCGGGCCCGATGGCGCGCACGGTCGAGGACTGCGCCGTGCTGCTGCAGGCGATGGCCGGGCACGATCCGATGGACAGCACGTCGGCCGAGCTCGAGGTGCCGGACTGGGTCGGCACGCTGAGTGGTGACGTGCGCGGCCTGCGGATCGGCATCCCGAAGGAATACGCGATGCCGGGCATGCCGCCGGCGATCGACGCGATGTGGCGGCAGGGTGCGGAGTGGCTGCGTGCGCAAGGGGCCGAGCTGGTCGAGGTGTCGCTGCCGCACACCAAGTACGCGCTGCCCACCTACTATATCGTGGCCCCGGCCGAGGCGTCGTCCAACCTCGCCCGCTACGACGGCATGCGCTTCGGGCTGCGGGTCGAGGGCAAGAATCTCACCGAGACCTACATGAAGACGCGGGCCGCCGGGTTCGGCGCCGAGGTCCAGCGCCGGATCCTGATCGGCACCTACGTGCTGTCGGCCGGCTATTACGACGCCTACTACCTGCAGGCGCAGAAGGTCCGCCGTCGCATCGTCGAGGACTTCACCAACGTGTTCGAGCGGGTCGATGCGCTGCTGACGCCGACGGCCCCGTCGGGGCCATTCAGGGCCGGCGACAACATGAACGATCCGGTCGCCATGTACCTGAACGACGTGTTCACGGTGACGGTCAACCTCGCCGGTCTGCCGGGCCTCTCGGTACCGGCCGGGCTGGACGCCGACGGGCTGCCGCTGGGGCTGCAGGTGATCGGGCGGCCGTGGGACGAGGCCACCGTGTTCCGCGTCGGCAAGGCGCTGGAGGAGGCCGCGGACTTCAAGACGCTGCCTTACGGGTTGGAGGCGGCGTGAGATGAGCTACACGATCGAAGGCAACACGGGCACCTGGGAAGTGGTCTGCGGGCTCGAGGTGCATGCCCAGGTCACCAGTGCGGCCAAGCTGTTCAGCGGGGCTTCGGCGGCCTATGGCGCCGAGGCCAACACGCAGGTCTCGCCGGTCGATGCCGGCATGCCCGGGATGCTGCCGGTGGTCAACGCCCGCTGCATCGAGCAGGCGGTGCGGACCGGGCTCGGGCTCAACGCGCAGATCAACAAGGTCTCGGTGTTCGAGCGGAAGAACTATTTCTACCCGGACCTGCCCTGCGGCTATCAGATCAGCCAGTACCAGCACCCGATCGTGGGCAAGGGCACGCTGACCATCGATTTCCCGGACGGCTCGGCCAAGGACATCGGCATCACCCGCCTGCATCTGGAGATGGATGCCGGCAAGTCGCTGCACGAGAGCCATGCCGATTCCAGCCTGATCGACCTCAACCGGTCGGGCGTGGCGCTGATGGAGATCGTCTCGGAGCCGGACATCCGCACGCCGGAGGAAGCCGTCCTCTACATGCGCAAGCTGCGCTCGATCCTGCGCTACCTCGGCACCTGCGACGGCAATATGGAGGAAGGCAGCCTGCGCTGCGACGCCAACGTCTCGGTCCGCCGCGTCGGCGACGAGACGCTGGGCACGCGCTGCGAGGTCAAGAACGTCAACTCGATGCGCTTCGTCGCCCGGGCCATCGAGTACGAGGCCAAGCGTCAGGTCGAGATCCTGGAGGCCGGCGGCAAGATCGACCAGGAGACCCGGCTGTTCGATTCCGCCAGGGGCGAGACGCGCTCGATGCGCTCCAAGGAGGAGGCGCACGACTACCGCTATTTCCCGGACCCGGACCTGCTCCCGGTCGAGCTCGAGGATGCCTTCGTGGCGGGGATCGAGGCCAGTCTGCCCGAGCTTCCCGACGCCAAGAAATCCAGGTTCGTCAAGGATTTCGGTCTATCTTCTTATGATGCGGGCGTGCTCGTCGCAGAGGCGGCGACGGCCGACTATTTCGAGGCTGTCGCCAGCGGCCGGGACGCCAAGCAGGCCGCCAACTGGGTGAGCAACGACCTGTTCGGCCTCCTGGGCAAGGCCGGCAAGGGCATCGAGGAGAGCCCGGTCTCGGCGGCGAGCCTGGGCAAGCTCCTGGATCTGCTGAAATCGGAGGTCATCAGCGGCCGCATCGCCAAGGACGTCTTCGCCATCATGTTCGAGACCGGCGGCGATCCGGAGCGGATCGTCGACGAGCGCGGCCTGAAGCAGGTGACCGACACCGGGGCGATCGAGGCCATTCTCGACCGGCTGATCGCCGACAATCCGGGGCAGGTGGCGTCGGTGCAGAAGAACCCCAAGATTGCCGGCTGGTTCACGGGTCAGGTGATGAAAGCCACCGGCGGCAAGGCCAATCCGGCCGTGGTCAACCAGCTGGTGACGGCGAAGCTCAATCTCGGCTGAGTGCCGCAACGGCCGTTAACGCGGCCGTAATCCGTCTTGCTCATGCTCCGCGGGCACGCATCCCACCGCGGAGTACGGGCATGGACGAAAAGCATGTCGTCGCCGGTCTGGTCACCCTGTCGCTGGCGCTGGCTCACGCCTACCTGCTGCCGCAGGGGCGCGTGGCCGTCGGCAGCCCCGCCTGGCTGGCGGCGGTCGCGTCCGTCGGCCAGAGCCTCAGGGGACCCTTCGGCGGCGGGATCTACGATCGGCGCGCCTCGTCCACGCTCCACGCTCCGGGACCGGCGACGAACAGATAGAAGAACACGAAGCAGAACAGGATCGCGGCATCACCGCCATTGAGCGCGGGGAAGAAGCTCCGCGGCGCGTGCGACATGAAATAGGCCACGGCCATCATGCCCGACAGCACGAAAGCCACCGGGCGCGTGAAGAGACCGAACAACAGCAGCAGGCCGCCCACCGTCTCGAGCACACCGGCGAAGCCGTACAAGGACAGCAGCGGCGGGATCCCACGCTCGTTCACCGGAAAGCCGAACAGCTTCTGGGTACCGTGCTGGATGAACAGCAACGCCGACATCATGCGCAGAAGCGCCAAAGCGCGCGGCGCCCAAGCCGTCGCCGCACCGGTCAGATTCATGGCCATGCTGCTTTCACTTTCGTAGGGGATACGGGCTGAGGTTACAAAATTGGCTGGAACTCTCAATGTGTTGGTATCCCAGCACGCAGGAAACTGTGAAGCGATATCGCCCCAAAGCCCTCCATGCGCCGGGGCGTGACCGGAACGGTACGGCGCCACGCCGTGCAGATCCGATGACGGCGGCGAATGCCACGTGGCTTGACAATGTCGGACGGTTCGTGGATCGACGCGCGCTATTGCCCAGGTGGCCGACACCACCATCGCTGATTGGAGGCACTTCATGGCTGCACGGGCCGGCGATCCTGGCTCCCCAGCCAGTGGCGATGCGGCCCGCTTGGCTGCGCTCGCGCGATACGACATCCTCGATACGCCCCGCGAAGCCGAGTACGACGATCTGGCGAAGCTGGCGGCGCAGATCTGTCAGGCTCCCATTGCGTTGATCAGTTTCGTGCTGGACGACCGGCAGTGGTTCAAGGCCGAGCTGGGTCTCGGCGTGCGTGAGACCTGGCTCGATGCCTCGATCTGCCGTCACCTGCTGCTCTCACCCGGTCTCACCGTGATCCCAGATACCCGCGCCGACCTGCGGCTGGCTTGCAATCCGCTGGTCGCCGCCGAGCCGGGCCTGCGCTTCTATGCGGGGCATCTGCTCAAATCGCGCGAAGATGTGCCGCTGGGGACATTGTGCGTGCTCGACCGCACGCCGCGCCAGGGACTGGAGCCGGCACAGTGCTTCGCCCTGGAAACCCTGGCGCGCCAGCTGACCAGCCAGCTCGAGCTGCGCCGCGTCGTGCGCGAACAGCAGCTTCTGATCGAACATAAGGATCTGTTGTTCGACGAGCTCAACCACCGGGTCAAGAACAGCCTGCAGCTTACCGCCGCTCTGATCCAGCTCCAGTGTGGGGCGGCCCACGACGAGCGCGCTCGCGCGCAGCTGGCGGAGACCCGCCGCCGGGTGCTGACGGTGGCCGAGCTGCATGAGCGACTCTATCGCTCGAGCGACGTTCACACGGTCGAGCTCGGAGTCTATCTGGCCTCGCTGCTCGAGAAGGTGGCGCAGTCGGCACCGGCCGGCACCGAAGTCCGGGTCGAGGGCGGCCCGGCAACGGTGGCGACCGACAGCGCCGTACCCGTGGCGCTGATCGTCAACGAGCTCGTCACCAATTCGCTCAAGTACGCGCACCCCGACGGTCGGCCGGCGCGCATCGGCGTGCTGCTCGAGGCCGAAGGGGAAGCCGCCACCGCGGTGACGGTCGTCGATGACGGCGTTGGCCTGCCGCCCGGATTCAGCCCACGGTCATGTGCGGGCCTCGGCATGCGGATCGTCACCGGTCTGCTCCGCCAGCTCGGTGCGTCCCTGAGCTGGAGCGAGGCCGGCGTCGGAGCACGGTTCCGCCTCGAGCTGCCGCGTCCGCTTGCCGACGGGGCAGGGTGAGGTCGTGCTGGAAGTCTATGTCGACGGCGACGCCTGCCCGGTGAAGGACGAGGTCTACCGTGTCGCCGCGCGCTACGGGCTGAAGACCTGGGTGGTGGCCAATGGCTGGATGCGGGTGCCGGATTCGCCGCTGATCGAGCTGGTGACGGTGACCGATGGCCTGGACGTCGCCGACGACTGGATCGTCGAGCGTGCCGTCGTGGGTGACGTCGTGATCACCGCCGACATTCCTCTGGCCGACCGGTGCGTCAAGCGCGGTGCACGGGTCCTGGCACCCAACGGGCGCCCGTTCACGGAAGCGTCGATCGGCAACGACCTCGCCACCCGCAATCTGATGACCGAGCTGCGCGACACCGGCCAGATCCGCGGCGGCGGCCGGCCCTTCTCCAAGCAGGACCGTTCGCGCTTCCTGGGCGCTCTCGACACCGCCATTCAGGCGATCCGCCGCACGGGTCGCTGACCGACCGTCATCACCCATTGCCCTGTCGCCATCGGATGCTAGGTCACTCGCGCCACCGCGTTTGAGGAATCATGCACATCATCGTCCAACCGGCCGCCATGGCAGCCGTTCTCGCGGCCATGCTTTGGGCGCCGGCTGCAATCGCGGCCGAGCCGCTCCCGGTGCCACCATGCGCCGGCACCCCCAGCCCCGCGGTGCCGAGCCCCGACAGTCCGCCGACGGTGGCCCTCTGGCATCCGGCGGACAGGCCTGCCGGCTGGATGCCACCCACCTGCAGCGGGCTCGGGGCGCCGGGCGATGGCGTGGTCGTGGCGCTGTCCGGCAGCTTTCGCCATGACGGCGAGATGAGCGATCTGCTGGCCAAGCTGGGTGCCATCTCGACCCACACGGGGATCGTCTACTGGAGCACGCAGGACGCCGCCTGGCGGCCGATGCTGCTCGAAGCTGCTGCGTTGACCAGCGCCGATCCGGAATCCCGACGCGAGGACTTCAAGGCTGAGGAGATGCGGTCCGGAGCCCTCCTACGTCTGCTCTACGACGATGACGGCGCTCCTGGCCCGGTAGTGTTCGAGACCGAGGTCCGGACCGCCGACGCGGACGAGTTGCTGCTCGTGTCGCGCAACGTGACTGCCATGACGCTGATGGGCATGACCATCGCGGAGCCCGGCGAGCTGTCGAGCATGCTTTCGGTGCGACGGGTAGAACCCGGCCTGTTCGACTACTACGCGTTGTCGTCGATCACCGTGGCGTCGCTGGCCGCCGCCATGATCCCGGACGCCGCGCACATCAATCGGGCGGTCGGCTCTTTTCGCTTTCTCGCCGGCATCCCGGGGGATCTCGAGCCGCCAGCCGCGCCCGAGTGACGGGGCTGTCCGCATTCGGCGAGCGTGCTAAGCCTGACCAGCGGGCCAACCATGCGGCTGGAATTGCGAGACCTATCCTAGTTTGACGGAGGATGAAACCGCATGGCGGACGACGAGGGGCTCTTGCTGCAGGAGCCGGATCTCATGCTGGCCCTGCTGCGCGCTGCAAGCAATGCCCCGGCGGGCGTCGATGATGCCATCGACCGGCTCTACGCCAACCTCGTCGTAGCGGGCGAGCCGCCGCCCGCGGAACCCGGTGAGCTGCGGGGACGGTTGGACGAAGCGATTGCTCTGCTGATGGGTGCGGGTGCCCTTAGGCTCGTCGAGAATGATCGTTTTCACATCACCGAGCGCGGCACAGCCCTATTGGCAAAATACCCTGACGGCGTCGATCAATCCGTTCTGCACCAGTTTGCGGAATTTCGCGCCCACGTGACCGCGCACAGTCACCACGAGACGCCCGACGACGTGCGCCTGCCGGCGTTCGAGGCCGGGATGCAGGCGTACGGTCGGGGGGCAGGCAACGATGCCAACCCACATGCGTTCGACAGCGCCGATCACTTGGCCTGGGAATGTGGTTGGAGCGAGGCCCGCGACGCCGCCAAGAACAGCTGAACCTTCGCTCAGGCCGTCGCGCTGTCACGAATTTCCACCTCGCGCACGATCTCGGCGGTCTTGCCGACCATGATCGAAGCGGAACAGTATTTCTCCGCCGATAGCTGGACGGCCCGTTCCACCGCCGCTTGGCTCAGGCCCTTGCCGGTCACGACAAACCGCATTGTAATCCGCGTGAACACCTTGGGGGCCTCGGCGGCACGCTCGGCATCGAGCTCGACCCAGCAATCTTCGACCGCCTGGCGGCTCTTCTTGAGGATGTCGAGCACGTCGAAAGCGGTGCAGCCGCCGGTGCCGAGCAACACCAGCTCCATGGGGCTGGGGCCAAGATTGCTGCCGCCGTGTTCGGTCGGGCCATCGATGACCAGCCCATGTCCGCTGCCGGATTCACCGACGAACGTCCGCCCCTCGACCCACTTCACGCGTGCGCGCATATCCCGGCTCCTCTGTGTGGCGGCCGTTGCTAGCCGACCATCGCGAGACTGGCCAGGGACGGATCACCGCGCCCCGAGGGGCGCGGTGTAGTTCAACGTCGGGTCGCGAGTGCGCCGACGAGAAGTCCGGTGCCGAACGCAATCCCGAGAGCCAGAAGGGGTTGCTCGCGGACCCGACGTCCCATTATCGATGCCTGTTGGCGACCCCGCTCGCCCAAATCTTCGGCCAGAGCGCCGGCATCGGTCGCCACGCGCTCGACCATGGCCGATCCCTCGCGCCGTGCAGTGGCCAGGGCTGAAACGCCGGTGTCCTGCATGGTGCCGAGAACACGGTCGAGCTCATCCTTGAGCGAGGTCAGGTCCTTTCTGATCGTATCGGTGTCGATGTTGGCGAGATTGTGCGTCGCCGCTCGCAAGTGCTGGGCGGGTCCAACCATGAGATTTGTCCTGTACGGTAGCTGTCACGCGGGATGGTGCTGATTGCGGCCCAAGCTCAGGGAGGCGGGGCGACGTGGGTGCCGGTGAGGGCGCCGAGCAGCCAAAGTACGATCAAGATGATCAGCACCAAGCCGAGCACGCCGCCAAGCCCGCGGCCGCCGTATCGGTTGTAGCCGTAGTAGCCACCGCCGCCGCCCAGCAGGATCAGCAGCAAAATAATGATCAGAATTGTGCTCATAGCCCGTCCCTACGCCCGACTGGTTGGGCGCTTTAAGGTGCCTCGTTCGCCGAGAGCGACGGGCAAGATCACCGCGCCGCAGGTCGGTCGGTGACGGCAGGGCACAGCCCGCGGCGTGCTCGCCGGCCATCACTGCACGATCAACACGGAAAACGGCCGCAGGGTTCCCCACGGCCGTCGGTCACCGCGACGTCGGCGTGGATCAGCCGCCGAAGCGCGCCTTCAATGCATCCAGACCGCCCTTGAAGACGGCGCCGGCGAAGGTCGCGACCCACTCGTCGATCTTCTCCGGCGGGCAGTCGAAGGTCGTCCACCACTCGACGAAGCTGCGGTCGCCATCGGTGACCGGGGTTACCCGCAAGGTGGCGTGGTAGTTGAGCACGTCGAACGGGGTCGTCTCGAAATTGTAGGAATAATGCCGGTCGACATCGCTGCAGCTGATCAGGCGCTCGCGGATATGGGCGCCGTCCTGCAGATGCATGCTGCGCACGCAGCCCACCTGGTCGCTGGCTTTGCCATCCTCGATCATGCTGTCGGCGATGGCCGCGGCCCAGCCCGGCAGGCCGTTGAAGTCACGGATCGCTGCCCAGACCGCCGTGGCGGGCGCGTTGACGACGGTACTGGCATAGGCTTTGGGCATATTGTTTCCCTGAGGTTCAGAAGGTGATCGACTTGAACGCGCGCGTGGTGGCCGTCAGCGCCTGCTCGGTCGGCAGCCGCTCCATCGACGACGCACCGTAGAAGCCGTGACAGTGCTCGGTGTTGCGCAAGATCCAGGCGGCATCGTCCGGCGTGGCGATGGGGCCGCCGTGGCAGATCACCAGGATGTCCGGGCGCACCTTGCGAGCGGCCCGGGCCATGCCGTCGATCAGCGCCGGGCAGTCCTCGAGCCGGAGCGCCGTGGAGGCGCCGATGTCGCCGCCCGTGGTCAGCCCCATGTGCGGTACCAGCATGTCGGCGCCGGCCTCGGCCATGGCTACGGCCTGGGCCTCGTCGAACACGTAAGGCGTCGTGAAGAGATCCATCGCGTGAGCCGTGCGGACCAGCTCGATCTCGTGCGCGTAGCCCATCCCGGTCTCTTCCAGCCCTTGGCGGAACGTGCCGTCGATCAGGCCCACGGTCGGGAAGTTCTGGATGCCGGCGAAGCCCATGTCCCGGATCTGGCCAAGGAAATGCTCGCGCAGCAGGAACGGGTCGGTGCCGTTGACGCCGGCCAGGACGGGCGTGCGGGTGGTCACCGGCAGCACCTCGCGCCCCATCTCGACCACGATCTCATTTGCATTGCCGTAGGCCAGGAGGCCGGCCAGCGAGCCGCGGCCAGCCATCCGGTAGCGGCCGGAATTGTAGATCACGATCAGGTCGATCCCGCCCGCCTCCTCGCAGCGGGCGGACAGGCCGGTGCCGGCACCGCCGCCGATGATCGGCTCGCGGCGCTGCGCCATGGCCTGAAAGCGGGCGAGCAGCTCGGCACGTGGGAACTTGCGCATCAGGCGGCGATCTCACGAAAGGCCGCGACCAGCGCCGAGGCGAAGGCCGGGTCGTTGATGGCATGAGGCAGGCGGACGAGCCGACGCTGCGGTGTCGGCTCGACGGTGGCCTCGAGGGCGGCAAACAGGGCGGCGTCAGCCGCCGGGTCGTGGAACGGCTGGCCGGGCGCGTCGATCAGCGAGACGCCGCCTACGGGCAGCAGGAACCGCACTGGCCCCTGGCACGCATTCAGCCGCTCGCCGATCCAACGCCCGATCGCGCCGTTCTCCTCGACCGTCGTGCGCATCAGCGTGATCTGCGGGTTGTGGACGTAGAGCTTTCGACCCTTGAACCGCTCGGGCACCGTGTCCAGCGCCCCGAAATTGACCATGTCGACGGCACCGACCGAGCCCACATAAGGCACGCCGGTACGGGCGATGGCACCGAAGCGGTCCTCGGTGCAGGCCAAGGTGCCGCCGACCAGAAGATCGGCCACCTCGGTCGTGGTGACGTCGATGACACCGGCAATCAGGCCGCTGTCGACGAGCTTCTCCATCGACTGGCCGCCGGTGCCGGTGGCGTGGAAGACGAGGCAGTCATAGTCGCTTTCCAACGCCGCGGTGACCGCCTGGACGCATGGGGTCGTGACACCGAACATGGTCAGCCCGAGGGCAGGGCGGTCGTCGGCCGCGGCGGCCGGAATTGCCCTCTGCATCATGCCGGCCAGGGCGTGGGCGGCATTGCCCAGCACCCGCCGCGAGATCCGGTTCAGTCCCTGCACGTCGGTGACCGAGTAGATCATGGCGATATCGGCCGGGCCGACATAAGGGGCGACGTTGCCGGAGGCCACCGTCGAGACCAGCACCTTAGGCACGCCCACGGCCAAGGACCGCATGCCCGGAGCCACCAGCGCCGTGTTCCCCGAGCCGCCGGCAGCGATCATGCCGCCGACATCCTGGAGGGTGGCGACATAGCGCTCGAAGGCCTGGGCCATGGCACCGACGGCGGCACCCCGGTCACGCCCGCCGAGCACGGCATCGGCACCCTGTGGATGATGGGCCGCAACCGCGGCCGCCGGGACATCGACATCGCCGCTCGGCCGCTGAGTTCCCAAATCGACCGTGCGTACCGACACGCCGGCCGCACGCAGCAGCCCCGCAAGATAGTGCAGCTCGGCCGCCTTGGTGTCGAACGTGCCGCAGACATAGGCCACCGCCCCACGGCTGTGCCCGGTCATCACGCCTCCCTGGATCCTTCTTCTTGATCCCGGCCTAGCACAGCTCGAGGTGCGCCAGAAGAGCCGCGCGAGAACGGGCTCAGCCGTGGGAGATCAATTGGACCGCGCTGGGTCTGCCGCCCTCGAGATAGGCCACGACGCGCTGGCCGACGCGCTCGAGGCCGAGGTCGAGCCGCTGGTCGCCAACCGCCAGATGGCGCACGGTCAGACGATCGACGCCCACCGGCAGCTGCGGCCGGTCGACATGGATCTCGCCGCGCCAGCCGTCGACGCGGATGCCCAGGCAGGCCTGCAGCATCATGAACACGGACCCCGACGCCCAGGCCTGTGGCAGGCAGGCGACCGGATAGGCGATGGGCGGCTCGCCCGGCCGACGCTCGAAGCCGCAGAACAGCTCGGGCAGCCGCATCTCGAAACGGATTGCGGTCTCGAACATGTCGCTCAGCAACCCCGCCGCGCCGTCGCGGTCGCCGTAGCGGGCGATACCGGCGGCGCAGATCGCGGTGTCGTGCGGCCAGACCGACCCATTGTGGTAGGACATCGGGTTGTAGCGGGGGGCCGTGCTGGCCAGGGTGCGGATGCCCCAGCCGGTGTTGAAGGTGGAGCCCAGCAGCTGGGTCGCCACCCGCCGGCCCCGCTCCGCCGCCGGCAGGCCCGTGAACAGCAGATGCCCAGGATTGGACGTACGGACGCGACAGGGCTGGCCGGCACCGTCCAGGGCCACCGCGTAGCTGCCCATCTCCTCGACCCAGAAGCGCTCCTCGACGGCCGCCTGCAGCCTAGCTGCCTTGGCGGTCCAGGCGGCGCAGGCGACGACGTCCCCGCGCCGCGAGGAGAGGTCGGCCATGGCATGGAATGCGGCGTAGACGTAGCCCTGCACCTCGACCAGGGCCACCGGTCCATGGGCGTCGCGGCCGGCGGCATCGAAGATCGAATCCTCGCTGTCCTTCCAGCCCTGGTTGGCGAGCCCCGTGGTCTCGCCCCTGGCATAGTCGACGAAGCCGTCGCCGTCGGTGTCGCCATCGCCCTCGATCCAGCCCATGGCCGCGATGAGCGCCGGCCAGAGCTCCTCGATGAGCGACAGATCGCCGGTGCGCGCCGCATAGGCGCCGGCGAGCACGACGAAGAGCGGTGTCGTGTCGACCCCGCCGTAATACCGTCCGAACGGCAGCTCGCGGAGGCGCGCCATCTCGCCCTTGCGGGTCTCGTGCATGATCTTGCCGGGGGCGGCATCCTGAAACGGCGACCGTTCCGTCGCCTGGTTGGCGGCCAGGTAGCGCAGCACCCCGCGAGCCAGGGCGGGGTCGAGCCACAGGATCTGCAGCGCCGTCACGATCGCGTCGCGACCGAACGCCGTAGAGAACCAGGGGATGCCGGCATAGGGGTAGGGACCCGTCGGCAGCTCGGTCGTGAGCAGAGCGAGATCGGCGCGCGAGCGATCCAGCCACTCTGTGAAGACGCGGCCCGAGGTACGCAGCGTGCCGCCACGCCGGCGCAGGGAGCGTGCCGCGAACCGGGCCCGGGCGGCGGCGGAACGAAACCGAAGTCGTGAGGGCCTGCTCTCGCCATCGAGGCCAACCTCGAAGAACAGGTCCGTCCGGCGGTCGGTCGGCAGGACGACGTCGAACGTCGCCGCACCCGGCGTGAGTTCGGTGGGCGCCGTGCCGAAGACGATGGCCGAACTCAGCCGGAGCCCGTCCAGCCCCTCGTAGCTCAGGACCACCATGTCGTCGGCGACGACCGCCGCCAGCATCCGCCCGCGAGCAGACCGGCGTATGCCGCGCACCTCGAACATATCGCGGAAGTCGGCCGCAAACTCGAGCCGCAACGGCAGCATGGCCTCATGCTGGCCGTAATTACGCAGGCGCAGGCGCTCGTAGAGACGATTCTCCCAGAGCAGCCGGGTGCGCTCGATATGAATCACCCCCTGCCGGGTCGACTGTCCGCCGATCGGGGGCAAGGGCTGGTTGGTGAGGTTCGCCGTGAAAAGAACGTTGTCCTTGCCGACGGCGGTACCGAGCAAGGTCGGCGTTCGACCGGCGATACTCAGCCGGAACAGCGACAGCAGGCGGGTATCGTCATGAAACAAGCCGTCCGCATCGCCACCGATGTCACCGAGACTATCGGCCACCACGAAGGTGTCGCCATGCTTGAGCGCAAACAGCCTACGTGACGCCCGAACGGCGTCGGCATTGTCCGCGGCTTCGCCCATCAACCCGCGAGTTCCAGTGCCTCCGCTGCGCGGACACTGCTGTCGATGCCGCGAAAAAGTCGCCAGTAAAGTTGCAAATAGCTTTTGGCCATCACGTGCGCGGTGAACCGGTTCTCGAAGATGTCACGTACCACGCGGCGATCGATTCTGTCGAGGCGACCCACGGCGGCTACGGCTGCATCCTCGTTGGCGACGATGAAACCGGTTCGACCATGGTCGACGACCTCCGGGACGGAGCCACATCGCCAGGCGATCACCGGGGTGCCGCAGGCCATGGCCTCGATCATCACCAGCCCGAACGGTTCCGGCCAGTCGATCGGGAACAAGAGCGCCGTGGCGTTGCCCAGGAACTCGGACTTTTGCGCGTCGCCGATCTCGCCCACGAACTCGATCAGTGGGTCGTCGAGCAATGGCTCGATCACCTCGCGAAAATAGACGCGGTCGGCGGCGTCGACCTTGGCCGCGATCTTCAGCGGGATACCCGCCCGCTTGGCAATCGCGATCGCCCGGTCGGGACGCTTCTCGGGCGAGATGCGGCCGAGAAAGGCCAAGTAGTTGCCGCGCGGGGAGGGTGCGAACTCGTACAGATCCGCGGCCAGGCCGTGCGGGATGGTGGCCGACCAGTTGGCATTCGGTATCGGGCGGCGTTGATCATCGGAGATCGAGACCAGCGGGAACTGCAGCCAGCGCTCATACGTCTCGGGCAGGTCCTTCAGGTCGAGTCGGCCATGCAGGGTGGTCACCGTACGGCCGGCTTCATCGGCAAAGAAGGGAAAATGCATGAGGTCGACGTGAAAGTGGATGATGTCGAAGTCGGCCCGTCGCCGGTGGACCTCGTGCAGCATCGACAGATGCGCCGCGAGGTCGGATTTCAAGATAGCGGGGTCGAGCCGGATCGCCTGGTCGCGCATCGGCACCAGCGATGCGCTCGTCTGCGCCTCGGCGCTGGCGAACAATGTGACGTCGTGGCCAAGCTCGACCAGCGCATCGGTCAGGTGGGCGACGATGCGCTCCGTGCCGCCGTAGAGGCGAGGGGGGACCGCCTCGTAGAGGGGGGCTACCTGGGCTATGCGCATGAGGCAGCCTCCGGTTGGCTATCGCGGGCCAGGGCCGTCTCGAGGTCATGGGGGGAGATCGGGAAGGTCTGGCTCGATGTCGAGCCACGGGTGCCGGATGGAATGCGAATGGCTGTGCTTACGCGCCGATAGGCCATGAACGACAGCCCGGGCAGAGGCTCGTCGTCGGTCTCGATCTCATAGGTGCCGGGAGGCTGCGCCGTGTCCACACCCTTCAGCAAGAAATCATGCCTGAAGGTTACGCGCTCGATACTCGATCGCATCATGCTAGGCGTCCTGCGCTGCAAATAAACGGGTCCACCAGGTAGATCCAGGAGACCTGTATTAACTTCCGCTTATAGCATGCGTTCCAACCCAGCAGAGCAAATTCGCTGGGCGGATAGGCTCCGGTGCCCGGGTCGAGATTCCCGGACGGTGGCGGGGCAGGATGCGCCTACGGCGCAGGGCAACACTGGACCGTGCTAGATGGCCGAGCGCGCAATGGTCTTGATCGGGCCGCGTGGGTTGCCGGATCGTTCGGCAATGGTGCGATCCTGGGCCTCGATGAAGGTCCGGGCCGGATCGTCCCCGTCCAGACCGCCGACCTCGGCGCTGGGGACCTTGCGGTTGGAGGTACGGGTACCGTCCTGGTAGACAACGTCGAACAGAACAAATCCGCTGGCGACGGGCTGCTTCTTGCGGGCCATGCTGGTTCTCGGGCTTTCGGGCGCTCAGGCGTTCTCGGCCGCGTCGTCGCCGTCTTCGGCCATCGGCAGCGCATCGGGGGCGTCGGGATTCTCGTCGCGTGCGGCCTTGCGCCGGGCCACCTCTTCCTCGCGCCGCTGCAGCTTCTCCTGCTTCTTGGCTTCCTTGATGCGGTTGCGCTCGCTGCGCTGCTGGTTGTAGTTCGGCTTGAAAGCCATGGGCTCAGCTCCGTTGCGCTCGAGCGCCACTAGGGCGCAAGTACTCGGGGGCACCGGTTGACCGGTGCCCCCGAGCATATCCCGAACCCGAAGGATCAGGCCTTCTTGAGATTCTCGGCCGAAGTCTTGCCGCGCTTCGGGTCACGCTGCTCCTCGAAGGAGATCTTCTGACCCTCGACCAGGCTGCTCATCCCGGCGCGCTCGACGGCCGAGATGTGGACGAAAACGTCCGGCCCACCATTGTCCGGCTGAATGAAGCCGAAGCCCTTGGTGCTGTTGAACCACTTAACGGTGCCTACCGGCATCGCTGCCTCCCATAGCACGTGTAACGCCGTGCACCTTGCACGACGCACCAGACTTTACCTTGGTATGGCGGCGATCCAGGCCCGAAGGGCGTAGTGGGCCGGCCACCCGAAGCGTGACTGTCTGCCTCTCATAAAGGCAGCGGCGCCTATTCGCAAGGCCGGCAACACGCGACCGAGTGCCCGTCAATCAATCGAGACTGTCGAGATAGGCCAGCAAGTCGTCGATCTCCTCGGGCGGGAAGGTGAACACCGGCATTTGCGGATGTGCCGTCTCCATGCCTTCAGCGAGGGCTTCGGCCAAGTCGTCGACCGGATAGCGCAGCTTGAGGTCGCGGAACGGCGGTGCGCCTTCCATCAGGCTCATGCCCTCATTGCCGGTGGCATGGCAGCGCGAGCAGTGCGTCTCCGCCAGCTTGCGGCCGGCCTCGATGTCGGCGCTTCCCTGGGCCAGCGACTGCCCGATCACCAGCTGCCCCAGCACCGCCAGACCCATTGCCCTCGAGCCGGTCATTCGCTGTCGTGCGCCATCGATTGCCATGCCCACCATCCGGCCCGTCTCCTGCGACGCCAAGGCAAGGCGGGCGTCCATCGCCGGTACCGTCGTGGCTGCATAGTCTCGCGCCCGAGACGCTAGGTCGTTTCGATCGCACGAGGCAATACTCGTGCCGCCGATCCGGCGGTGCCGACCGATACTATTTTGGGCGCAACGAACGCTGCCGACGGCTGTCCTTGGCCAGCCGAAGCGGCTGCGAAGAAGTGCCAGGGATTCTGCATGGCCGGCCGGGACCGTCCCGCTGACCGCGTGAAGCGAGCCTCGGCCCTAGGCCTCGTCGACCCGGAAGCCCACCTTCATGGACACCTGGTAGTGGGCCACCTTGCCGGCCTGGACATGGCCGCGGATATCCGTCACCTCGAACCACTCGAGGTGCCGCAAGGTCTTGGCCGCACGTGCGATCGCGGTTTCGATCGCATCGCTGATGGATGTGGTCGAGCTGCCGACCAACTCGGTCTTGCGATAGACGTGCTCGCTGGACATGCTTGATCTCCGGTCTGTGGCGATACGAACCTCGCTTCAACCTAGCACGCTGGCAGCGGCGCGGTTCCTCCAGCGTTGACAATCGCGGCGCGATCCGACAACCGGCACCTGCCGGGTGCGATGCCGGCCAGGGCAGGGGGATGGATGTGGCGCAGAGCTTCGACCTGATCGTCGTCGGGGGTGGACCCGGCGGCTATGTCGCCGCGATCCGTGCGGCCCAACTCGGGCTGAAGACGGCGCTGGTCGAGCGCGAGCATCTGGGCGGCATCTGCCTGAACTGGGGCTGCATCCCGACCAAGGCGCTGTTGCGCTCGGCGGAGGTGCTGGAATCGATGCGGCATGCGGCGAGCTTCGGCCTCGCCTGCGACAATCCCCGCTACGACGCGGCGGCCGTGGTCAAGCGCAGCCGTGGCATCGCCGGCCAGCTCAATCGCGGCGTCGGCCATCTGCTGAAGAAGAACAAGGTGACCGTGTTCGACGGCCACGCCAAGCTCGCCGGCAAGGGCACGCTCGCGGTGAAGCTCACCAAGGGGGGCGAGGAATCCCTGACCGCCAAGCACATCGTGCTGGCGACCGGGGCCCGCGCCCGCAACCTGCCGGGGCTCGAGGCCGACGGCAAGCTGGTGTGGAACTACAAGGAGGCCATGGTCCCCGAGCAGATGCCGAAATCGCTCCTGGTCGTGGGCTCCGGCGCCATCGGCATCGAGTTCGCCAGCTTCTATCGGAGCATGGGGGCGGAGGTCACCGTCGTCGAGGTGCTGCCGCGCGTGCTGCCGGTGGAGGATGCCGAGATCTCGGCCTTCGCGCTGAAGGCGTTCGAGAAGCGGGGCATCAAGATCCGGACCGGCGCCACGGTCAAGGCGCTGAAGAAGGCCAAGGACAGCGTCACCGCCACGATCGAGAGCGGCGGCAAGACCGACGAGGTCACCGTCGAGCGGGTCATCATGGCCGTGGGCATCGTGGGCAACACCGAGGATCTCGGCCTCGAGGGCACGGGTGTGAAGGTCGAGCGCGGTCACATCGCGATCGACGCCTGGTGCCGCACGGGCGAGCCCGGCGTCTACGCGATCGGCGACGTCGCCGGGCCGCCGTGGCTGGCACACAAGGCCAGCCACGAGGGCGTGCTGTGCGTCGAGAAGATCGCCGGGGTCGACGGCCTGCACCCGATCGACGTCACCAAGATCCCGGGCTGCACCTACTGCACGCCGCAGGTGGCCAGCGTGGGCCTGACCGAGCAGGCGGCCAAGGATGCGGGCTATGCGGTGAAGGTCGGCAAGTTCCCGTTCATCGGCAACGGCAAGGCCATCGCCCTGGGCGAGCCGGAAGGCATGGTCAAGACGGTGTTCGACGCCAAGACGGGCGAGCTGCTGGGGGCGCACATGATCGGCGCCGAGGTCACCGAGCTGATCCAGGGCTATGTGCTGGCGCGGACCATGGAGGCGACCGAGGCCGACCTGTTCCACACCATCTACCCGCACCCGACCCTGTCCGAGATGATGCACGAGGCCGCACTTGACGCCTACGGCCGCGCCATTCACTTCTGAGCCATGACCACGATCACCCTGCTCGACCGCACGACCTCCCTGCGCAAGCCTGCGTGGATCCGGGTCAAGGCGCCCTCGTCGCCAGCCTATCACGAGACGCGCAAGCTGATGCGCGAGAAGGGGCTGCACACGGTCTGCGAGGAGGCCGCCTGCCCGAACATCGGCGAGTGCTGGACGCAGAAGCACGCGACGGTGATGATCCTGGGCGATACCTGCACCCGGGCCTGCGCCTTCTGCAACATCAAGACCGGGATGCCGCTGGCGGTCGACCCCAAGGAGCCGGCGCATCTGGCCGAGGTCGTGGCGACGATGGGCCTGGCCCACGTGGTGATCACCTCGGTCGACCGCGACGACCTGCCGGACGGCGGGGCGTTCCAGTTCGTGCGCTGCATCGAGGCCATCCGGGCGGCCCGGCCCCAGACCACGATCGAGATCCTGACGCCGGACTTCCTCAGGAAGCCGGGCGGCGTCGAGGCGATCGTGGCGGCCAGGCCCGACGTCTACAACCACAACCTCGAGACGGTGCCACGCCTGTACCGGACGGTGCGGCCGGGGGCGCGCTACTTCCATTCGCTGCGCCTGCTGCAGAAGGTCAAGGAGCTGGACCCGAGCCTGTTCACCAAGTCCGGGATCATGGTCGGCCTGGGCGAGGAGAAGCGCGAGGTCCTGCAGGTCATGGACGACATGCGCTCGGCCGACATCGACTTCCTGACCATCGGCCAGTACCTGCAGCCGACGCCGCGCCACCACAAGGTGCTGCGCTTCGTCGAGCCCGCCGAGTTCGACGGCTATGCCCGCTCCGCCCGCGCCAAGGGCTTCCTGCAGGTCTCGGCCTCGCCGTTGACCCGCAGCTCCTACCATGCCGGTGACGATTTCGCGCGCCTGCGCGACGCCCGCGCCGCGCGTCTCGGTGCTGCCGTCCAGGACCCGGCGGATGCCGACGCACGCTGAGAAGAGGCTGCTGCCGTATCGGCCGGAGCAGCTCTACGAGCTGGTGGCCGGGGTCGACCGCTATCCGGAATTTCTGCCCTGGTGCAAGGCGGCGCGGATCACCCGCCGCGACGGCGACGTCTTCTTTGCCGACCTCGTCATCGCCTTCAAGGTGTTCCGGGAGCGGTTCAGCTCGAAGGTGACGCTGCATCCGACCTCTGGTGTGGACGTCGAGTACATCAACGGCCCGTTCCGCTACCTGAACAACCACTGGCGCTTCGATCCCGCACCGGAAGGTTGCCTGCTCGATTTCTATGTCGACTTCGAGTTCAAGTCGAAGCTGCTGCAGAATCTCATCGGGCTGCTCTTCAACGAGGCCGTGCACCGGATGGTGGCCGCGTTCGAGAGCCGGGCGCACGCGCTCTATACGCCCATCGTCACCGCGCAGGCCACGGATAGCCGGCTGATCGGTAAGCCCGCCATCGGTTGAGGCCCGTTAGGACCCATCCACAACGACGTCTTTTCCTCCACTCGTCGAGCCACTGGCAGCCGAGATAGGCAGCTCATTGTCGAGGGCTTGATAATGACTGACCAGTCAGTTATAAAGTTGCCATGGATAGGATCCCACGCCGTCGCAAGGACGCTCGGCCGGGCGAGCTGCTGGAAGCTGCTCTCGCGGTCTTTGCTGAAAAAGGCTTCGCCGCCGCCCGCATGGAGGACATCGCCGCCCGTGCCGGCGCCGCCAAGGGTACGCTCTATCTGTATTTCCCGAGCAAGGAGGCCGTATTCGAGGCGCTGGTCCGCTCGGCCGTGGTGCCCAATATCGAGCGGGCCGAGGCGCTGGCCGATGCCCATGTCGGCCCGGTGGCCCCGCTGCTGCGGCAGCTCATGGAGGTGGCGGCGGCGATGGTCCGCGATTCGCGCCTTGCCGTGATGCCGCGGCTGCTGATTGGCGAACTCTACAAATTTCCGGCACTGGCCCGATTCTATCGCATGGAGGTAATCGACCGTGCCCTCGGCCTGGTCGCCCGCCTGCATCGCCGCGGCGTCGAGGCGGGCGAGTTCCGGCCGCAGGACAGCGACGCGGTGGCCCGTCTGGTCGTCGCACCCGTCCTGATGATGGCGGTGTGGCGCACGGTCCTGGCCCAGCGTGACGAGCAGACGATCGATCCGGCCCTGGTGCTGCAGACCCATGTCGACATCCTGCTGCGCGGCCTTGCTGCCGAGCCGGATGCACGGCGGTGAGTCGCCGCTGGTGCATGGTTGCGATGGTGCTTCTGGTCATGCCCGGCTGTGACCGACAGGATCAACGCTGGCTGCAGGGCTACGCCGAGGGTGAGTATCTGCGGATGGGGGCGCCGGCGGCGGGCTGGCTCGAGAGCGTCCCGGTGCAGCGCGGCGATCAGGTGGAGGCCGGCGCGCCGGTGTTCACGCTGGAAGCGGAGGAGCAGCGGGCTGCTGTCCGCGAGGCGGAGGCCGAGCTGGCGCGGGCACGGGCGCGGCTCGCGGATCTCAAGGTCGGCAAGCGTCCCGACGAGATCGCCGAGGTCGAGGCCGGGCTGGCCCAGATGCGGGCGGCGCGGACCTATGCCGAGCAGGACCAGGCGCGACAGGAGAAGCTGGCCCGGTCCGATGTCGCGGCCCTGTCC
>JBATRI010000522.1:0-2036 GCA_049292515.1 Geminicoccaceae bacterium
CACAATATCCGGCACTTAATTTTGAGGCCGAAATTGCACATTTTAATCAGTTTTTGGACTAATACTGATGGTACAAACTTTATAAACCAATATTAACTCCGCCTTGTATAATTAAACCCGGAAAACCATTTAAATAACCATAGTTATACCCTTTGTCTTTGTATTTTTGGTATAACAAATCGTACAAAACAGTTAAATTGGCCGATGCCTTACCTCCTAAACTTTGCTGGTAGCCAGCACCAACGGGTAAGCGCATTACAATTTCGCGACCATCTTGCAGCGAGTTTTTATAGCTCATTATATTGTACTCGCCGTGTAAAAACAAATTAATACGGTCAATGGGGTATAACCTATTGTAAACGCGGCCACCAAAAGCATTAAACGAACTTCCGGTTTGTTTGTAATATTCAAAACTTGGGCCTAAGCCCGCCTCATATTTATTGCTAAAATAATAGCCAATAAGCGGAGCTAAGCGCAGGTAAATATTATTGTTGTAAAAATTAAATCCTATATCGCCCCCAAAAGTAAAACGGCCTTTGCGGTTGGGGGCATCGCCGTCATTACTGTTGTAGGGCGTGTCGCGTTCCTCAGACGAGGTTGGGGTACTTTTTGGTTTTGTTTTGCTTTGGGCCAAAACTGGCTGGGTATATAAGGCAAAAGCAACAGCAAACAGGGAAGCAAAAACAATAAAAAACCGCTTTTTCATAAGACTCATTGTAGTTTAATAATTTTTTAAAGCGTAAAATTAAGGCAAATCTAAGTTTTATTTTGATGGTATAAACAAATTATTTCCCACAGTTAAAAAGATAAGTTCAAAAACAGTTTGTTTTGACTTTAAATGTTTAAAAAATATTTTCCGGAATATTTGACTATATTAACAAAATTATGTTTAGTTTTTGGGTATCTTTGCACTTCAAAAAAATTAAATCTATCAGGAGGCATTTTTTTATTGCCATATTTTTAGATTTTACTTTGTTTTGTATTTGTAAATTCATCGAATTAATAAAACCGAATTTTGTTGTTTGCGTATATTAATAAACAATAGCCCCCAGTTTATAAAACTTATAAATTTTTGTTACTCGAAAAGACTTGGCCGTAACTTTTGGGTTAAGTCTTTTTATATTTTAGCACTAAAATAAGCATCCGTTTTTTTCCGGAGCAATTAAATATAAAATTACATAGTCATTATTTATTATACACACGGCTGTCCGCGTGGGCAGTTAAAACAAACCTTAACAATTAAGTATTTATTATGAGTTGGCAAGCTCACACGCGAACCTTCGATTTTGGAGATGGTCGCACCTTAACTATCGAAACCGGCAAATTAGCCCGGCAAGCCAATGGCGCAGTTGTAGTGCGCATGGGCAAAGCAGTAATATTAGCAACAGCCGTTTCGAACCCCGAAGCATCACCCACGGCTTCTTTTTTTCCACTTTCGGTTGATTACCAAGAAAAATTTGCAGCCAATGGCCGCATTCCGGGTGGATTTTTAAGACGCGAAGGACGGTTGTCTGATTACGAAATTTTAATTAGCCGCTTGGTTGACCGCCCCATTCGCCCCCTTTTTCCGGATAATTTCCTAAACGAAACCCAAATATTAATTTATCTTATTTCGTTCGATGAGGAGGTACTAACCGATGCTTTGGCCGGATTTGCCGCCTCGGCAGCCCTTACCCTGTCGGATATTCCTTTTTTAGGACCAATTGGCGAGGTGCGCGTAGCCCGTATTGACGGCCAGTTTGTAGTTAACCCAAGCCGCAGCCAAATGGCTAATGCCGACTTGGATATTATGCTGGCCGCAACCGAAAAAGATATTATGATGGTAGAGGGCGAGGCCCAAGAATGTAGCGAAGAAGATTTAGTTGCCGCTATTCAGGCCGGACATGAAGTAATTAAGCGCATGTGCCAACTACAAAGCGAAATGGCTGCCGAAATTGGCAAACCCAAACGCGAAGTACCTGCCCCCGAAGACAATTCGGAACTTTATCAGACAGTTGAAACCTTTGCTGCCGAACGCATCCGGACGATTGCAAAGT
>JBATRI010000523.1:0-13164 GCA_049292515.1 Geminicoccaceae bacterium
GCGCAGCGCCTCGTCGGCCGCGCCCTGCCACCAGCCATCCTCGAGCAGCTGCTCCAGCCCGAACCGCCCCCCGCCGTTATGATGGGCGCTCTCGCGCCGCCCATGGCGCTCGACCACGACGCTCACGCCCAGACGCACCAAGGGCCGCAGATCGGTCAGGTGCCGCCCATCGCCTCGAAATATCTCCACGGCCTGATGGGAGGCGGCGAGCGTGGCGGTGACGCTGACGACAGCGGGGTCCTGCGCCCGACAATAATGCTCGATGCGCTCGAGAACATCGAGCTTGCGCTCGCGGGACACGCTGCGGATCGGGTTGGATGCCCCATAGAGTGCCGGGCCGGCTGCCCCGGGGGCGATATTCTCGCGGCCCGCGCGGCCGGAAGCCACGACCTGCACGACGGCGATCGCCTCGCGCACGGCCGCCTCGTCCAGCCGGTCGCCCGTGGCGAAACCGATACGCTCGCCGGCGACTCCGCGAAAGCCGAATCCAGCCCGGTGGCCGCGCCTGGCGACCTTGAGCCGCCCGTCTTCGTAGGTGAACTCCTCCTCCTCGCGGGCCTCCAGGAACAGCTCGCCATCGTCCATGGCGAGCAGGCCGTCGGCCGCGAGCGTGCTGAGACGCGCCGGGTCGAGGCCGGCGGCGGCGGCGACAGGGGAGGTGACAACGGGTTCGGTCATGACGGCCCACAGCGCAAGTTGCTAATGAGGACAAGGGATGAGTATAGGTGATGGCCACCATGCGTGGTTAGCGTGTAGACATCCGTTCACGGCCCGGATGCTACGGGCCGTCATAATCGGCGGTCGGCCCTGGGCTTTCTCGCGACACTCTGTCACGCGCCAGCCTGGAGGGTGGTCTTTATCTTCCGCCGGGCCAGACCTAATGCATCCAGGGGGCTTGACGTCGGGACCTTCCCGCGGGCCTTGCTCCGTGACGCCATTCACGCCACCGCGAGGAACGACCCTTCCATGCGCTTGAACGTGCCGACTAAACTCGTAGCTGCCGCCCTGCTCGGGCTGGCGCCATCGGCCGCTTGGGCCACGGCGCAGCCGTGGCAGATGGGCATGCAGGCGGCGGCGACGCCGATCATGCACCGCGTCACGAGCTTCCACGGGCTGCTGGTCTGGATGTGCGTGGCCATTGTCCTGTTCGTCTTCGCGCTCCTGGTCTATGCGTGCTGGCGTTTCAGTGAGAAGCGCAATCCGGTGCCGTCGCGCCGGTCGCACAACACGCTCCTGGAGATCGTCTGGACGGCGGTGCCGGTGCTGATCCTGGTGATCATCGCCATTCCGTCGTTCAAGCTGCTCTACTTCATGGATGTCGTTCCGGAGACCGAGCTCACCATCAAGGCCACCGGGCATCAGTGGTATTGGAGCTACGAATATCCGGACAACGGCAATTTCACGTTCGACTCCTACATGATCGCGCCAGCCGATCTGCAGCCGGGCCAGTTGCGCCTGCTCGAGGCCGACAACCGCATCGTCGTTCCGGTTAAGACGAACATCCGCATCCAGACCACGGCGGCCGACGTCCTGCACAGCTGGGCGGTGCCGCAGTTCGGCGTCAAGGTCGACGCCGTGCCGGGGCGCTTGAACGAGCTGTGGATCAATGTCGACGAGCCCGGCACCTATTACGGCCAATGCTCGGAGCTGTGTGGCGTCAATCACGGCTTCATGCCGATCACCGTTCAAGCGGTGGAAAGGCCCGAGTTTGACGCCTGGGTGGCTGAGGCGAAGACCAAATTCGCCCGCGTCGGCGAAGACGGCGTGACTGTCGCCAATGCGGCGTTGCCGACCAAGCCGGCGAACTGAGGGATCCGAGGACGATGGCAACTTACGGTATCGCTGAAGCGCATGACGAGCACACGCCGACCGGCTGGCGGCGTTGGGCGATGTCCACCAACCACAAGGACATCGGGACGCTCTATCTGATCTTCGCGTTCTGCGCCGGCATCATCGGCATGTTGATGTCGGTGGTGTTCCGCGCGGAGCTGATGGTGCCCGGGGACCAGATCCTCGGCGGCGACTATCAGATGTACAACGTGCTGGTCACGGCGCACGGCCTGATCATGGTGTTCTTTTTCGTCATGCCGGCCCTGATCGGTGGCTTCGGCAACTGGATGATGCCGCTGATGATCGGCGCGCCGGACATGGCGTTCCCGCGGCTCAACAATATCAGCTTCTGGCTGATCGTCCCGGCGTTCATCCTGCTGCTGGGGTCGGCCTTCATCGGCGGCGGCGCCGGCACTGGCTGGACGATCTACCCGCCGCTGTCCTCGGCGCTCGGTCAGCCTGGCCCCTCCGTCGACATGGCCATCTTCGCCCTGCATCTGGCCGGCGCCAGCTCGCTGCTGGGTGCGATCAACTTCATCACCACGATCTTCAACATGCGCGCGCCCGGCATGACCATGCACAAGATGCCGCTGTTCGCATGGTCGATCCTGGTGACGGCATTCCTGCTGCTGCTCGCCGTGCCCGTGCTCGCCGGCGCCATCACCATGCTGCTGACGGACCGCAATTTCGGCACGCACTTCTTCAACCCTGAAGGCGGTGGCGATCCCGAGCTGTTCCAGCATCTGTTCTGGTTCTTCGGCCACCCCGAAGTCTACATCATGATCCTGCCGGCCTTCGGCATCGTCAGCCAGATCATCTCGACCTTCTCGAAGAAGCCGATCTTCGGCTATCTCGGCATGGCCTACGCCATGGTCGCGATCGGTGTGGTGGGCTTCGTCGTCTGGGCTCACCATATGTACACGGTGGGTCTCGGCGTGAACGTGAAGGCCTACTTCACGGCCGCCACGATGGTCATCGCGGTGCCGACCGGGATCAAGATCTTCTCGTGGGTCGCCACGATGTGGGGCGGGTCCTTACGCTTCAAGACACCGATGTTGTTCGCCATCGGGTTCATCTTCCTGTTCACCGTCGGCGGCGTGACCGGTGTCGTGCTGGCCAACGCAGGCGTGGATGCGGCGCTCCACGATACCTACTACGTGGTCGCGCACTTCCATTACGTGCTGTCGTTGGGTGCCGTGTTCGGCATCTTCGCCGGCTTCTATTACTGGATCGGCAAGATGTCCGGCCGCCAGTACGACGAGAAGCTGGGGCAGATCCACTTCTGGCTGACCTTCATCGGCGTCAATCTGGCCTTCTTCCCGCAGCATTTCCTGGGTCTTGCCGGCATGCCCCGGCGTATTCCCGACTACCCGGACGCGTTCGCCGGCTGGAACATGGTCTCGTCGATCGGCGCGTTCATCGCGGCAGCCAGTGCCTTCTTCTTCATGTACGTCATCTATCGGACCTTCACGGCCGGCGAGAAGTGCCCGGACAATCCGTGGGGCGAAGGGGCCACGACCCTTGAGTGGACGCTGAGCTCGCCGCCGCCGTTCCACACCTTCGAGGACTTGCCCGTCGTTCATACGGCCGGTGGCCATTGAGGCCGGTTGAAGCGACGTTGAGGATGATCTGAATGGCGCGTAGTGGCGAAGCCGGCTCGGTGGCCGAGGTGCAGGGTGGCGTGGAGTATGGGGTCGGCGTCACCCCGCGCCACTCCGGCCTGCGTGACTTCTGGCGCCTGTGCAAACCGAACGTGATGCAGCTCGTGATCTTCACGAGCGCGGTCGCGATGTTCGTGGCGCCGGGCCATGTCCATCCACTGCTCGGCTTTGCCGCGTTGGTGTGCATCGCTCTGGGCGCGGCCGCGTCGGCGGCGATCAACAACGCCTTCGATGTGGACATCGATCAGCGGATGGCCCGCACCAGGCTGCGTCCAACCGCCTCCGGTCGAATCGAGCCGGCCGAGGCGCTGGCCGTCGGGATCACCCTGGCGATCATCGGCGTGATGGTGATGGGGCTGGCGCTGAACTGGCTGGCGGCCGCCCTGCTGGCGTTCACCATCGCCTTTTATGTGCTCTTCTACACCATGTGGCTGAAGCGGCGGACGCCGCAGAACATCGTCATCGGCGGCGCTGCCGGTGCGCTGCCGCCGATTGTGGCCTGGGCGGCGGTGACCGGGGGCATATCGCTGCTGCCCGTCCTGCTGTTTGCCATCATTTTCCTCTGGACGCCGCCGCACTTCTGGGCGTTGGCGCTCTATCGGACCGCCGACTACGACCGGGTCGGGGTGCCGATGCTGCCGGTTGTGGCAGGGCGTCCCAGCACGCTGCGGCACATCCTGGTCTACACGGTGCTGCTCGTTGCCGTGAGCCTGCTTCCAACGGCCATGGGTCTCGCTGGACTGCTGTATGGCGTGGCGGCGCTGGTTCTTGGCGGCATGTTCCTCGTCTACGCCGTGCGTCTCTGGCGCGAAGATCGCGATCTGCTGGCCATGCGCACCTTTCGCTTCTCGATCGTCTATCTTTTCGCCCTCTTCGCAGCTCTGGCCCTGGATCGTGTGGTCCAGGATCTGCTGGTGGGCTGAAACGGGCCCATGAACGAGGACGAGCTGAGACGTCGCCAGCGGGCGAAAAATCTGGCCATGGCTGCGGGCCTGGTCTGCTTGGTGGTGCTGTTCTACCTGATCACACTGGTGAAAATGGGAGGCGGCCAATGACGAAGCAAAAACGTATCCGCCGCACCGGCATCGCAGCCAGCTTAGTGATCGTGGCGATGCTCGGCCTCACCGCCGCCTCCGTGCCGCTCTACGACCTCTATTGCCGAGTCTCGGGCTACGGTGGGACGCCCAAGGTCGACGGCGACATAGCCTCGGTGCAGCCGCGGGCCGAGCGGGTTACCGTTCTGTTCAACGCCGATCTCGATCGCGCCTTGCCCTGGGGTTTCCAGCCGGCGCAACGGAGTTTGAACGTTGCGGTGGGCGAACAGACCATGGCCTTTTTCGAGGCGGTCAATCACGCCGACTATCCGGTGGTGGGTCGGGCGGTCTATAATGTGACGCCGTTCAAGATCGGCAGCTATTTCAGCAAGATCGCCTGTTTCTGCTTCGACGAGCAGACGCTGCAAGCAGGCGAGCGGGTCGAGATGCCGGTCTCGTTCTATGTCGATCCGGCTATGCTGGACGATGCCGACACGCGCGAGGTGCGGCAGATCACCTTGTCCTACACGTTCTTCATCGATCGAGAGGCGACGGAGCGGCTGCGCGCGAAGACGGCCGCCCGCTCGACCAGCTGAGACAGGAGAGAGGCTCATGGTGAGCACTGCCGTCACCCACGACGACCATGCCGGGCACGGGCATCACAAGCCCAACCATCCGTACCATCTGGTGGATCCGAGCCCCTGGCCGTTGGTCGGCAGCCTTTCGGCGCTGCTGCTCACCGGTGGCGGCGTCATGTGGATGCACGAATCGGCGCTGGGCCCTTGGGTGACGCTGCTGGGCTTTGCGGGCGTGCTCTACACCATGTTCCGCTGGTGGGGTGACGTGCTGCGGGAATCCGCCAGCGGCGCCCATACCGATGTGGTGTCCAAGGGCCTCCGGGTCGGCATGGTGCTGTTCATCGCCTCGGAAGTGCTCTTCTTCTTCGCCTTCTTCTGGGCGTTCTTTTGGGGTGCTTTGAACCCGCCGATGACCTTCGCCACATCGTGGCCACCGGAGGGCGTCGAGCCGGTCCCGACCTGGGGCATTCCCTTCCTCAACACGCTGATCCTGCTGCTGTCCGGTGCCGCGGTTACCTGGGCGCACCATGCGGTCAAGGAGAACGACCAGCAGACCGCCTTCAAGGCGTTGCTGATCACGGTGTGTCTCGGTGTGATATTCACCGGCTTCCAGATCTTCGAGTATGTCGAGCAGATCCATGAGGGCTTCACCCTTCAAGATGCGATCTTCGGCTCGGCGTTCTACTTGGCGACCGGCTTCCACGGCCTGCATGTGCAGATCGGCACCATCTTCCTGGCCGTGTGCATGATGCGCGCCTACTACGCCGCATTCCGGCCCGACAAGCATGTCGGCTTCGAGGCGGCTGCGTGGTACTGGCATTTCGTCGACGTCGTCTGGCTGTTCCTGTTCGTGTGGATCTACTGGTGGGGCGGCAGCCTGAGCTTCACCACGCAGCCTGCGGTGTGAACGGCGTTCAGCCTTCGCCTCTGGCTACCGGTTTTGGCGGTCGCTGCCCGCGGTGCGGGCAGGGCCGCTTGTTCCGCGGCTATCTGACTGTCGTCGATCGCTGTGACGTTTGCGGCCTCAATCTCGCCGCGCAGGACAGTGGCGACGGGCCGGTGGCCTTCATCGTCCTGCTCGTGGGCTTTATCGTCGTCGGCGGGGCGCTCATCGTCGAGGTCAAGTACGGTTGGCCCGTATGGCTTCATCTCCTGGTCTGGCTGCCGCTGACGGTCGTGCTTTGCCTGGCACTGATGCGGCCGTTCAAGGGGGTGCTTGTCGCCCTCCAGTACAAGCATCGCCGCGATGAGTTCGGCACTGACTGAATCCAGGGGGCGACGTTTCAGGCTCCGTCTCTGGCCCACCGTGATGACCGCGCTCGGTGTGGCCCTGATGATCGGGCTTGGCACATGGCAGCTCGAGCGCCTGGCCTGGAAGACCGAGCTCATCCGCAGCGCGGAAGCGGGTCTCACGGCGCCGCCGATCGACCTGCCACCCGGCTCCGACCTGGCTTCCCTCGACTTCCGGCATGTGTCCGCGCGCGGCACCTATCTGAACGAGGCGGCGATAGGCTTCGGCCTGTCCGCGGTTGGTGGCGAGCCGGGTGGGCGTCTGGTGACGCCGATGCGGCTGGACGACGGCCGGATCGTCCTGGTCGATCGTGGCTGGCTGCCGGAGCCGCTGCTGCCGCCACGCACGCCTGCAGGGCTGCAGCCTGCAGGGACGGTGAGCATCGATGGAACCGCGCGCTGGCGTGGCAATCAGGCCGCGGGCTGGATGGTGCCGTCGAACGAGCCCCAGAAGCGGCGCTGGTTCAGCTGGGACATTCCGGCGTTGCAGCAGGCGCTGGGTCTCGATCTCGTGCCGGTGGAAGTAGTGTTGGAGCGCTCGGAGGGGCCCGCAGACCTGCCCAAGGCCCAACCGGTGACGATCGACTTGCCCAACGATCATCTCGGCTATGCCATCACTTGGTACGGGCTCGCCGTTGTGCTGCTCGTCATCTACATCATGTCCAGCCTGTCCAAGCCGGAAACCGCCGAGCCGTGAGATCGATCCGCTACACCGCCGCCACCGCCGCCGTGCTGATCTACGCGTTGATCGTGCTGGGTGCCGTAGTACGGACGACCAACTCCGGCCTGTCGTGCCCGGACTGGCCGACCTGCTACGGTCACTGGGTGCCGCTGCCGTCCGATCTCGCCGCCATCCCCAACCTCGGCTACAGCTACGGTCAGGTGATGCTGGAGTGGGTGCATCGCCTGATCGCGGGCTTCTTCGTCGGGCCGCTGGTGCTCTTGCTGGCCGTGCTCACGCTGCGCTTCCGGCGCGAGCAGCGCGGCCTTGCCCTCGCAGGCTGCGCCCTGGTCGTGCTGCTGCTGATTCAAGGTGCGCTGGGCGGCCTTACCGTGCTCGATCGCAACAGTCCGTGGTCGGTGGCCATCCATCTCGGCAATGCGCTGCTGGTGCTGACGGTGACCCTGCGCATCTACACCTTCGCTTCCCCTATGCCACCCTCGGTCGCGGGCAACCCGCTACTCGGGCCGGCGGTGATCGCCTGGGGGCTGGCGTTGCTCGCCATGATGAGTGCGGCAGTGACCGCAAAAAGCGGTTCGACCCTCGCCTGCACCTCATGGCCGCTTTGTGATGACGCGCTCGTTCCCGACTTGAGCGATGGCGGCATCCTCATTCATGTCACGCACCGCGTGCTGGCCGCGTGCACGGGGATCGCCCTGCTGGTGCTTTTCTGGCGCAGTCGGGTCGATCCCCGCATCGACGGCGACCGCCGCCGGCTCGCCGGGATCGCTGCCGGGCTGGTGATCGTCCAGATCGGCCTCGGCGCCATGGTCATCCTGCTCGAGGCTCCGGTCTGGCAGGCCGTGCTCCATCAGGCCGTGGGCGTGCTCACCTTTGCCGTCGTGACCCTGCTGCTGTGGCGCTGCGTGCCCAGCCGGCGTGGCGCCGGCGACCGTTTGCTGGGAGGTTCCGATGGGTTGGCATTACGCGGCGCTTGAGGAGCGCTTCCGGCGCATCGCCGGGATCGACGGCGCGCTGGCGATCCTCGGCTGGGACACGGCCGTCATCATGCCGAAGAAGGCGGCCACCGAGCGGGGCGAGCAGCTGGCGACGCTCAAGCGGCTGTCGCACGATCTGCTGACCCATCCGGAGACCGGCGAGAAGCTGGCGGCGGCCGAGGACGAGACGGATCTCGACCCCTGGCAGCAGGCCAACCTGCGGGAGATGCGCCGCAAGTATCGGCATGCCCACGCCGTCGAGCCCGCTCTCGTCGAGGCCATTGCCCGGGCGACCACCGTCTGCGAGATGACGTGGCGCGAGGCCCGCGCCCAGTCCGACTTCGCGCTGCTGGCGCCGCAGCTGGAAGAGGTGATCCGCCTGGTGCGCGAGACCGCCAGCGTGACCGGCGCCGCCCTGGGCCTCAGCGCCTACGATGCGCTGCTCGATGCCCACCAGCCGGACCTGCGCGATGCCCAGGTCGTGCCGCTGTTCGACGAATTGGGGGCCGTGCTGCCGGGGCTGATCGAGGAGATCCTGGCCCGTCAGGCAGCGTCCCCGGCGCCGATTCGGCCGACGGGCCCGTTTGCGGCGGCCCGGCAGAAGGAGCTCGGGCGCTCGCTGATGGCGCGGCTCGGGTTCGATTTCGAGGCCGGTCGCCTGGACGAGAGCGCCCATCCGTTCTGTGGCGGCACCCAGAGCGACATTCGCATCACCACCCGCTACCGCGAGGACGAGATCGTCTCCGCGCTGATGGGGGTGCTCCACGAGACCGGCCACGCGCTCTACGAGGCGGGGCTGCCGAAGGCCTGGGCCGGGCAGCCGGTGGGCGAGGCACGCGGCATGGCCGTCCACGAGAGTCAGTCGCTGCTGATCGAGATGCAGGCCTGCCGCTCGCCGGCCTTCATCGGCTTCCTGGGCAGCGAGCTGCGCCGGGCCTTCGGCGACGACCCGGGGCTGCGGGCGGACAACCTGCTCCGGCTCTACAGCGAGGTCGAGCGGGGCTTCATCCGGGTCGATGCCGACGAGGCGACCTACCCCCTCCACGTCATCCTGCGCCATCGGCTCGAGCGCCACCTGATCAGCGGCGACCTCGCCGTGGCCGACCTGCCGGGGGCCTGGAACGACGGCATGCGGGAGCTGGTCGGCATCGTCCCACCGGACGACCGCCGCGGCTGCCTGCAGGATATCCACTGGCCCGTCGCCGGCTTCGGCTATTTCCCGTGCTACACGCTGGGGGCCATGCTGGCAGCGCAGCTGTTCGGGGCGGCGCAGGCGCAGCTTCCGGGCCTGCTGGACGCCATCGGCCGCGGCGATTTCGCGCCGCTGCTCACCTGGCTGCGGGAGAAGGTGCACGGCCAGGGGGCGATGCCGAGATTTGCCGATCTGGTCGAGCAGGCGTCAGGCGGTCCGCTCGCGGTCGAGCCGTTCGTGGCCCACCTGCGCGGGCGCTACCTGGGCGAGACTGTCTGAAAGCTGGAGCGATTCCTCTGCCGCCGGCAGGTGTTCCCCGCTGCGGCGCTCGATGACGACCTTGGCGACTAGGGTCACCAGGGCCAACAGGGTCAGCACCGAGGCCGCGGCGAAGGCGCCGACCGAGTTGTAGTCGTTGTAGAGCACCTCGATCTGCAGCGGCAGCGTGTTGGTCAGCCCGCGAATGTTGCCCGAGACGACCGACACGGCCCCGAACTCGCCCATCACCCGCGCGTTGCACAGCACCACCCCGTAAAGCAGCGCCCAGCGCACCGACGGCAGGGTCACGCGGCAGAAGGTCTGCAGGCCCGATGCCCCGAGCGCGATCGCGGCCTCCTCCTGGTCGCGACCCTGGGCGATCATCAACGGCACGAGCTCCCGGGCGACGAAGGGTGCCGTGACGAACAGGCTGGCCAGCACGATCCCCGGGATGGCGAACATGATCTTGATGTCGAGCGCCGCCAGGGCGGGGCCGAGCAGGCCCTGCGCACCATAGACGAACAGGTAGGCGACGCCGGCCACGATCGGCGAGACCGCGAACGGTACCTCGATCAGCGCCAGCAGCACCCGCTTGCCGGCAAAGTCGAACTTGGCGATGGCCCAGGCGGCGGCGACCCCGAACAGCGTGTTGATCGGCACGACGATGAGGGCCGTGAGCACCGTCAGCGCGATGGCGCGACGTGTGTCGACCGTGGTCAGGCTGTCGACGTAGCTGGCCCAGCCGTGGCCGAAGGCATGGACGAACACGGCCACGACCGGTGCCACGATCACCAGCAGCGACAGGGTCACGACCGTGCCGATCACCAGGGCGCGGGTGCCGGGGCTGTCGCCCACCCGGCGGGTGCGGTGTCGTCCCTCAACCATGACCCAACCTGCGCTCCTGGGCGATCTGCGCCCCGTTGACCACGAGTAGGAGGGCCAACGAGGCGACGAGCATGGTGACGGCCAGTGCCGCCGCCGCCGGATAGTCGAACTCCTCGAGCCGGATGAAGGTCAGCAAGGACACGATCTCGGTCCGGAACGGCTGGTTGCCGGCGATGAAGACGATGGCCCCGAACTCGCCGAGGCTGCGCGCGAAAGCCAGCGCGCTGCCGGCCAGGAATGCCGGCAGGATGACCGGCAGGATGACCCGGCGGCAGATCTGCAGGTCATTGGCGCCCAAGCTCTGCGCCGCTTCCTCCACCTCGAGATCGAGTTCCTCCAGCACTGGCTGGACCGTCCGAATGACGAACGGGATGCTGGTGAACACCATGGCCAGCGTGATCCCCAGCGGCGTGTAGGCGACTGGGATGCCAATCTCCGCCAAGGGCGCGCCGAACCAGCCGTTCTTCGCGAACAGTGCCGTCAGGGCCACCCCGGCGACGGCCGTGGGCAAGGCGAATGGCAGGTCGACCAGCGCATCCAGCAGGCGTCGGCCCGGGAACTCGTAGCGCACCAGGGCCCAGGCCATGGCCAGCCCGAACACGGCGTTGAACGCCGTGGCGCCGAGCGCGCAGACGACCGTCAGGCGAAGGGCCGCCAGCACCCGGGGCGAGGAGACGAGATGGAGATAACCCTCGATACCGATGCCGGCGGCCTTGGTCAGCAGCGTGGCGATGGGCAGGCAGACGATCAGGCCCAGATAGAACAGGGTCGTTCCCAGCGCCAGCGTCAGGCCGGGCAGCGCGGATCGGCGCATGGCCGGTCAGCGCCCCGCCATCAGGCGATCGACAGTGCCGTCGCTGCCGAACTGATCGCGCATGATCGTGGCCCAGCTGCCGAACACGCTCTCCACGTCGATCAGCCTGACGGCCGGATACTCGGCCGCATACTTCTGCGCCACGACAGGGTCGATCACACGGTAGCCGTTCTGCGCCAGGATCTCCTGTCCCGCCGGCTGGAACAGGTAGTCGAGATAGGCGGTGGCCAGCGCGCGCGTGCCGCGCGCGTCGACGACCTTGTCGACCACGGTCACCGGAAACTCGGCCCTGGCGCTCATGCTGGGCAGCACGGTCTCGAAGCCCTTATCGCCATATTGCCGGCGGATGCCCTGGATCTCGGCTTCGAAGGTGATCAGCACGTCGCCGATGTCGCGCTCGACGAACGTGGTCGTGGCACCGCGGCCACCCGTGTCGAAGACGGCGACATTGGCCAGGAGCCGCTGCACGAACGCCTCGGCCTTGGCCTGATCGCCATTGTTCCGCTCGAGCCCGAACGCCATGGCCGCCAGATAGGTGTAGCGCGCGTTGCCCGACGTCTTGGGGTTGGGCAGCACGATCTGCACGTCGGGGCGCTCCAGATCCGACCAGTCGGCGATGTGCTTGGGGTTGCCCTGCCGCACGACGAAGGCCGGGAACGAGACATAGGGCGAGGCTTTGTTCGGCAGCCGCTCCTGCCAGTCCGCGGCCACCAGGCCATTCGCGACCAGCAGCTGGATGTCGGGCACCTGGTTCAGCGTGACGACGTCGGCGGCCAGGCCCTCGATGACGGCACGGGCCTGCCGCGACGAGCCGCCATGGGACATGTTGATCTCGATGGCTTGGCCGCCCGTCTCCTGCCACTTGGCGGCGAAGAGCGGATTGATGGTGCCAAAGAGCTCGCGGGAGATGTCGTAGGAGACGTTGAGCAGGCTGGTGGGCCCGTCGGCGCGCGCGGCGTCGGGCGCCAGGCAGGCCACACCGGCGAAGGCAAGCAGCATGCGGCGGGACATCATCGTCGTGACTCCTGAGAAGACGATTGGGCGAAGTCGAGATAGATGGCGGAGGTCCAGACCCGCGCGCCGTCGGCCTCGCGCGCTTCGAGGAACACGGGCCGGAAGCCGAACGGCGCGTTGACCGGATCGACCGTCACCGTGCCGGTCACCTCGCGCGGCAGCGGCTGGTCCGTGATCCGCTCGATCGCGACGAACAGCTCGCACCCGCCGAGCTCCCGGCGGACGCTGCCGCGGTCCAGCAGCTCGGTACCGGTGGTCGTCAGCGCGAACTCGGGTGCATGGACGAATGGATGTAGGGCGAGTGGATTGCCGATCTTGGGGTAGGAGCCGATGGTGCCTTCCACGGCAATGCGGCAGCCGGCAAGGTCGCCCAGCTCCAGCTCGATCGCATCCACGTCGCCGTAGGTCTCCGACGCGAAGTCGATCGTGGTCGGTCCGGAGCGCCAGCAGCTCTCCTCGGGATGCTCGAATCCACGGCCCTGGAACCACGCGACCGTGGCGCCGGTGATGGTGATCCGGCCACGCCACAGCGCGGCCCGGTAACGGTCGCGCACCCGGGCACCGCCGAAGCGCACCCGCACCCGTCCGGTCGCCAGGCCAAGCTCGCCGTGCAGGTCGCGCCGCCAGAACAGGCTGGTATGGTCGAAGGCCCGGATCTCTTCGATCCCGGCAGCACCCAGGAAGCGGTAGGAGATTGCGGCCGGGCCGGTGTGCCCTACCTCGTCGCCCTGGATCGCCGCGCCACAGCGCGTCAGCCCGACCAGGCGCTCGCCCGTCGTGGCCCAGGTGTGGCGAGCCCGCAGCGCACGCCCGATGGTGGGCCGGTCGAGGTGATCGGCGAGAACGCCGGTGAGCCCGCCCCGGACCCCGAACACCGCGGCACCGGGGGCGCCGCCGCCGCAACGGCCGCGATGCTCGTCGCCGTTCGCGCACACGCCCACCTTGAGGC
>JBATRI010000524.1:0-4306 GCA_049292515.1 Geminicoccaceae bacterium
GTGCGCCGGCATCGATCGCGGCGATGTCCTGCGTGACGGTGGCCTCGAAACGTTCGAAGCCTTTGCTGCTGGCATCCTGGCAATCGGCATGGAACTTGTAGGCCACCTCGCGGCTGTTGCCGTGGGTGAGCATGGCGTACTCGAGCACATGGACGATGATCGTCTGCAGCTCCCAGATGCCGTAGCGCGTCGAGGAGAACAGGTTGTAGTGTCGGGCGAAGTCGAGCGCGTAGCGCTGCGCGGCGTTGGCATCGGCGCTGCAGATGAGCTGCTCGATGCCAACGAGGCGTTGGTGCAAAGCGGCCAATCCATTGGCTTGTGCCTGCGCCAGCTGGTCGAGCTTGCGCGCGGTGGCTTTGGCGTAGTTGAGGATGTCCAGATGCGTCCGGTCGCGCAGCGCGCGCTCGAGCAAGTCGCGCACGAGATCGGCGGTTCCGCTGCCGGCCTCGCCTGCCAGCTGCTGCAGCTCGTCGTATAGTTTTGCGTCCAAACGCAGATGCAATGATCGTTTGCCGCTGGGTTCGCCCACGGGCAACCTCCTTGGTGTCGGGGGTTTCGCTGGGCGGGAACTGTGCGGTGGTTGCCGTTGGTCTGCTGCAGCTGCAAACGGGTGTTTTCGTGCGGTTTGAGCTACACGGGCGTTGGCGCTGCCGGCGAAAATCAGATTAAATCTTGTTCATCTTCGTGCCGACGGGTCAATGCGCCCGCGATGCCGGAGCGGCGATATCTGCTACCGGGCCAACTCCTTGATGTACAAGGCGGAATGCTGGATTTGGCCTGTCCGGGCCGTTGACCGGCGACGCCATCAAGCTCTTGATGTACAAGGGCAATCGCCGGATTCGGCGGTGTCGAGGCTGGTACTATCGGCACGCTTAGGTGTGCGGACTGTGTGCGGCTGGGACGGGGCAAAGCCCCTCCAGCCTACGAGGAAGTGATTTCTGGGACGACCCTAGCTTCGGCGGCGGAATCCTGCCCGGCCTTTTTGGACTCGTGGTCGACTCCAGCTAGCGTGTGCTCAGGTGGGGTCGATGATGGAAGCGAACGGTGCTCGGCTGTTGGAATCCGCGCCGGATTCCGTGGTCAGTGCTACGCCTCTTTACCTTGTGCGTGCGGGGCCGTGGTGACGGTGACTGCACCGCAACCGAGGCCGACAGGGCGTGCCTGTCGGCCCGGCTGCGATGGCTGGGATCAGCCCGGCGAAGCTTGGCCGTTGCTCGCCGGCAGGGGTGCCGGTGCTGGCGCCGGATGGTCACCGGCAACCTCCTGCCTGGCCCCCGGCTTTGGCCGTGCGGGGCGTCGACGCGGGGTCGGCGGCGTGCCGCTCAGCTCGGCCTCGGCATCGTCGAGCAGCCTCACAAGGAAGCTCTCGAACGCGTCCTGGAACGGCAGCTCCATGTGCTGCTCCTGGCAGCGGCGCCTGACCTGTTCCAGGCGCTGCTCGAGCTCCTCGGTGATCGGGATCGCCAGCTTGCGGCTGCGGTTCGGGACTTGGCGCAACAGGCCCATGCTCGTCTCCTGCTAATGGCCCGGCCGGTTTCGTTCACCCGCCGGGGCGAGGCATCACCTCGCGATCTCTCGTTGGCAGAAGCCGGCGCGCCTGTGTCGTGCTGAAGACGGTCGAAAACACCCACTTTGAGCTACGGCAAGAATCAGACCTGGCGCAACCAGCGACGAGAAAGTTCGCTGGAGATCGGGTAATCCAGGCAGGCATGGCCGCGACTGCCGTCCACTTCCTCCCGCCAGGCGATCGTGCAGCGCTGCTGCCCCGCCAGCACCTCGCATAATCGCACCGGTCGATGGCTGGTCCAGATGCCACCGCCCGGGGTCTCGACCCGCACACGGGCCAGATGATAGTCGACCGCCGTCCACAGCCCGCGATAGAAAGTGGCCGCCTGCCCCCAGGGGTCGTCCTGCGGGCGATGCAAAAGCTCACCCAGGGCGGTGTGCAGGATGATCCCGGCCATCGGCACAGGCCCAGTCGGGCCGAGGCGGGCGAGCCCGTCCAGATGGTCGGCGATGCGCAACGCCAATTGGCCCAGCTCGGGTGCCGTCAATGTCACCACGCTTAGCAACAGCCGCGGCAAATTTCGCGGTGGCAGGGCTTCACCCAGGGCGGCTTCGGCGTTGCCGAGCGGCTCCAGCAGCACCAGGCTCCGCACCTCGGCATTGTGGCTGTCGATATCGCCGGTCAGCTCATAGGGATCGGCCGGCATCTCCGGGTGCGGAACATAGGTGATGGCGATCGGCAGGGGTGGCTGCGTGCTCGCGGGTGGCGGCTCGAGCCGCGGCCGCCATTGCGTCTCGAGCTGCCCATGCGCCCGGGCCCGCTGCAGCAGGTCCAGGGCTGCTTCGGCGAACAGCGACACCTCCAGCTTGCGCACCGCTCGGACCCCGGCGATCGCCTGGCGCAGTGCCTCGGCCGTGGCGCCAGGCAGCCGGCACAGGATCAGCTGGGTCACCAGCGGGGCATCCGGCTGCCGGGTGATCCGACAGGTGGTGGCCTCGGTGAGGATGGCCCGCACCGGCCGTGGGTCGCCCAGCTGCCAGTGGCCGCGGTCGGTGATGACGCTCAGCCCGCCCCACCAGCGTTGGGCATCGTCGCCGAACCAGGTGAGCCATTCCGCCACCGTGTCCGCGTCAGGCGCACCGTCGGCATCGGCATCGGGCCAGACCGCGGGCAAGTTCTGGCACAACGGCTCGCCGGCGAGCGGCAGCAGGCCTTGCTCGGGGTGCCGGTAGGCGAGCCCGTCCAGCTCGTCGATCAGCCGATACAAGGCGACCGCCAGCTCGGGCTGGGCCCGCGCGAGGCTGGCCAGACCCAAAGCACAGCCCCGCTCGGCGATGACCAGGGCCTGCAGGGCTGCCTCGGCCGAGCCCCTGGGCTGCACGGCGATCACCCGCAGGCGCGAGTCGTTGTCGTTCGCACCAGAGACGTAGGTCTGCGGGATCGCCAGCTCGCGCATCGTCTCTCCTGCCCCGTGCATCCGCCGCCCTATCGTAATCGGCGGCAAGCTGGCAAGCGCGCCGCCGACAGCGTTGGATCCGGCGGCGGGCAGTGCCTGCGGCAGGAGCAAGGGCTGTCGACCATGCCGCCGCTGCCGTCTCCAGGTCGGCGTAGCGTCCCGCCGAAGACCGAGGAATCATGGGCCGACCCGGTCGCGTTGGTGGCCGAAGAAGAACCGGCCTTTGGCAACGCCGACCTTCCGCCTGTGCCGACGGTTCGCTCGACGCCTCGGATTGGGCCGCCGGAGCGGCCGATGAAACGGCGGCTTGGCCCGGCAGAAAAGCCGTGCCGTCGTTGCTTTCCTCCGCAAAGTCTAGCTTTCTTCAACTCGGTCCACCATGGCATGGTCAGGCATGGCCGCTAGGAGCATGCACAGCAACACCGTCTCGCGCGATCATTCGGCACGACGGCCCAGACAAGCCGTCGAGATCGACTACTACATCGGCCGACGAATGCGCGACCTCCGCCGCATGCTTGGGCTGTCGCAGCAGCAGCTGGCCGAGCTTATGGGCGTTACCTGCCAGCAGGTGCACAAGTACGAGCAAGGCTTGAACCGACTTCCTGCTGCACGGCTGTACGTTCTCGCCCAATCGCTGGGGGTCGGGGCGGAGTACTTCTACGAGGGCTACGGCGACGAGGCTGCCGATGTCCCGGAACAGCAGCAGCACATGCACCTGGATCTGGTGCGCAACTTTCTGTCCATCTCGGACCTTCGCCAGCAGGAGAGCCTCTGTCAGCTCGCACGGGACCTGGCCCATCAGGAGGCTGACAGCCGGGCCGACGTCGCTGGCAGCACAGCGTGCCTGGCAGCCGACGACGGAACGCCGACGTCGGGCAGCATCCCGAGCTTGCGCACAAGCGGGTAGGCGTGCCCTCGCACGAGCCCTGCCTTGCCTCCGTTGGCCGGCGACACAGGCGATCACACGCGAGGCGCCCGACCTTGCGGCCGGGCGCCTGCTGCCTTGGTGGGCTAGTAGCCGTCCTCGTCCTGGCTGCGCGGGCGGGACCAGGCGAGATTAAAGCGGTCGGGGTCGGCCTCGGTCGGGATCAGCGCGGCGTAGACCGGGGTGGTGAAGGAAGGATCGTCGAGGGAGACCGAGTAGTAGGTGAGGCCGGCGTCGCTGACCTTCTTCCAGGCCGCCCCGAGCTCGACCCGTTGCGGCGCGAAGATGCGGAAATCCGGGCTCTGCTCGCTGGCCTTGTCCTCGACCGGGACGAAGCGGGCCTGGGTCTTGAACTTGAGGGTGCGGATCTCGCCGCTGATGGTGCCGTCCTCGATGCGCTTGAAGCTGCCGATGTTGG
>JBATRI010000525.1:0-19643 GCA_049292515.1 Geminicoccaceae bacterium
CGGCACCGTAGGTCCGCACCGCCGCCACCGCCCCCGCCAGCACCGAGGGATCATGGCCCAGGCCCAGATAGTCGTTCGAGCACCAGATCACCACCTCGCGCGGCCCCAAAGGCCCGCGCCACTCCGCATGCGGGTAGCCCCCCACCAGCCGCGCCAGGTCCGCGAACACCCGGTACCGACCCTCGGCCCGAACCCGCGTCACCGCCCCACGGAAATGTCCCTCGTAATCCATCCATCGACCTCCCGATGGCTCGGCAGAGCTCGCGCTCCGCACCCCTGCAACGAAACGGCCCCGGTCGGATGTGAGCTCGACCGGGGCCGCCGCGTGTGACCACCGTGGGCTAGCGCCCAGGCAACGACGTCAACGCTACAGAGCACTCAGGAAGTTGACCAGATCGGTCTTTTCCTGCACCGTGAAGTTGATGTTGAACCGTTGATCGTAGAAGTCCAGTACGGCGCCGATATCCGGCGCGGAACCATCGTGGAAGTACGGTGCCCGTGCGGACAGAGCCCGCAATTGAGGTACCGTCTGCTGGCCGAGATCAGAACATTTGCCGGTGATCAGCCCCTTGCCAGGATCATTGGTAATGATCTGCGTGCCGTAGAACGGGTGCTTGGCACCATTGATGCAAGTGAACTTGAAGATCGGCAGATCGTTGGCCGGCGGTGGGCTGGAGCCGAAGCCCTGGACCGCCAGGTCACCGTTGAAGCTTGCAGCCGTCGCATGCCCGCCCACGCCGATGTCGCGCTGCGGCGGGAGAACGAGCTCGCTGCCGGCGTGTGGGAAGCCATGGCATGTCGAGCAGGTGGCCGGGAAGGCCGTGAGGGGATTGAACGGTGGGCCGGGCGGGAAGAGATCGTTGAATCCGCCGACATTGGCGAGCGTTAGCGGCTTGGTGTTGAAGAGCGCTTGCCCGCGCTCGATCGACGCCTGCGCATCGGCCCTGGCATTGCCGGTGAGGTTGGCCCAATTATTATACTCGCTGAACGCCGGAGGCGGTGGAAATCCTTGAGGGGCATCCGTCGACCGCTCCGAAAGCCAAACTGGCCCACCCTCGGCATTGGCGTCAAGTCGGCGCGCCTGCTTGTCGATGATCTGGGCGGTGAAGAACTTGGTCTCGAAGTCGACGATCTGGTCGATCTGCGCGGCCGTTGGCGGGTTGAGCGCCTGGGCGTGGCCGAGCGTGGCCGAGACCGCCTGCGTGCGCAGGCTGGGCTCGCGGCCATCCCACATGACGTTCGTCGGTGGATTGGCGACCGTATTGCCATCCGTGCTTTCGGGCGACTTGAAGCGAAGATTGGCGGACAGGATCGGCCGTCGGTACATCGACAGGATCTTCTCGCCCGTCACCGGATCCTTGCCGAAGGTGGCGTTGTTGTTGCAGCCCGGCCGATCGCTGACGACCTCGACGGTGTATTCCGCGTCAGCGCGTATCTTGATCGGGATACGGATCAAGCCCTTGGTGAGCAACAGCGAGTAGGCTTCCTTCAGTGCCTTCTTGCCCTTGCCCTTGTTGCCGCCGTAAAGCGAGCCCGACGTGTATTGGGCCGGCACCGCGTCCGGGCAGTTGGCACCATCGACCGGCGCGAACAGAGGGTCGTTCAGGTTCGCGCGGAACCTCTTCTTGATGTTCGTCAGGGCGAGGCCCAGGCCGCTGGGCGGGTTGTGGCAGGTGACGCAGGAGCGGCCGTTCTGCCCCAGCGACTGGAAGAACGCGTTGTTGGCCGTGATGACCGATCCCGGCACATTGTGATTGCCGACCCTGCCATCTGGATTGTTGAACATTTCGTTCTGATTGATGACCTTGGGAATGCCACCCTGCTTCCAGATCTTCGCCGGCAGTGGCGCGTACAGGTTGGAGCGATAGGTCGACAACAGATAAGGTGGCGACTTCGGCGGCACTTTGACCTCGCCCGCGTCGACGCTGTCCGGCGGTGCCGGGGCGGCGGGAGGCGCCGTCGGCGGCTCCTCGTAGGTCTGTGCCGACAATTGCCCTTGCGGCACCGCAAGGCACAGCAGGCTCGCTGCCGATAACAGGCTGCAGCGCAGGATGCGCCGCCGCCAAACGTGGTCTTCCGTCAGGTTTCGCACGACACAATGTCCTCCGCCTTTGCCATTTTTTGGCAAATTTCCGCCTGTTACCAACTTGAATACTCAAGTTGGTTGGAGCAATCCCCGTGGAACTGGCAGGCATACTGGCATAAAGCGCAGTGCGTCTGCCGGCGGTACATGCTCATAACCACATCATTGTATGGTGAGTTTGGGGCAGCCGCCTATTTCGATTGCAAACGCTAACCCAAGACATGGCCGATGACAAGTTTATTGGAACTGTTCATGAACTATTCTGTAACAGTACATTGATTAGCTTCGTAGTTGTTTATTATCTGATTGCGTTATCTGTCAGATATATGTTGAGTACGATAGAGCGCATGGCCGTTATCTGAGGTGCTTGCTGAGCAAATGACGGGTGCTTAGTGAGTGAATGATTTTGCTGTCCCGGACACAGCGTCACCGTACTCCGATGCTGCCATGGGGCATTGCATGGTCCCTCGGGCGGCGATGCGGCGCACGGCCGCAGTCATCGGCCCTTTGGCACGAGCGCTTCGGCCCGCCTCGGATTCGTCGGCTTGACACCCTCGAGCCGCACGACAACCTTCCGGGCCAGGAGGGCCACGACGGCATGAGCGACGGCCACAACGAGCGATTACCGGCGAAGCGCCGGCTGGCCTGGGCGCTGACCGGCTCGGGGCATGATTTCGTCGAATGCCTGGACCTGATGCGCCGGCTCGGCGAGATGGATGTCTTCCTGTCCAAGGCCGCTGCCGAGGTGATCTTTCTGTACACCAAGGATCGGGCACCGTTCCCCGACACGATCCGCCTGATCAGGGACACGTCGGCCAGCGCGGCGCCGGTCGGCCGCTTCTATCATGGTTGGTATCATACGCTGGTGATGGCGCCGACCACGTCGAACACCGTGGCCAAGTGCGTCGCGGGCATCTCCGACACGCTGGTCACCAACGTATTCGCGCAGGCCGGCAAGTGCCGGGTGCCGGTGATCGTCTATGCCTGCGACACCAAGCCGGTGCACGACACGATGGCGCCGGGCGGCATGGTGCGGCTGTGGCCGCGCCGGATCGACCTCGACAACACGGACCGGCTGAGGTCGTTCGAGGCGACGACCGTGGTCGAGGACATGGACGAGCTGGAGCGGGCGGTCGCCGGCCGCCTGGCCGAGACCGTCGGATGACGGGCCAGCCGAGATGAGGTCTGGTTGAGCGAGCACATCCTCTTCCTCACCGGCCACTTGGCCGAGCCCCGCCTGCGGGATCTGCTGGCGTCGTTGCCGCCCGGCGGGTTCGGCTGGGAGGTGCGCAACATCGGCGTCAAGGTCGCGGCACTGATGACACCGGAGATCATCCGCCGGCGCATCGGGCCCTTGGGGCACGCCACCCGGATCATGCTGCCGGGACGCTGCAAGGGTGATCTCGCGGCGCTAGGCGAGGCGCTGGGTGTGCCGGTGCAGCTGGGGCCGGAGGAGCTCAAGGACCTGCCCGAGTTCTTCGGCGGCAAGGCCCGGGCGCATGACCTGCGTGCGCACGACTGCCGGATATTCGCCGAGATCGTCGAGGCCACGGCGCTGGATGTCGGGGCGATACTCGAGCGTGCCGCGGCGCTGCGCGCGGACGGTGCCGACGTGATCGACCTGGGCTGCCTGCCCGGCACGCCGTTCCCGCATCTCGAGGAGGCGGTCCAGGCACTGGTGGCCGCAGGCTACGTGGTCAGCATCGATTCCGGCGACCCGGAGGAGCTGCGCCGCGGCGCCCGCGCCGGGGCCAGCTACGTGCTCAGCCTGACCGAGCGCACACTGGATCTCGCCTTCGAAATCGAGGCGGTGCCGATCTTGATTCCGGCGCGGCACGGCGATCTGGAAGGCCTGGTCGGGGCTTGCGCGCGTCTGGCTGCGGCCGGGCGGCCGTTCCTGGCCGACCCGATTCTCGATCCCATCCATTTCGGCTTCACCGATTCGATCGTGCGCTATCACGAGCTGCGCCGGCAGCTGCCCGAAGCCGAGCTGCTGATGGGCGTGGGCAACCTCACGGAGCTCACCGACGCCGACACGCCCGGGATCACGATGACCCTGATGGGCATGGTCTCCGAGCTCGCCATTCGCAACATCCTGGTCGTCCAGGTGAGCCCCCACTGCCGGCGTGCCGTTGCGGAGGCGGAGCTGGCGCGGCGGATCCTCCATGCGGCCAAGGCTGATCGCAGCCTGCCGCAGGGCTACGACGCGGGCCTGCTGTCCTTGCGCGATCGGCGTCCGTTCCCCAACAGCCCGGCGGAGATCGGCGAGAGCGCCACAGCGGTCGGCGATCCCAACTACCGGATCGAGGTCGCCGCGGACGGCATCCACGTCTACAACCGTGACGGCCATCATCTGGCGGCCGACCCGTTCGACCTGTTCCCGAAGCTCGCGGTGGAGCAGGATGGGGCGCACGCCTTCTATCTCGGCGTGGAGCTGGCGCGGGCGCAGATCGCTCACCAGCTTGGCAAGCGCTATGTCCAGGACAACGAGCTGCGCTGGGGTTGTGCGGTGCCGCCGCCGGCCAGCGACCGGCTACACTTCGTTCAGGCGGGCAGCACGCTGGCGGCGCGGCGCCAGTCCCGCCGCAAGGAGCCCTGATGCCGTTCATCCGAGAAAGCATCGTCACCACGCGCAATGCCGACGGCAGTGCCTACGTCGCGCCCCTGGGGGTGATCGTCGAGGCACCGTACCTGGTGATCGCCCCGTTCCAGCCGTCGACGACGCTGGACAATCTGCGCCGTCACCCGTTCGCCTGCGTCAATTACACCACCGACATGCGCGTCTTCGCCGGCTGCGTCAGCCGCCGGCAGCGCTCCTGGCCCGTGGTGCCGGCGGCCCGGATCAACGGCTGGCGGCTGACCGCGGCGCTGGCGCATACCGAGGTCGAGGTGGCCGAGATCGTCGAGGACACGCAGCGGCCGCGATTCCGCTGCCGTGAGCTGCACGAGGCGGCGCATGCGCCGTTTCTGGGCCTCAACCGCGCCCAGGCAGCCGTGCTGGAAGCCGCGATCCTGGTCTCGCGCCTGCAGATGCTACCGGCTGAGAAGATCGAGCGTGAGCTCGGCTACCTGGCGATCGCCATGGGCAAGACCGCCGGCACGGCCGAGCTGGAGGCCTGGCAGTGGCTGATGGACGTCGTCGCCGCCGCCGGGGTGACCACGCCCGAGCTGAGCTAAAGCGAACCGCGGCTCAGTTGGGATGACCGTAGCCGGCATGGCGGAAGAAGCCTTGAGCATCCTGGGTGGTGACGGCGGCGAGGGCTGGGCCAAGCGCCGCGTGAAGGCCTTCGACGGTCCGTGCCGCCGCTTTGCGCAGGAGCGCCTTCAGCTTGGCCCAGGCGGGCTCGATCAGGTTCAGGTCTGGGGAGTAAGGCGGCAGGTAACGGTAAGCGAAGGCGGAACGGTTCAGGGGAGCTCGCACCTCGGGTGTCTTGTGGGCGCCGAGATTGTCCATCACCAGCACCACGTCGGGCCTGCTGCGGCGCAGCTCGGGCAGGAGCACCTGCGCGAGGTAGGCCTCAAACACCGCCCCGTCGGTCGACGCCCCGACGCTCATGCTGGCCAGCATGCCCTCCTGCCCGAGCGCGCCCAGGACAGTGATCCGTTCCCAGCGGCCACAGGTGACCTTGCCATGGGCACGCTCACCCCGCCGGCTGCGGCCGTGAAGGCGGGCCATGTTGGTCAGCACGCCGCACTCGTCGAGGAAGACGAGGCGCTCTGGGCTGATCCCACCCACGCCCACCGTCGCGTCCGTCGCCCATGCGGCGCGGGCCTCGGCCACAGCCGCACGCTCCTGCTCGGCCGCGCGCAAGCTCAGCTTCCTTCACGTCCAGCCCAGCCGCCGCAGCGCCCGGCCCACCGTCCAGGGGTGAACCCGTACGCCCATGCGCTCGGCCAGCCGGTCCCGGCACTCCGCCAGGCTCAGCCCATTCGCTTCCGCCAGCACACCCCGCAAGGCCACCTCGACCGTGCCGCTGATCTGGGGCTTTGGCCCGCCGTCCATCGGCTTGGCCGCACGCCGACCTTCCGCGCACGCCGCCACCAGCCAGCGGTAGGCCGTCGAGCGGCCGACCACAAAGCGCCGGGCTGCCGCCTCAGAGCCCGTTTGAGAATGGCTATGGCTGAACGACGCGGCGCAGCAGGAGGCTGCCGAGAGCGACGTGGATCATCGCTTCGGAGATGTCGCAGTGCCGCTCATAGTCACGCACCAGCCTGCGCCAGCGGATCATCCAGCCGAAGCTACGTTCGACCACCCAGCGTCGGGGCAGCACCTGAAAGCCCTGCTGGTGTTCGAGCTTGCGCACGACCTCGATGACGAAGTCATGGTAGGCGGCACGGCTCATCAACTTGCCACGGTCGTAGGCGCCGTCGGCAAACAAGTGCTTCAGCCACGGCCACCGCTTGCGGATACCAAGGACGATCTGTTCGGCGCCCGCCGCATCTTGGATGTCGGCGGAGGTCAGATTGACCATCAGCAACCGGCCGTCCGTGTCCACCACGATGTGCCGTTTGCGTCCCTTCAGCTTCTTGGCGGCGTCATAGCCGCCCCCGCCCGGTGCCGCGGGCGCCTTGACTGTCTGGCTGTCCAGCACGCCAGCACTCGGGCTGGCGGCACGCCCCGCCCGCTCGCGGTCGAGCATCAGCGCGAGATCGTGGATGGTCCGGAACAACAGGCGCCGCACGAACCGCCTGAACCACCAGTAGACAGTCTGCCAGGGACCGAAATGCACCGGCAGCATGCGCCAGCCGCAGCCGGTGCGCGCCAGATAGCGAATGGCGTTCAACACCTCGCGCAAATCCGTCGCCGGCGGGCGACCACGCTTGCCGGGTTTGGGCAGCAGCGGCACGATCCACGCCCATTCCTCGTCGCTCAGATCGGTCGGGTAGCGCCGCCGCTCGAACCGAGCCTGGCGCGCACGATGCTCCTTGGTCCACATCCCCACTACATAGGCATAGAGCCGACCCAAGCCGAGACCGCTGCCACATTCTCAAACGGGTTCTCAGGCGTCTCGCCAGCCTCCATCGCCCTGAGCACCCGCTCGCGCAGGTCCGTCGAGTATGCTCCAGCCATCGCTACCTCCGCTCCCCTACATGGGAACGAAGGTCCCAACCTGCTCGCGCTTCGCTCTAGACGATCCCGCCGCCGAGCTTCGCCGTCTGCGGACGCTCCGCGTGCTTGCGCGCCCGATACCCGCTCCCTCTGAACACCCCGACCGGGTCGATGGCACCGCCCGAGCGCAGGCGGGCGGTGGCCACGATCGGGCCGACATCGGTCTCGAATCCGTAGCGCAGCGTCGCCAGCGCCATCAGCGCGTCGTTCGACGACTGGTGCGCGTCCAGCTCCGCGCGGTCCACCAGCAGGGCCTGGGCATGGGCCCGCTGCAGGGCCATGGCGCTGACCATCAGGCTCTCGATCGGGTCGGTGACGTTGTGCGACTGGTCCATCATGTAGGCCGGCGCGAAGCCGGGCCGGCCCTCGGCCGCGGCGGTGACCAGCTCGTGGAAGACGAGGAACAGCCGGAAGGGGTCGATCGAGCCGCTGTCCAGGTCGTCGTCGCCGTACTTGCTGTCGTTGAAGTGGAAGCCGGCCAGCTTCTCGCTGTCGATCAGCCGGGCCACGATCTGCTCGATGTTCACGCCGGGCGCATGGTGGCCGAGGTCGACCAGGCACTTGGCCTTCGGGCCCAGCCTGCTGGCGGCGAGATAGGAGGTGCCCCAGTCGGCGATCACCGTGCTGTAGAAGGCAGGCTCGTAGAACTTGTGCTCGAGGAAGACCTGCCAGTCGTCGGGCAGGGCCGCATAGATCTTGCCCATGCTGTCGACATAGCGGTCGAAGGCGCGGCTCAGATGCTGCTGGCCGGCGAAGTTGGCGCCGTCCGCGAGCCACACCGTGAGTGCCTTGCTGCCGAGCCGCCGACCGATCTCGATGCACTCGAGATTGTGCTGCACCGCCTGCTCCCGCACGGCGGGATCGGTATGGGTGAGCGAGCCGAACTTGTAGCTGTGCCGCTGCCCAGGCTGGTCCTGGAAGGTGTTGGAGTTGACCGCGTCGAAGCCCAGCCCCAGCGAGCGGGCCAGCTCGACCAGGCCACCCACATCGTCGACCTTGTCCCAGGGGAAGTGCGGCGAGACCGTGGGGGTGATCCGTACCAGCAGCTGGATCGTGGCGCAGTCCTCCAGCTTCTCCTCGATCCCGCGCGGCTCGCCGGGGCCGGGAAAGCGGCCGAACCGCGTCCCGCCGGTGCCCACGCCCCAGGTCGGCACGGCCACGGCGAACCGCTGCACCTCGGCCGTGATCGCTTCGATGTCGATGCCGCGGCGGGCCAGCTTGATGCCGAGATGGCCATAGTCGTCGACAAGGTCGGCTTGCTGGGTTCGATTGTGCTCGCCGATGGAATCCGCGCCGATCCCGAACCTGGTCATCGTGGGCCTCACCGCGTGAACGAGATCTGGTTGCCGGCATCCACGTTGAGGATGTTGCCGGTCGACTTGGCCGCGGCCTCGCTGGCCAGGAAGAACACGGCCTCGGCGACGTCCTCCGGGTAGACGCTGCGCTTCAGCAGCGAGCGCTGGCGGTAGGCGTCCTCGAGCCCTGCATCGTCGACCCCCATGCCGGCGGCGCGCGCCTTGCGCCAGTCGCTGTCCCAGATCCGGGAGCCACGCAGGACCGCGTCGGGGTTGACGACGTTGGCGCGGATGCCGTGCGGCGCCCCCTCGAAAGCGATGCAGCGGGTCAGATGGACGGCGGCGGCCTTGGCGGCACAGTAGGCCGAGGCCCCGCCCGAGCTGGCCAGAGCGTTCTTGCTGCCGATGGTGACGATTGAGCCGCCCAGCTTTTGCGCCAGCATCACCTTGAACGCCTCGCGCGTGACCAGGAACACGCCCTTGGCCAGGACCGCGTTGTTCTTGTCCCAGTCGGCGAGTGACGTCTCGGCAAAGGCGGAAGCGGTGGCCAGCCCGGCATTGGCGACCACGATGTCAATTCCACCGAAGCACTCGATCGTGCTGGCCAGCGCCGCGTGCACGGCCGCCTCGTCGGTCACGTCGGCCAGTGCCGTGTGCACCACGTCGCGGCCGAAGCTGCCGGCAAAGCCCCGCTCCGCCTCGTCCAGCGCTTCCGGCGCGATGTCCGTCAGCACGACGCAGGCGCCTTCGCCCAGGAGCCGGCGGGCGATGGCACCGCCGATCCCGCCGGCACCACCGGTGACCAGGGCCACCCGCCCGGCCAGCGCCTTGGGCCTCGGCAGGCGCTGGAGCTTGGCCTCCTCGAGCAGCCAGTACTCGATGTCGAACGCCTCCTGCTCCGGCAGGCCGACATAGGTGTCGACGCCGGAGGCGCCGCGCATGACGTTGATCGCGTTGACGTAGAACTCGGCCGCGATCCTGGCGGTGGCCTTGTCGCGCGCGAAGGTCAGCATGCCGACGCCCGGCACCAGGTAGACCACCGGGTTCGGGTCGCGCATGGCCGGGCTGTCGGCGTGCCGGCAGCGCTCGTAATAGCCGGCATAATCCTGGCGGTAGCCCACGATCAGGGCATCGAGCCTCGCGTCGTCGGCGTCGGCTGGCACCACCAGCGGCCGGATCTTGGTGCGCAGGAAATGGTCGGGGCACGAGGTGCCCAGGGCCGCCAGCTCCTCGAGCCGGTGCGAATTGACGAACTCCAGCACCGCGGGCGACATGTCGACATGGCCGACCTTGGCCTCGCCGGCGCCGATCCGGCCGCGCAGCCGGGGCAGCAGGCTGCGCACGACGGCCTTGCGCTCGGCTTCGGCCAGCGCCTTGACGCGTGCCCCACCGAAGGCTGCGGCACGGTTGTTGGCATCCAGCCAGTCCTGCGCCTTCTGGATGATCCGGAGCGTCGTCTCGTAGCAGGTCTTGCCGTCGTCGGCCCAGGTGAACAGCCCGTGGCCGCCGAGCACGCAACCGACTTGGTGCGGGTTGGCCCGTGCGATCGCCTCCAGCTTCAGCCCCAGCTCATAGCCCGGCCGCTGCCAGGACAGCCAGCCGATCTCGTCGCCGTAAACCTCGCGGGTCAGCGCTTCCGAGCGCGCCGAGGCGGCGATCGCGATCACCGCGTCAGGGTGAACATGGTCGACGTGACGGTAGGGCAGGTAGGCATGCAGCGGCGTGTCGATGCTGGCGGCGCGCGGGTTGAGGTCGAAGGTGCAGTGGGGCAGGAAGCCCACCATCTCGTCCTCATGCGCAAGGCCCCGGTAGAGCCTCTTCAGCCGATCGAGCTTGTCCATGTAGAGGGTGGAGAAGCCGTCCAGCTTTATCGACCCCAGATCGCCGCCGGAGCCCTTGACCCACAGCACGGTGACCTGCTCGCCGGTGAGCGGGTCCGCCATCGACAGCTTGGCCGAGGTGTTGCCGCCGCCATAGTTGGTGATCCGCTTGTCGGCACCCAGCAGGTTCGAGCGGTAGAGCAGCCGCCCCGGCTCGTCGAGCCCGGCCGCAAGGGTGTCATCCCAGCCATTCTCGAGCGCCGCAGAACTGGTGGGCATCAGAGGTCTCCCTGCCGTTTGTCTGTCGCATAGGCGGACCGTGGCGCGGCGTCAATCAATACTGCGCAAGTTCAAGCATTGATGCGCCGCAACATGAGCATGAGCAAATAAAACAAATCATCTTCGCGCATGAACCGATTGACGCTGCGCATAATTCGAACATAGTGGCCGCGGGGAGGCCGCATGCATCAACAGCAGCGCCAGCGGATGATCGAGGAGACGCTCGACCGCGCGCCAGTCGTCACGGTGGACGAACTGGCGGCGAAGCTGGCGGCGTCGCCGGCCACGATCCGTCGTGACATCGCCGCCATGGCGCGCGACGGTCGGCTGCGGCGCGTCCGCGGCGGCGCCGAGGCGTTGGCAGCCTCGATGGTGCCGGGCCTCGCCACTCCATCCTTCGAGCGCACCCTCCAGGCCGGATTTCACGCCAAGCGCGCCATCGCCGCCCATGCCGCGACGCTCTGCGCGCCGGGTGAATCGATCATCGTCAACGGCGGGACCACCACCTACTGCATGGGCGAGCACATTGCCCGTCTCGGGCTGCAGGTGCTCACCAACTCCTTCGCCCTCGCTACCTACCTGACCGGCCACGGCAATTGCCGTGTGCTGCTGCCCGGCGGCGAGGTGCACCGCGAGCAGAGCTTGGTGCTCAGCCCCTACGAGCGGGACACGATGCTCGACCATTACTATGCCGCCCGCATCTTCACCGGGGCCATGGCGATTCGTGCGCAGGGCCTGATCGAGGGCGATCCGCTGCTGATCAAGGCCGAGCAGAAGCTGCTGCACCAGGCGGAGGAGCTGATCGTTCTGGTCGACGGCAGCAAATTCGCCCCGCGCGGCAGCCTGATCCTGTGCCCGCTGAGCCGGATCGGTCTCGTGATCACCGACACCTCAGCACCGCCCGATGCGGTGGCTGCACTGCACGATGCTGGTGTCCGGGTGACCGTCGTCGACACAGTGGAGGGAAACCGTGATGCCGCAGCCTGATCCCGGCGCCCCGCCCGTGCTGGCCGTCGAGGGCCTGAGCAAATCCTTCCCCGGCGTGCGCGCGTTGCACGACGTCCGCTTCGACGTCCGCGCCGGTGAGGTGCACGCGCTCATGGGCGAGAATGGCGCCGGCAAGTCGACCCTGATTAAGATCGTCTCCGGCGTGTACCGGCCGGATTCGGGCAGCATCAAGATCGACGGGCGCGAGACCCGTTTCAGCGGCCCACAGGCGGCGCAGGCGGCCGGGATCGCCACCGTCTTCCAGGAGCTCCTGCTGTTCCCGGACCTGTCCGTGGCCGAGAACATTTTTCTGGGCCACGCGCCGCGCTCGGCATGGGGCGGCATCGACTGGCGCGCCATGACCACCAGGGCCAGCGAGATCCTGGCCTCGCTCGAGATCCACGAGCTCGACGTGACCGCACCGGTGAGCTCGCTCTCGGTCGCCAACCGGCAGCGGGTCGAGATCGCCAAGGCGCTGTCCTTGAACGCGCGTGTGCTGATCATGGACGAGCCCACGGCGGCACTGCCCGAAGCCGACGTGCTGCGGCTGTTCGCCATTGTCCGCAACCTGCGCGCCCGCGGCGTCGGCGTCGTTTACATCAGCCACCGGATGGCCGAGATCTTCCTGCTCGCCGACCGGGTCACCGTGCTGCGCGACGGTGAGTTCGTGGCGACCAAGGCCGTGGCGGACACGAGCGAGCCCGACCTGATCACGATGATGGTCGGCCGGACCATCGACCATCTGTTCCCCAAATTCGCGACCAAGGTCGGCCCGCCGGTGCTGGAGGTGCGCGATCTGGTCTCGCCGCCGGTCGTCCGCGGGGTCAGCCTCACGGTGCGCGCGGGCGAGATCGTGGGCTTGGCCGGGCTGATCGGATCGGGTCGCAGCGAGGTGGCCCAGACCGTGTTCGGCATCACGCCTGCCCAATCCGGCGAGATCCGTATCGACGGCGAGGTCGTGCGGATCGGCAGCGCCGCCCAGGCCAAGAGGCATGGCATCGCCTATGTGCCCGAGGATCGCGGCTCGCAGGGCATCGTCCGGCCGATGAGCCTGCGCCACAACGTGTCGATGGCGGTGCTGGAGCGGATCGTCAGGCATGGCTTCATCGATCGGGCGACGGAGGCGGTCATGGCCACGGATGCGATCGACCGCTTCGGCATCAGGGCGCGTGGGCCCGACCAGATCGTGGGCAAGCTGTCCGGTGGCAACCAGCAGAAGGTCGTGCTCGGCAAGTGGCTGGCGACCAAGCCGAGGCTGCTGATCATGGACGAGCCGACCCGCGGCATCGACGTCGGCGCCAAGGCCGAAATCCACCGCCTGATGAGCGAGCTCGCGGCGCAAGGATTGGCCGTCTTGATGATCTCGTCCGAACTGCCGGAGATTTTGGGCATGAGCGACCGGATTCTGGTCATGCGCGAGGGCCGGATCGTGGCCGAGTTCGCCCGGGCCGAGGCGGACCAGGAAAACATCGCCAACGCGATGATGCGGGTGGGGGCGGCCGCATGAGCGCCGCCGTCGCCGCCGCTTCCCCGCTGGCCGGACTCGGCCGCCGGCTGGTCAGTCAGGAGGCCGTTCTGCTCGTGGCGCTCGTCCTGCTGTTCCTGGTCGTGGGCGGGATCAACCCGCGCTTCGTGGCCGAGCGCAACCTGCAGACGATCTTCCTGGGCAATGCCTACGTGGCGGTGGCCGCGATCGGCATGTCGATGGTGATCATCTCCGGCAACATCGACGTCTCTGTGGGCTCGCTGATCGGTGTCCTGGCCGTGCTCTCGGGCTCGATCGCGGTGGCCGGGTGGCCGATCTGGCTGAGCTGGCTGGTGCCGGTGCTGGCCGGGATGGTGGCCACCGGCATCATGGGCTTCCTCGTCGCCTATCTGGGCATCCCGTCCATCGTGGTGACGCTGGGCTTTCTCTCGATCCTCAAGGGCGGCCTGATCATGGCCACCGGCGGCGCCTGGATCAGCAACCTGCCACCCGGTTACGCGCTGGCGCAGATGGAGCCTCTGGGCGTGCCGATGCCGATCTGGTTCATGGTGGTGCTCACCTGTGGCGCCGCCTTCTGGATGCGCTACAGCGGTCTCGGCCGCTCGATCTACGCCGTCGGCGGCAACGCCGAGGCGGCAAGGCTCGCCGGCATCTCACGCCCCAAGGTGGTCCTGCAGGTGTTCCTGCTGCACGGTGCCTTTGCCGGCATCGCCTCGGTGCTGTTCGCGACCCAGCTCAGCGTCATCCAGTCCACCGTGCCGCCCAACCTCGAGCTCACCATCATCACCGCCTCGGTCGTGGGCGGGGTCAGCATCCTAGGCGGGATCGGCTCTGTCGTGGGCTCGACCCTGGCCGCGATCCTGCTGGCTGCCATCGGCAGCTCGCTCATCTTCCTCAGCGTCTCACCCTACTGGATCCGCGCCGTGCAAGGGGTGCTGATCCTGGCCACCGTTCTGGCCGATCTGTGGCGGCGCCGCCGCCAGGGGGCGCGGTGATGGCGGCCGTGAAGCCCGCGGCCCCGGCGCTGCCCGCGTTCCGGCTCGGCCAGGAGGCCGTGCTGGCGGCGATCCTGGTCCTGGCCCTGGTCATCATGGCCTTCACCAGCGAGCAGTTCTTCACCGTCGACAACCTGCTCAACCAGGCCAGGCTCGCGACCGAGGTCGGGCTGGTGGCGCTGCCGATGACCTACATCATCATCACCGGCGGCATCGACCTGTCGGCGGGCTCGACGCTCGGCCTGTGCGCCATCATGCTGGGCGTCCTGTGGAAGAACTTTGGCCTGCCCCTGGAGCTGGCGATCGCCCTGACGCTGGTGATCGGGGCGCTGGCCGGCCTGGTCAACGGCTGGATCATCACCCGCGTCGGCGTCCCGCCGCTGATCGCCACGCTGGCGACGCTGGCCCTCTATCGCGGCCTCGCCGAGGGCATCAGCCAGGCGCGTTCGGTACGCGGCTACCCCGACTGGTTCTTCGTCCTCGGCCAGGGCGAGCTTGCCGGCATCCCGACCCAGCTCTGGTTCCTGGCCGTGCTCATCGTCCTGTTCGGCGTGGCACTGGCGCGCACCAGCTTCGGCCGGACGCTCTACGCCATCGGCAACAACGAGACGGCGTCGCGCTTTTCCGGCCTGCCGGTCGACCGGGCGAAACTGCTCATCTACGGCCTCAGCGGGCTCATGTCCGGCCTCGCCGCCTGGATCTTCGTCAGCCGGGTCAGCACCACGCGCTCGGACATGGGCACCGGCCTCGAGCTCGACGTGATCGCGGCCGTCGTCCTCGGCGGCACCTCGATCTTCGGCGGCACGGGCTCGATCCTGGGCACCGTGCTCGGCGTCGCCCTGGTCCAGGTGCTCAAGAACGGGCTGGCCCTGACGGGGGTCAAGGGCGACGCCACCATCGTCGTCATCGGCGCCGTGCTGATCCTCTCGATCCTGATCACTAACTGGGCGCAGCAGCGCGGGGGCAGCGAGGGCTAGACTCGCCCGATGACGCTAAATGGGTGATATTGAGTGGCATGGAGCGCGTATAGGTAGAATTAAAGTGTGGATTTCAATCTGAGTTCGGCCCATATGCAACCGCAGGTAGATGAAAGCTACATGCTGCGGAGGCCGTCAGGATGCCGTCAGGATTGCCGATCTGCTCGTGGTGGAATTACCCGCGCGCAGCTGCGCGCCGGCCGTCCCTCGGCGTTCTCGCCGGTGCGTTGATATCGTTGCTTGGCGCTGGCGACCTACGCGCCGAGGTGCCGGTGCAGGCGACGGTGGCGACCTCCCGCTGCATCAAAACGCCAGGCGAATACATGACGGCCTTCACCAACTGCAGGCCGATCACCTGCGTCAGCCCCGACCTTTATGCGACGGTGATGGTGGGGCCGCCCGATGCCCAGCCGGACATCTACCCGCACGGCTTTCACTGGGCGTGGACCAGCGGCAGCGAAAACCTGGTGACCTACGCCGACTGGCATCGCTCGGCGTGTCGGAACCCGGCGAAGGGACCTGCGGTCTCGAACAAAATCCTGCTCTATGTCGGGTTCAGCCAGGATTACATCGACAGCTGGGTAAAGGGCGAGGAGCTGAACCTTGCGGTGATGGACCTGAGCCAGGAACGTTCGCTCTTCGTGCCGACGCCGGCCGCATGGTTCGAGGCGTTCCGGCAGAAGTTCGATCTGGCCATTCCGTTGGCCACACAGAAGGCGCTTACGCTGGGTCTGGGCCTGCAGCCGAATCGAAGCACGGTACCGCTGAACCCGAATCAGGTCTTCGCCGATATCACCGGTTGTAGTCTGGCCGGCGCAGCGAAATGCACCGACGAGCCGGTGGCGGCGTGCAGCCGTAGTTACCGGAGCATGGCGCGGGTCCTGGCGCCGTTGAGCCCTTATGGCGGCAGCACGACCGGGCAATGCGTCGAGGCTTTCAAGCAGCGCCTGGGCGGCAGGGTCGCCGACGCGGCGGAGACACGGGCGATGCTGTACTATTGCCAGGACGTCAACGCCTGCAACACCGGCAACGGCTACGGCTACAATCCGCGCTTCCCTTCCGCCGGCGGGCCGCCCGTGGCACATTTCACCGGCCCGGAGTTCGTGCTGCTCAACCAGCCTCGCAGCAAGGTCGGCGCCGTGCTCACCCGTCTGGCCACCATTCCCAGGTAGCGCCAGGGCCAACCGGGCATCGCATCGACCGAGCAAGCAAACAAAGTATATTGACTCCATAGGGATTAGTAAGTTTTAAAAGCTCTGCCTTTGGCGGAGAACATGATGCAACGACGCGACCTTCTATGGCTGGCAGGCTTGGCTGCGCCCGGCCTGTGCCTCACGCTGCCGGCGCTGGCGAGCGAACGCGAGCTGCGGATCGGCATCCAGAAGTATGGCTCGCTGGTGGTGCTCAAGGAGCGTCAGCTGCTGGAGCAGCGGCTCGGGCCGCAGGGATGGACCGTCACCTGGACGGAGTTTCCGGGCGGCCCGCAACTGCTCGAGGCCATGAACGTAGGGGCGATCGACATCGGCACCACCGGCGAAGCGCCGCCGGTCTTTGCCCAGGCGGCGGGCGCACCACTGCTCTATATCGGCTATGAGCCCCCGGCACCGCGGGGCGAGGCGATCCTGGTGCCCAAGGGCTCGCCCATTACCGACGTCGCTGGGCTGAAGGGGCGCAAGGTGGCCCTGAACAAGGGCTCGAACGTCCATTATCTTTTGGTCCGGGCACTGGAAGCCGCCAACCTCGCCTATGGCGACATCGAGCCGATCTACCTGCCGCCCGCCGACGCCCGGGCGGCGTTCGAGCGTGGCTCGGTCGATGCCTGGGTCATCTGGGACCCGTTCCTGGCCGCAGCGCAGGCGGCCACCGAAGCCCGCACGCTGGCCGACGGTACCGGGCTCGTTAAGAATCACCAGTTCTACCTGGCCTCGCAGGCTTTTGCCGAGCGCGAGCCCGGCATCGTGCAGGCGATCCTCGCCGACCTGCACACGGTGGACCAGTGGGCCGCGGCCAATGTCGACGAGGTGGCAGCACTGCTGGCGCCCCGGATGGGCATACCGGCCCCGGTCCTGAAGGTGGCGCTCGGGCGGATGGGCTATGGCGTGCAGCCGCTCGACGCCGACGTGGTGGCGGAGCAGCAGCAGATCGCCGACGTCTTCCACGCGCTGCAACTGCTGCCGAAGCCGATCGTGGTCAGGGATGCCGTCTGGAAGGTCGGCGCATGAGCGGCATGACCGATACCGACGTCCTCTGGTTCCTGCCGACCCACGGCGACGGCCGTTACCTTGGTACCAGCCACGGCGCGCGCGAGGTCGACCTCGCTTATCTGCGCCAGGTGGCGCAAGCCGCCGACGACCTCGGCTACTTCGGGGTCCTGCTGCCGACCGGCCGGTCCTGCGAGGACAGCTGGGTGGTGGCCTCCGCCCTGGCGCCGCTCACCCAGCGCCTGCGTTTCCTGGTCGCCGTTCGCCCGGGGCTGCAGACGCCGTCGGTCGCCGCCCGCATGGCGGCGACGCTGGACCGGATCTCGGGGGGACGCCTGCTGATCAACGTGGTCACCGGGGGCGATCCGGTCGAGCTCAAGGGCGACGGCATCTTTCTCGACCACACCGCCCGCTATGCGGTGACCGACGAGTTCTTGCGCATCTGGCGTGCTCTCCTTTCGGGCGAGACCGTATCGCGCGAAGGGGAGCACCTCCGGATCGAGGACGGACAGCTGTTCTTTCCGCCGGTGCAGCACCCCTACCCGCCGCTCTGGTTCGGTGGCTCGTCGGGGCCCGGCATCGAGATCGCCGCCGAGCAGATCGACACCTATCTGACCTGGGGAGAGCCGGTAGCCGACGTCGCGGCGAAGATCGCGCAGGCGCGCGAGGCCGCAGCCCGCCGCGGGCGCCGGCTGCGTTTCGGCATCCGCCTGCACGTGATCGTACGCGAGACCGCAGCCGAAGCCTGGGCCGCGGCGGATCGGCTGATCGCCCACGTGGACGACGAGAGCGTGGCCAAGGCACAGGCCGTGTTCGCCCGGATGGATTCTGTCGGCCAGCAGCGCATGAGCCGCCTCCATGCCGGTCGCCGTGACAAGCTCGAGATCAGCCCCAACCTCTGGGCCGGCGTGGGTTTGGTGCGAGGCGGCGCAGGGACGGCCTTGGTCGGCGATCCGGAGACCGTGGCGCTGCGGATGAAGGAATACATGGCGCTGGGCATCGACGCCTTCATCCTCTCCGGCTACCCGCATCTCGAGGAATGCTACCGTTTCGCCGAGCTCGTCTTCCCGCTGCTCCCGCTCAAGGCGACGACGGGAAAGCCCAAGCGCCGCGTGCGCAACGCCGGGCCCTTCGGCGAGATCATCGCCAACGAGGTCATGCCGACGCGTCAGGCCGGGGCGGCGTCGTGAACCACCGCCTGGGCTCCCTGGCCCCCTGGTGCCTGCCGGTGGCGCTGATCCTGGTCTGGGAGCTCGCCGCCCAGACCGGCTGGCTGTCCGCGCGGGTGCTGCCGGCCCCGAGCGCCACGGCGATGGCATTCTGGGATACGCTGCGCAGCGGCGTCCTCGCCCATCACGTCTGGATCAGCACCCAGCGGGCCATCATCGGCCTCGCCATCGGCGGTTTCCTCGGCTTCGCGCTCGGCCTGCTGAACGGCGTGTTCCCGATCGCCGAGCAGTTCCTCGATTCCTCGCTGCAGATGCTGCGCAACATCCCGCATCTGGCGATCATCCCACTGGTCATCCTGTGGTTCGGCATCGACGAGGAGGCCAAGATCTTCCTGGTCGCGGCCGGCGTGCTGTTCCCGATCTACCTCAATACTTTCCATGGCATCCGCCATGTCGACCGGGCGCTGATCGAGATGGCCCGGTCCTACGGCCTCGGGCCCTGGGCGCTGTTCAGTCGGGTGATCCTGCCCGGTGCCCTGCCGTCCGTCCTCGTCGGTCTGCGCTACGCCCTGGGGATCATGTGGCTGACGCTCATCGTCGCGGAGACGATCTCGGCCTCGGCGGGCATCGGCTACATGACCATGAACGCGCGCGAGTTCCTGCAGACCGAGGTCGTGCTGCTGGGGATCGTGGTCTACGCGGTCCTGGGCAAGGTCGCCGACATGCTGACCCGCCAGCTCGAGCGCCGCTGCCTCGCCTGGCACCCTGCCTACCAGAGCGGAGGGGCCACGCCATGAGCGCCGCGCTCGAGCTCATCGACCGCCCCCGACGTATCGTCGCCACGGCCGTAGCGGAGCCGCCCGCGAACGGTCTGGCGGTCCGGCTTGCCGGGGTCGAGAAGCGCTTCGGTGATCGGGCCGTCCTGTGCGGCATCGATCTCGACATCCAGGCCGGCCATTTCGTGGCCATCGTCGGCCGCTCCGGCGGCGGCAAGAGCACGCTGTTGCGCCTGCTGGCCGGCCTCGACACCGCGTCAGGCGGCGAGGTGCTGCTGGACGGGCGTGGCTTCTCGGGCTTGCCGGCGGGCGTGCGCATGCTGTTCCAGGATGCCCGCCTGCTGCCGTGGCAGCGCGTCATCGACAATGTAGGCATCGCGCGTGGGCCCGGCTGGCGCGAGCGGGCCGCCACGGTTCTGGCGGATGTGGGTCTGCACGACCGTGGTGGCGAGTGGCCGGCCGTGC
>JBATRI010000526.1:0-4430 GCA_049292515.1 Geminicoccaceae bacterium
GCCCTGGAGACGCCGGACACGCTGGCACGCGCCCGCGCCGCCGGCTTCGCCCCGCACGCCACGCTGGACCGCAACGACGCGCACAGCCTGTTCGAGGCCCTGGGCGACCAGGTCGTCACCGGCCCGACCCTGACCAACGTCAACGACTTCCGCGCCGTGCTGGTGCTGCCGGAAGGCTAGGCGGACAGCGGACCGGTCTTTGCGCCGGCGGCCGCACACCGAGGTTGCGGCCGGGATAGCGCGTGGCTATGTTCCGGCCGCGCTCCGGAGGGATGGCCGAGTGGTTTAAGGCGCACGCCTGGAAAGCGTGTTGGGGGCAACTCCTCGCGGGTTCAAATCCCGCTCCCTCCGCCAAGTGCTCTGGTAAGAATATGCTTCGACTGCGATTTCCTTAGATCCAGAATCGCGACCCCACGTCGGACGCACTCTAGCTCTTCAGGTAGTCGGCCGCTCTCGGTATTGGTCGACGGCCTGCGCATGCGCCTGGCATCGCGCAGCCCTCTTCTGGCCCGCCAATACAGCATCACTGTCGTCGGAGCGTAACGAGGTGCGTCGACCGGGACCGGACGGTTACCGTTGCTCGGTGGCTAGGCGGGCAAAGGAGCGCGCGAGGGGAAGGTCGCGTGGGTGATGGAGACCTGCATGCCATCAAGGCTGCGGGCAAACTCGACCTTTGCATCGAGCTGATGCGCGAGCGCCGTGATCAGCGTCGTGCCCAGGCCGCGTTTGGCGGAGAGGGCATCTTCCTCGAGCTTGCCATGCCCATTGTCCGATACGGCGAGCTTCCAGTTCGTGCCGTCGACCTCATAGCTGACCACCACCTGGCCGTCCTGCCGCTCATCGGGGAAAGCGTGCTTCAGGGCGTTGATCACGAGTTCGGTGACGATGAGGCCAATGCTGACGGCATGCGCCGACAGGGCAGAACCGTGTTCGGCCTGCACCGTGAGCGAGATCGGTCGGCTGTCGCTTATCATCGAGGCGGCCAGGCTGTCGCATAGCCGCAACAGATAGGGGCCGATCATGATCTGCTCGTAGCGCTCGGTGGGCTGGAGGTACTCCTGCAGCGCTGCCACCGAGAGGACCCGACGATGAGCGTCCTTGAGGTGCTGGCGGGTTTCTTCCGAAGTCACGAAGCGGGCCTTCAACATCAAGATGCTGGCAATGATCTGCAGGCTATTGGCGACTCGATGCTGCATCTCCTGGAGCAGGAACTCCTTCTGCCGCAAGAGTTCCTCGGTCTGCTTCAGGAGCGTTGTCCGCTCGCGCTCGATGGCGAGCCGGTCGGTGACGTCCTCGAATGCCAGCAGCAGGGTCGTGCTCGAAGTGCCTTCATGGAACACCTGACGGGCATTCAAGAGCATGTTGCGGCGGCCGATACCCGGAACATCGTGCGCGATCTCGAAGTCGTCCATGACGGTGTGATCGGGGACGATATGCTCCAGCAGCCGCCGCAAAGCCGGAATGTCGAACTGCCGGTTGCCCAGCTCGTACAAAGGCCTGCCCTGAACGTCCTGGCTGTCGACCCGGAATGTCCGACAGAATGATCGGCTGGCGACCACTACGCACAAGTCTCGATCGAGGACAAGCAGCGGCTCGCGGACCGTATCCACAATGGTCTGTGCAAGAGTGCCGCCATGCTCAGCGTCGTGGAGCGGCTCGGCCATGGTCGAGCCTCCTTTCCAGCATTCGCCACCGTACATTCGACCTTCGTCGATATCAAACGGCCCGCATGACAATTTAGCTTAATTTGATCACTTGTTCGTATTGGCGTTTGGAACATTCTCGTTTTGGATACAGCACCGGCACCTACCATCGCCGATATTCACGTCTCCCGGCGGTGATTTAGCCTAAGCCCTGAGAACGTGCCGGAGTCAGCGTCGTGCCCGTGTCGGGCGGCGCTTGCTCGGTTTCAAAACAGCTCCAGATGCCCCGGCCTTGGGGCAAGCTGCTCGCCATGGCGCATGGCAGCCACGATCTTGACCGCCTGCAACAGCGCCGGGGGATCGTAGGGCTTGCCGATGACGCCGATGGCGACGTCCTTGGCGCTGCGCGCTTCATCGACCTGGGCGGTCAGGAAAATGCACGAGGTGCCGTGTCGCTCGGTAAGCGCCCGTGCCACGACGATCCCGTTGTGGTCACCCCTGATGTTGATGTCGATGAACGCCAGCTCCGGCGGGTCGGCCTCGGCCTGGCGCAGGGCATCGCTGGCGGACGACGCGGGCCCGCTCACGTGATGACCGGCAATGTACAGCACCGCCTTGAGTGCCAGGCCGATCAGAATGTCGTCCTCGACAACCAGTATATTCATAGGTTCCGCGTTGCCTCCTGACTGCCGAACGCCTCGGATGCAGGATGGTTGCCGCGCGTCCGGCGATTGGAGCAATCTGTGCGGGGCTCAACCCGCGAATGACACCGTTTCGGTCTGGCGGCCGGCGGGAGCCGATGGCAATGGCATGCGAAACGTGAAGCGCGTCTGAGCCGGCGTCGATGCGACCTCGAGCGTGCCACCGTGGGCGATGGCGATCTCGTGTGCGATGTACAGCCCGAGCCCCAGCCCCTGCAGGTGGGGAGCATGCGTCCCGCGTGAGAATGGCTCGAAGATGTCGTTCAGTATGCCGGGCGGGATCGGATCGCCGGCATTGGCGACATAGAGCTCGAACCAACCATTTGCCGTCGTCGCACCGATCTGGATCGGCTGGCCTTTTGCCCCGTGCATCACCGCATTGCCCAGCAGGTTCGACGTAAGCTGGGCGATACGGCGGCGATCGCCGTCGACGGGCGCGGTCAGGGCGAAACAGGTCTCGATCACGTGGCCCGGGTCGCTGCTGTGGAACTCGGCCACGACCTGCCGCACCATGGCCTCGACGGGGACGTCAGCGTCGCGGGCCAGCGTCAGGCCGCCGCCGAGGCGGCCGCGGGCGAAGTCCATCACGTTGTCGATGAGCCCGGCCATGCGCTCGACACTGCCCTCGATCATGCCGACCACAGCTTTGGCCTGGTCGTTCAGCGGGGTCTTGCGCAACAGGCGCATGCCACCATTGATCGCTGCCAGTGGGTTCCGCAAATCATGGCTCAGCACCGCGATGAACTGTTCGCGCAGCACCGACGTCTTTCGTTCATCGAGCAAATGCGATTCGGTTGCCTTGATCCGATCGATGGCACTCAGGTGAGAGCCGATGACGTCGGCAAACATCTCGAACATGTCGATGGTCTCGGGCGTGTTCAGCCGACGCGGCTCCGGATCGATCGCACACAGGGTGCCAAAGAACGACCCGTCCGCCAGTCGGATCGGCATCGAGATATAGCTCTGCAGGCCAAAGATCCGCGGGGTATGATGTTGGCAGTAGGTTACATCCTCAGCCACGTCATCGATGATGACGGCGTGGCCCATCTGCCTAATCTCATGGCATAATGTATCTTCGACTCTGAGTTCTCCCCCCGATTGGAGGCCGAACGCTATGTCGTCGCGCACACTGCAGGCAATCCACCGGTCCTCGGTGACCCGTGCAACCGCCGCGAAGCGCATGCCCGTCGTGCGGCAGATGATATCAAGTATCGTCGGAATGGCCGTGATGCTGCCGACGGCAGCAATATCCTGCTTGAAAGACTCGTCCATGGCGTGCGCGAAGCACCTCGTTTCCGTCTGGTGTGGAGCATAGCCCGGCCTCGGGCGCCGGTCACCCAGGCCGCATTCATGTCACTTTCCCGAGGCGTCGGCGCGGAGGCCACCGTTCGCTGGGCGCCATCCGCAAGGTGGGGCTCGCTGCGGCTATTCCCACATCTTGCGCATGCCGGCGGCGAGATCGATCGCCGGCATGGTCTCCAGAGGTCGGGGGCGGGGGTGCGATCCAGGGCCGGGGGCGGTGAGCTCGAAAAGGCGGAGCAGGGCGTTCGGGATGAAGCGGGTGCGCGGGGCGCGGACATGGCGGTCGCCCTGGCGGGCCTGGTGGGTGACGTAGAAGCGCTCCGGCTGGAGCAGGTGGAGCTGGTCCCGGGCCCGGGTCATGGCGACGTAGAGCAGGCGGCGCTCCTCCTCAATGCTCTCAGGGCTGCCCGTCGCCATGTCCGAGGGGATGCAGCCGTCGACCAGGTTCAAGATGTAGACGGCGCGCCACTCCTGGCCCTTGGCCGAGTGGATCGTCGACAGGATCAGATAGTCCTCGTCCTTCAGCGGTCGGCCGGCGGGTGCCCCGGACGCACCCGGTGGGTCGAGGGTGAGCTCGGTGAGGAAGCGCTCGCGCGACGGTGCCGCCGCGGCCAGGCGCTCCAGCTGGTCGAGATCGGCGAGGCGGCTGGCGGTGAAGTCGTAAAGCTCGGGCAGGAGCGGGTCGTAGAAGCCGCGCACCAGAGCCGGCTGCAACGGCCACGGGGCGGCCCGAAGCGCCTGCAGCAGGGCCACGAGCCCCGGCCACCGCAGGGCGGCAGCGGCC
>JBATRI010000527.1:0-16117 GCA_049292515.1 Geminicoccaceae bacterium
CCCTGCGCGTGACCGCGGCGACGGCGGCGACGGCGGCGGCCGAGGCCAGGATCGCCCATGGACGGGCCGAGGCCGGCGAGCGCTCCCAGGCGCAGTTTCTGGCGGCGATGAGCCACGAGATCCGCACACCGATGACCGGCGTGCTGGGCATGGCCGATCTGCTGGCGGGGGAGCCGCTGACCTCCCGCCAGCAGGCCTATGTCCAGACCATCCAGACCTCGGGCCAGCACCTGCTCAGCGTGATCAACGATGTCCTGGATTTCTCGCGGCTCGGCGCTGGTGGCCTGGCGCTGGAGCGGATCGACTTTCCACTCGTGGACGTGCTCGAGCAGATACGGTCGATCATGGCCCCGCAGGCGGTCGAGCGCGGGCTCGAGCTCACGTTCACCGTGCAGGACGGCGTGCCGCCGGTCTTGCTGGGGGATCCCACCCGACTACGGCAGCTGCTGGTCAACCTGATCGGCAACGGGCTCAAGTTCACTGCTCGCGGCGGGGTCGGCGTGACGGTCCGCGGCACGCCTTTGCCCGACGAGCTCGTGGCCTTGCGCTTCGAGGTCGAGGATAGCGGCATCGGCATCTCGGCCGAACAACAGGCCCTGCTGTTCCGCCCATTCATGCAGGCGGATCTCTCGACCAGCCGGCACTATGGTGGCAGCGGCCTCGGCCTCGCCATCTGCCGGGAGCTGGTGCTGCTCAAGGGCGGCCGGATCGGCGTCGACAGTGAGCCGGGCCGAGGTAGCCGGTTCTGGTTCGAAGTTCCACTCGGCATAGGCCGCATCGTGGCGCCGCAGGCGCGTGCTATCGCCACGCCGGCCGCTGCCTCACCCTTGCGGGTGCTGGTGGCCGAGGACGTGGCGGTCAACCGCGACCTGCTCGAGACCGGGCTGAGCCATGTCGGCCATCAGGTAAGCCTGGTGGCCAACGGTGCCGAAGCCGTGGCGATGCTGTCCCGGCAGCGTTTCGACGTCGTGCTGATGGACGTGCAGATGCCGATGTTGGACGGCATCGAGGCCACCCGCCGGATCCGCGCCCTCCCCCCGCCCGTGGGCACTGTCCCGATCCTGGCGCTGACCGCGAGCCTCATGGAGGTCGAGCGCCACCACTGCCTGGCCGCGGGGATGAACCGGGTCCTGGGCAAGCCGATCGTCTGGCCGGAGCTGCTGGCCGCCGTGGCCGAGCTGGCACCGTCGGTGGCCGCCAGCGATCCGGCGCCCGAGGCGATGTCCGGCATGGACCCTGCCGACCCGGCACCATCCGCGGCCCAGGTGAGCTTCGTGGGCATGACGGTGCCGGATCTCGACCATGAGCTGATCATGGGCATGACCCGGCAGCTGCCGCCGGCCGTGCTGGCACAGCTGCTCCGGCAAGGGCTGGAGGGTGCCAGTCGCAGCTGTGCCGAGCTCCAGGACGCCGTGGGCGACCCGGCCCGGCTGCAGTGGGAGGCACATCGGCTGCGCGGCACCGCCGGCAGCTTTGGTTTGGCACGGTTGTCGGCCCTGGCCGGAAGCATCGAGGACCGGGCTACGCGGGGCCTCGATGTCGCTGACCTGGTCAGCGAGCTGGCGCAGGCCACCGCAGCGGCACGGACGGCCCTGGAGGAGCTCGACCTCGGCCCGTCTGGATCCTCCGACCCGCATGGGCCACCAATGCCTTGAGCTTCGTTTCTTGCTCCTGAGGCAGGTTGTTTGTCCGAGGCCTGGCTGCTTCCGATGAGGTGGTGTGGTCGGTGAAGGTGCACAGCGCGCCCTACTGCGAGGGCGGGCTGAATCCGTCCGAGCGGCGAATAGCCAATCCGGCCCCGGATCAGGCCATCGTGCCTGCCGTCGCCAGAGACGGAAAAGCTCCTTGGAGATGGAGTGATTCAGGCAGGCATGGCCGCGACCGCCGTGCCCCTGCTCCGACCGGGCGATCGTGCCCTTGCCAGCACCTCGCGCAACCGCGCCGCCGCTGCAGGCAGCCGAGCCTGGTGGAACGTTACCCATGTTCAAGGATTGTCATCGGTAGCGACGCACAACGTCATAGGAAAGCTCCCGAGAGCAGGGCATGGGCGAGGCAACGGCCGAGCAGCTCGATCAGACGCAAGCGATCCGGACCATTCTTGTGGTCGAGGACGAGGTACTGATCCGACTGGCAGTGGCCGAGTACCTGCGCAGCTGCGGCTACCGTATCCTCGAGGCGCGCGACGGTGACGAAGCGCTGCAGATCCTTCGCTCCAGCGAGACGGTTGAGTTGCTGTTCAGCGACATCCAGCTGCCGGGCTCCATGAACGGCTTCGAACTGGCCCGCTGGGCAAGCCGGCATCGCCGCGGCATCAAGATCATCCTGACGTCAGGTGTCGCCCGGTCGGCAACCCAGGCTGCGGATCTGTGCGAGCATGGCCCGTCGCTGGCCAAGCCCTACACCCATGACGAGCTGCTGCGGCGCGTCCGCCTTCTTCTGGCCTCCGCCAACAACGGTTCTGCCTGAGCCTGAGAGCAACGCGGGCCGAGCTCGAGCCGTGCATCGGCGTCATTCGTGCAACCATTCCCGTGCCAGGCCAAGCGCTGGGCTCAGGCTTGGTGGCTATGGCGAGATGCAAACCTACTGCCGCCAGCGGTCGAACAGCTCCGCGAAGATCGGCCAGAAGTCGGATGGATCGGGGATCTCCTAGCTCTGTCCGGGCTTTTCCCGATGATGGTTGGCGTGAGGCTGGGATGGACATCATTAGGTGGATGACCCTGGACATCAGGCGGCTTGTCGTTCAGGCCGGTGCCGCCGCCGGGTGCGCCAAGCATCCGGGGATCCTCGTGATGGGGACCGATGAGGTCGCGGAGCGGCGGGCGTACAACATGGCCGCCCGGCAGTGGGTGGCTGGCAGCTACGGCCCCCTTGTCACGAGGAAAGAGGTCATGGACGCCGTGGAGCATATCATTGCCAATATCCCTTCCAGATGCCCACAATGCGTGGAGGTCGCCCAACCCTGAGCCAAAGGTTGCGGTCCGGCGAACGATCAATCGGCGTGCGTTCCCATGCGCTCGAACCGCACCTCGTCGTCATCGATCAGACGATAGATCGCCAGCCAATCTGGCTCGAGGTGGCATTCCCGCCGCCTGGCGTAGTTGCCGGTCAGCAGGTGGTCGCGGAGACGTAAAGGCATGGTTTTCATCCTTGGTCATCATCCACGAGGGCGGCCAGCTGCGCGCGAGGATGACACGGCACGCCGCCTGATGAAGGCGCCTGCCTGATAAGCAGGTACACCGTGGAAACGGTGTCGCGGGGTTCGAATCCCGCTCCGACCTGACCGTCCTCGAGCAAGCGTTCGCGTTTCTGGGCCAGGCCCGCTTTGCTGAAAGTGGTTCGAGATGGACGACCAAATCGAGACCGGTTCCTGCTTCTGCGGGGCAATTGCCGCCGAGATGCGTGGCGCTCCGTTTTGGATCTGCTACGACCACGATGACGATTGCCGGCGGGCGATCGGGAGCGCCGTCACTATCTGGGTGGGCTACAGGCCGGCACAGTTTCGCGTGACCCGAGGGGAGCCGTTCTTTGCTGCCGTTGTTTAGTGCACAACCAACGCTACGCCCTCAACCAGGCGCGGTTGCTATGAGACCCTGGCCCGTTGACATCGGCTCGCTACTTCCATGACTAGCGCAAACGTGTCCTCGATCGGCTCGAGCCGCAGCGCCGCGCCGCTGGCATGCGCACGGAAGAAATAGGGGGCGATATCGCAGCGGACGATGTCGCCGTCGGCGATCTCGAGCCGGCCAGTTGCGACAGGGCACTTCGCTGGTTCGTCGGATCGACAGTACGCGGCATCACTTGTGACCATGGCCGGTGCCTCCTCAGCGAGCTGCGTGTGTCCAAAACGATGATTGCATGGCAAGAGATGATGATCAACAGTTGCTCCCAGGTCAGCCGGGGCATGACCACGACCAACTTAGCCAACGCCGAACAGGCATACAGTGCTGGCCATATAACGTCGGCAAGCCCAGTAAGTCCCGGTGCGAGGGCAATGAGGCCGTTCCGACCGCTCGATCTGTTGCCTGGCGGAAAGGGGGTCGCACGCAGTATGGGCTTGCGAACGTGAAGCCCTTCACCGATCAACCCTCGTCATCGCCGAGCCGACATTGAGGGCACGCACGCCCAAGCCATTCGCCGCTGTGCCCTGCGCCGGTGCCGCTACATCGGCCTCGCCAGAACACGCCTGTGGCCAAGACACGCTGCTCGCGCTTCGCCGCCCTCCAGCTTGTAGCCTGAGCCCCAGGGAATTCGCCCCCAGTATCACTGTTGGGAACGGGCCGACACGAAGTGGGTGGCCGCTCACCGTTCGTTTGCCGGAAGCCCTTGGCAGTCAATCCTTGTTCTCCTCCTCGTCCGCAGCTGCACCAGCGGCCATCGCTTTGGCCACCACACAGACCGCCTGCTGATACCGGGGTTCGGCGATGCGAAGGACGTTAGCCATCAGTTCGTCTAGTCGGCGATGGTAATCCTGCTGGATGGTCTTGATGGAGCCAGACTCAACGTGCTCGAAGAAGTACGTTACGTCGGTGCCCAGCGCCCCCGCCAGGGCATGGAGGTGCCCAGCGAAGATGCGGCAGATGCCCCGCTCGTACCTGTGCACCATCTGGTAGGTGACGCCGATCATTTCGGCCAGTTGCAGCTGTGTGAGACCTATTTGCTGCCGCCGCCGCCGAATTCTCTTCGCTACATGACGGTCCAACGCCACAAGACGCGGATCGACCTTTTTCGGGCGGTGGACGCCTGACTTATCTCCAATTCTCTGTCGACATTCGCGGGACATCAAGATCTCATGCACCATCTGCAACAATAGCCGAGGCTGATTCCGTCCTAGGGCCGCTGGGTGCTGCCAAACTGCTAGTTGACGATCCAGTTAACGTTTATGATGCAATTATATCGTCTGCTGACGTAACGGCAGCCGAAACGCTGGTAATCTGGGCCATACGGTTGCAACACACAGTACAATACATAGGTAACATTATCCTTCTGTCAGCGATGTGTCTAGAATATGATTTGCACTAGGATCACTTTCTGCTGATACTGAAAAACGCAGTGCAGAATATGGAAGTTGTGCACCAATCTTCCGAGGACTCCATCGCCTTGAAATACGGGAGCGCATATGGTGAGCTCCCAGCAGCGGATGCCACGATTTCAGCGCGGTTGGCTATGTCCAGTGCACCATCCCTTCCATATACACGGTCCAATCCAGACGGCAGATGGGATCGATGACTGTGCAGGCTGTGCCCACTATGATTACCTCATGATACTTGTCCATGCGCTCGTTCCCCTTGCTTGAAAGAAGCCTGTGCAGCGTTCGAAGACTTCCACATACCCCCTCAGCCGCGGCTGGCGATGTGCTGCGCCAGGCCCAGCAATTCGCCCGCGGAAATACCCCCCGTCAGCGCATAGGCATAGCCATCGTCACGCCACGCGACGGTGGTGACGCCTTCATGCACCTGTAGGGACGGATCGTCGCTGTCCGCAGCCTCGGTCGCGGCCTTGAGCAGGACCAGCCGTTCACCGTGCGATGTGGTCATCAGCTCGATGACAGCGGTGCCGCCGTCCCAATCGATCTCGTCGCTGCCCACGCGCCGCATCCCCTCGGGCAGCACATCGAGCGGCGGTTGCTCGGGCTGGGGGTCGACCGCAACGCCAGGCACATCGCCTTGCCGCGCCAGGTCCGGTTGCGACAGCTGCGCCACGCGCCATGCCTGGGCGGCATCGTCGGCCAGAACCGCCTCGGGGTTGTCCTCGAGCTCGATGTTCGGCGGCACGAGCACGGCGTGCGCCATCCAGCCCACGAGCACCAGCCCTGCGACCGCCGATGTCCGCTGCAGCCAGGGCAGCAGTGCGCGGAAGCCGATGATGCGACCAAATCGGCGCGCTAAGGCGGCCGTCACCATATTGGGCGGCGCATCCGTGCGCTCCAGCCACAGGCGGATCTCACTCTGGATCCGCATGCTCTCCATCAGGTCGGCCGCTTCGTCGGCATGCGCCTGCAAGTGGGCCTCGACGGCGATCCGCCGCTCGGCACAGAGATGGCCGTCGATGTAGGCGTTCAGCTCGTCCTCGGTCACAGGCTGCGTCATGGCCTACCGCACCATCCGCAAAGTCGGTCGCGCCTCGGGCTGGCGGCCTCGTCCGGTCGCTGCGCGCAGAGCGTCGCGCGCGCGTGCCAGGCGGGACATCAACGTGCCCAGGGGTAGACCCAGAATTTCGGCTGCATCCTTATAGGCGAGTCCTTCGAAAGCCACGAGAACCAGTGCCGCCCGCTGCTCCTCCGGCAGGTCCATGAGCGCCGCCATCGTCCGCGCCAGCTCGACTCGGTCGCCTTGGGGCGGTTGGACGGCCCGATCATGCGCCCAGCTGGCCTCGTCGGTGGCGACCTGATCAAGCTTCTGCCGGCGTTGCCGCTTGAGATGGGTGTTGTGGACGATGGCCAGCAGCCAGGGGCGCAGGTCGCGGCTGGGTTGCCAGGCATGCGCGCTGGCGATCGCGCGCGAGAGTGAATCCTGGACCAGATCCTCGGCCTGATCCGCCACCCGGGTGAGCACGAGCGCGTAGCAGTGCATGGCGCGCAGTTCGACGCTGATGTCGCGATTGATCCGATCGAGCAGGCTCATGCCTCGTCTACCGCTGAGGCGCCGAAATAATCCGGCATTTTTGCGCGGCATCGAGCGCCAGGAGGTCCCTTGCACGTCGTGGCCATCGATCTTCGGATTAAAAGTCGCGACCGGAGGTATAGGTGAGAGCTGGCTTGGCCACGGCACGGCAAGGTCCAGCAGCAGCAACCGCGGGGATGCCATAATGCAGACGGGGAACGGCATGGACATGCCCCGTCCGCCAGGCGCCAGCGTACTCGATGGGATCCTGCAAATGCTCGCCTTCGATGACGTTCATCTGTTCATGGCGCTGAACCTGGTCGCGTTGGGGTGCGTCCTTGTCGGCCTCGGCGTGGAATGCGTGGACGCGATACGCCGCCATCGTGGCTTGAAGCTTTGATAGTGCGGAGGTCGTGCGCGCCGGCCATGCGGCCGCCTTCCCTGCGCTATATCGGGCCGGGAATGCTCAAGTCGTGAAGAGGATTGCCCTGCTCGACGGCCTGCGTGGCTTCTTGATCGTCTTCATGCTGATGAACCATCTGACCTTCTCGGGCAGCTTCGCGCTCGGTTGGCTCAACTACGCGCACTTCACCTTCATGCAGAGCGCGCAAGGCTTCATTTTTCTCTCCGGTCTGCTGGTCGGGCTCGCCTACATGTCGATGTTCGACCGCCGAGGCCCCGGGACTGCCCTGCGTCGATTGAGCCGTCGCTCACTCGAGCTCTACGGCTGGCACCTTGCCCTGGTGCTGATCGTGCTGGTGCTGTCCCGCCTGATCATGGGCAGCTCGGCCGCGTGGGGTGACTGGCTCGGGCATCTGTACGCGGACGGGATGGCCTACGTGCTGACGGCGGCTGGCCTGCTTTACCAGCCCACCTTCATGGACATCCTGCCGCAGTACATCCTCTACCTTCTGGTCTCGCCCCTGGTCCTTTGGCTGGTCGCCGGCCGGCGGGTCTGGCTGATCGCCACCCTCAGCCTGAGCGCCTGGCTGTTCGTCCAGCTCGGGGCATGCCTGCCCCTCGTGACGGGGCTCGAGGCAATGCTCCGGTATGGCAGCACCGACTTGGTCGTCCGCGCGCACTTCAATCCACTGGCGTGGCAGATCCTCTTCATTCCTGGGGTTACCATCGGCGCCTTGATGGCCCGGGGCGAGTTCGTGCCCGAGCGGGCCTTTCTACCTGAGCACACGGCGTGGCTGAGCCTCGCCCTGAGCATTTTGCTGTTCTTCCTGGGCTGGCGGCTGGCGCTGCTGGCAGGCTGGGTGGATACGCCCGTGCTGTTGCGTTTCCAGGCGTTCGAGCGACGCAACGAGTTCGGTCCGGTCTACCTGCTCAGCTTTCTGGCCGCGGCCTACGCCATCGCCTGGCTGCTGATCGCCGGGCCACGCTCGGGCAGTGTCGTCGCGACCACCGCTGCACGCTGGCTGCGTGCCCTGCTGCACCATCCCTTCATCATGCTGCTCGGGCGCCATGCGCTGCCGGTCTACGCCTTTCACGTGCTTCTGGTGTATGGCCTGAAGCTGGCAGACTGGAAGCTCGGGCCACTGGGCGATCCCTGGAGCTCGCTGCTCGCTCTGATCTCGATCGCTGCCTTGGCCATCCCTGCCCTGCTGGCGGAGCGCCGGCGAACTCTTGCAGCCAACGACCGACCTACGACGGGAACACGATTGACAACACCATCAGAGGTATCGGCAAGTTGAGGCACGGCGCGTAGATCCGCCACGTCCACGGCTGATGTCGACGGTCGATCTATAGCTTGGTGCGATCACGTGCATTGTCCGATCAATGACACGCATGCTTGTTCGTGAGCTCGATCTGCTCGAAGCGCGGTTCACGACGGTGGCGTGGTCGCGAGGCGACGCTTTCGTTGGACAGCTGTTCCTCCCTCGAAGGAGCGGATACTTCCGGAGCGCCCTTGCGCCGACTTCGAAAAGTCGATGGGAGCGGTAGAGCTGATGCCACGCACGAACCTGACAGCCATCACCACTGAAGGAGCCGGCGGCGAGACGCGCTCGCACGTTAGGGAAAACCGGAGGAGCAGCTTGCTGGGCACCTGGCTCCAGCGTCTCACCGCGCAGCGCAAATCACGCCGGCGCGGACAGCAACGGCTTGCAGCCTTGCATGAGAGCGACGCGGTCGTGGTATCCTATGGCAAGTCTGGCCGTACTTGGCTGCGGGCACAATTATCCAGTCTCTATCATCAGCGCTATGGCGTCCCCGAGTCCGAGCTGATCGACAGCGGGAACTTTTACCGGCGCGATCAGCGCATCCCGCGGATCTTATTCACGCACGCCGGCAGCAGGGAGCCGTGGGCACCTGAACAGGCCCTGACCGTGATTGCCGATAAGAAGATGTTGTTCCTGGCGCGCGACCCTCGCGACGTCGCGGTCTCGCTCTACTATCAGCGAGCCAAGCGGACTTCGCCGGAGGGCCGTGCCCGGGCCGGATTTGCCGACGGGACGGATGGTCTGCCGCTATTCGATTTCCTGGTCGAGCACAATGGCGGGGCCGTGCTCAAGGTGGTTCGGTTCCTGAATGAATGGAACGCGATCCTGCCCCGTCTGCCGGGTGCACTGCGGATCACCTACGAGGGGATGCAAGCCCAGCCGCACGCCACGTTGCAGCGGGTCGTCGCACATTTCGATCAACCGTTCACGGTGGAGGAGATCGACCATGCGATTGTCTTCGCCTCGTTCGACAGCCTGCGGCAGAAAGAGCAGGCGGGTTTTTTCCGGTCCTCGAAACTGCGCCCGGGCAACCCCGACGATCCGCAGTCGTTCAAGGTGCGTCGCGGCAAGATCGGCGGTTGGCGCGACGAGCTCACGGTAACCCAGGCGGCTGAGATCGACCGGATCGTCGAGCGCGAGCTGGTGCCACTCCATCTAGCGCGCGCGACACAAAAGTGACCGGCTCGAGAGCCTCGAAGCGATTGGCGCTGCAGCTGGCATGAATGCCAACGCACTCGGCCGAGCAGTGATCGACAGCGATGACTGCAGGGTAACCGTGAGCGCAGTTCCCGTAGGCTCGCTGCAGACTGGACTGCGCCCCTGCTGGTTCTCTTATGCCGGGTCAAGCCGATTGGGCATCGAGCCGCAGCGAAATCCGTTGCCGTTTTCAGCAGGCTACGATGAGATGGAAGCAGCGATCGGCGGAGCCTCCTGCCGAGTTAGAGGTCGCGACAAGCACACCGTTGCTCTTGCCGGATCGTCCCACGACCGTGATCTCGCCAGGCGCCGACATGCCAATTGAACCGGGCAGGCCGATCGTCGCCACGGAAGTACAGGCCGCGACCCGCATGTTAAAGAGAACCTCGAATTGGCCGATGGCGATCTTTGTCACACCGCTGACACCTTTGCCGCGGACGAGGACCCCATTGCAGACAACGGCGGTGAAGCCGACGAGCGGCGGGGGTCCGCCTGCGGATTGCACCGGGCCAGCGGCTCCGAGCAACGCCGCGGCCGCCAGTATGGCGGAGCGGACCCGCGCCCGCGAACGGACTCGGGAGCTCACGACACATAGCATCTCGCCGAGCACCTTAATTGCCCGAGACGGGTTTACCCTGAACTTGAGACTGGTCATCATATTTCTCCTGTTGGAAGATGCAGAGGAGCCCAACATTTCCCTGGATCGCCTGGCATGCTAAGTCCAAAATATAAAATCGATTTTGTGGAGCGCACGTTATTGGACCGCTCGACATAATAATGTTCCTATTAACCTAGATCATATGACTTCGCGGTCGGCAAATTGAACTCATAGGAGGGCCACTGTTGTATGTGAGATTTCTCACTGTACCTCTGAAATATGCTTGCGACGAGGTGTTCCACCGCGGCGTTCGATGCGCTCAAGCATCGCGGCACCGCGTTGGTGCGCGGAGGCTGGCGGACGAGCGATGATGGGCATTGGAAGCGCGTCATCGGCGATGGCTTGCGCTTCCACACCGACGTGGCGCAGGCCGTGGAGGTCCTCAACCGCATGCTCGATCTCGGCCGCCCGAATTCTGTCCGCGTTGCCTGAGCGACAGCATGACCAGGGTTTCTTTCGCCCTCTGCACCTCGCTGCAACACGTTCCCGCACGTGGATGCCGGCGACGACGAACGTATCGCCGTCGATCACATGTGCCCGCCCGACCAGGCGCTCGGCGGCCGCGACAGTCGGCAAGGCGGTGAGCGCCACCAGGATCCACAGGCCGGCAGGAAGGCGACGGGGCATAGGAGAGGCTTTCGGTGGCATGGCCCGAGCAGATACCGATCTGGCGGGGCTGCATCCGACAGGGAGTGTTGCCGGTGACGCGACGCAGGGCGCCCGACTTTGCGGCCGGGCGTCCTGCTGCCGGGGTTGGGCTAGTAGCCGTCCTCGTCCTGGCTGCGTGGGCGGGACCAGGCGAGGTTGAAGCGGTCGGGGTCGGCCTCGGTCGGGATCAGCGCCGCGTAGACCGTGGCGGTGAAGGAAGGATCGTCGAGCGTCACCGAGTAGTAGGTGAGACCGGCGTCGCTGACCTTCTTCCAGGCCGCCCCGAGCTCGACCCGTTGCGGCGCGAAGATGCGGAAATCCGGGCTCTGCTCGCTGGGCTTGTCCTCGACCGGGACGAACCGGGCGCGGGTGCTGAACTTGAGGGTGCGGATCTCGCCGCTGATGGTGCCGTCCTCGATGCGCTTGAAGCTGCCGATGTTGGCCATTGCCTTGCTCCTGGTGCCGGTCCGCGCCTGTCGCGGCCGATGGCGACCGTTGGGCAGTGGGCCGGCGGCGGTGCGCCCGCAGGGGCGCAGCACAGCGGAGCACCCGGAAAGCCAGGAGGGGTGCCCCGGGCTGCACGGAGCGACAGCGCAGGAAGCTTGGGGATACCGGTCGCACGGGTCGTGCCGGCGCTGGCGGGCTCGTCCCCTTGCCGCTGCCAGGGCGCCGCGCAGAAGGCCGTGACAGGGCTGGCACCGGACCACCGGTGGGTTGGACATGCCGCGTCGCATCGGCCGGCGATGCGCTCCCGCCGAGGACACTGACCTCAACAGCTAGGCCCCTGCCCCGCCGATGAAAGCCGCGCCACCTGTCGGCGCGTCGGTCGCGGACAAGTCCAGCCATGGACAGCCACCGATTCGGGTCGGCCGTGTGTCGGGCGAGCAAGGGCGATGCGGGTGTGCCTGGCCAGGGGCGGCCGGCGACAAGTCTCGACCGCGAGCCGGTGACGCACGTGACATTTCTCCGCCATCGTCGGCCGCGGCAGGCGGTATGCCGATCCCGGCCGAGGCTGGCGCCACGCTGGTGCCCGCCGTCATTTGGCCCTGCCCGTGGCGGCAGTCGGGGCGGCGTCGGATTCCACCCTGCTGGATACGGAGCATCCGGCCATGCCGCCGGCTGCCCCGTCAGCGCCGTGACGGCTGATGCCCAAACGCCCAGCCGCAGCGCTCGAGATGGGCCAAAAGCCGCTCGGCCACCAGCTTCTCGGCCTGGTCGTCGGCCGGCTGGCGACGCTTGGCGAGATTGCGCCAGAGCGCTGGCGGCACCGTGCGCAGGGCACCACGCAGGTTCAAGAGCATCGCGTCGCGATCGTCGGGCGTCGCCTTGAACATCTGCACCCCCGCCGTTGCCGCCACACTTGCCGCTGTTTTCAAACCCCGGCAAAGCTCCAGCTAGACGATCGAGCCGCTGGCGTCGGCCGGTGAAGCGGCGGCAAGGTGACGGAACGGCCATGGGGCTGTCGGTCGAACAGCCATCCGCTCCCGGCAAGCGGTCGACGTTCCCGCCCGTCAGCACGGACCGAGGAGCACGGACAGCAACACCACGGCACCTGCCCGTCCGGCGCAACTGGGTCGGCAAGTCGAAGAGGTCGATCGCCAGATCGGCCTGCGGATACGCCACCGTCGCGGCGAGCTTGGACTGTCCCAGCAGGAACTGGGTGCTCGCATGGGCGTGACCTACCAGCAGGTCTGCAAGTACGAGACGGGTCAGAACCGGGTTGCCGCGGCACAGCTTTATGCCCTCGAGGTCGAGGTCGGCTATTTCTACGAGGGCTACGGCGAGGCGAGCTGCCGACCCCGCCTTGTCACGCCGGCGCTGGATGAGGAAGTCCAAGACCTCGCCTTCACTATCGACCGCGCGCCAGAGATAGAGGCGTTGCCCGGCGATGCGCACCACCATCTCATCGAGATGCCAATGCCCCGTCGGCTCCGGCCGTCGCCGCCGCAGGTGCCGGGCGATCTTTGGCCCGAATTTCAAGACCCAGCGCCGGATCGTCTCGTAGGAGACATCGAGCCCGCGCTCGGCGAGGAGCTCTTCGACGTCCCGATAGCTGAGCGTGAACCTGACATAGAGCCACACCGCGTGCTGGATGACCACGGGCGGAAACTGGTGGCGGGCGTAGGAGATCGGCATCGCCCTACCGTATGGGAGCCTCACCCTTCCGACCACCGCTCCCGTGACAATGCCGCCCCGAGCTATCCGCCCCATGAGCCTGAAAAACGTGCTTCGCGATATCCAAGCCGATCGTGCTAGCCTCTGCCACGGACGCCACCTCGAGTGGTGTCATCGACACCTCCTCTTTGGCACATCGATGCCGTCGGGGGGCGTCCACCCCATCACGCCGCCCTGCCCGGCACTCTCGGGCAGCAAGGTCAGATACGGGGCGACCAGCGCCCATTCTTCATCAGGGACATCGGACGGGTAAGGTTTGTGGGCTGCTGCCATCCCCCAGAACTGGGCATGGCAGCAGCCTCAGTCCATAACACGCTCTAGTTCCAATGTTGCCGTTTCGAGGTCTGTCCAATGCCAGGGTTCAGGCAGTTGCAGGGGTCGAGATTCTGGTAGAATTTCTTCAGCGCAGGTTTGGCCAAGTAGAGATGGCCGACATTGTGCTCGGCCGGATACTCGGCGCCACGCTGATCCAGCAACTTCCACATCCGGTGTTCCAACTCGATCGGGTCGTGCCCTTTGCGTACGATGTAGTCCTGATGAAAAACATGGCAGAAGAAATGGCCGTAGTACAATTTGATAAGGATTGATGCCGAAATTTCGTCAGGCAGAACTTCGAACCAGTCGCGCTGGTTTCTCTTGAGGGCGATATCGAGCGCCACAATGTCCTCGATCTCGTCGCGATGCATGGCGCGGTAGCGTACGGCGGCCCCCGCAGCCGCGAAGCGATGCAGGAACGCCTTGCTGGCCTCATCGGGCGAGCACTCGAAGAAGGCACCGCTGGATGTGGGAAACATGGACGCCAGATGGCGGCGCGCCTCCTCGATCGCGGGCCCGGCAACCTTGAGCATCAGATGATGTTCGTATCGGGAGCGATATTCAGTCATCCGCCGCGGCAGGTGGTCGGGGAAGATTCGGCCTATCGCCTGCATGAGTCGGTCGCTTAGATCACGCGGCAGGAAGCGTAGCCGGCCAGCGAGCAGATCGAACCGAGTCTTCAGGGCAAAGAGTGCAGGCAGTTTGTCGGTGCCGAGATATTGAATCGCGAGAAACATGTCCTTGCCATATTTGGCGGCGATGTCATACGCGTCGCGGTGCATGTATTCGGCCGCGACCGGCAGGTCCGACATGTTGGCCAACATGTGGCGGCGGAGCGCCGTCAGCTCCGTCGTGTCGTTGGTCCCGATATAGAAGACCTTGGTCTCGCCCTCGTTCTCGAACGTGTCCAGGCGGGCCGCGAACAGGATGAGCCTGCCGGCGCTGCCCGACGCTTCGAACAGCCGTCTCGGATCGGCGTTGAAGCGGGCCGGGCTTTCGGCATCGATGTCGCGCACATGCCGATGGTACTGGTGGTCGGAGCAGAGGCGACCGGCGTCGTGGTCAATATCAGCTTCGTCATAGGCCCGCCGGTCCAGCCGATCCAGGATCGTCTCCGGATCGTCGCCGAGCCGGACGCCGAGATGATTGATCAGGAGCAACTCTCCAGATTCGTTCACCCGCGCATACAGTGCCATCTGCGTGAACGCCGGACCGCGTTTGATCAGTGAGCCGCCCGAGTTGTTGCAAATGCCACCGAAAACCGAGGCGCCAATGCAGGACGAGCCAATCACCGAATGCGGCTCGCGGTTGAGCGGCCGGAGCGACTGCTCGAGCTGATAGAGCGTGGTGCCGGGGAAGCAGATGACCTGCTGGCCGCCATTGATGAGATGCAGCTTGGCCATGCGCAGCGTGCTGACGATGACGACGTCCCGGTCGTAGTCGTCGCCATCCGGTGTCGAGCCACCGGTAAGCCCCGTATTCGCCGCCTGCATGATGACGATCTTGCCGGCGGCGATGCATGCCTTGAGCGCGCGCCACTGCTCGACGAGGCTGCCGGGCTGCACGACTGCCAGCGCCTGACCGGTGCCGAAGCGGAAGCCGGTCCGGTAGCGGCGGGTAGCGGCAGCACCGGTCAGGACGTGACTGCGCCCAACGATTGCATTGAGCTGACTGATCAGATCCGCGTTGGCAGAGGAACAGCTAGACGGCGCTATTTGAGGATCGAGCAAGGACGTTACCATGGCAATACCTCCCTCCATTCCAGAATGGCGCCCTCCACGAGGGATGTGTTGTGCGGCCGGTTGGATGTCGGCTTTGGTTAGGCGATGCTCTTCACGATTTCCTCGGTCATTTTCTTGGCGTCGCCGAACAGCATCATGGTGCGGTCCATGTAGAACAGCGGGTTGTCGATGCCGGCATAGCCGGGGGCGGTGGAGCGCTTGATGAAGAACACGGCCTTGGCCTTGTCGACGTCGAGCACCGGCATGCCGAAGATCGGCGAGCTGCTGTCGGTCTTGGCGGAAGGATTGGTGATGTCGTTGGCGCCGATCACGTAGGCGACGTCGGCCTGCTGGAAGGCGCTGTTGATGTCCTCCATCTCGTGGACGACGTCGTAGGGGATGTTCGCCTCGGCCAGCAGCACGTTCATGTGCCCGGGCATCCGGCCGGCGACCGGGTGGATCGCGAACTGGACGTCGACGCCCTTCTTGCTCAGGATCTCATACAGCTCGCGCACCGCGTGCTGCGCCTGCGACACCGCCATGCCGTAGCCGGGGACGATGATCACCTTCTGCGCGTTCTCCATCATGAACGCCGCGTCGTCGGCGGAGCCGGACTTGTAGGTCTTGTCGGAGACCGCACCCGCCGCCGCCGCCGTCTCACCAAACCCGCCCAGGATCACGGAGATGAACGAGCGGTTCATCGCCTTGCACATGATGTAGGACAGGATGGCACCGGAGCTGCCGACCAAAGCGCCGGTGATGATCAGCATCGGGTTCTTCAGCGTGAACCCGATCCCGGCCGCGGCCCAGCCGGAGTAGGAGTTCAGCATCGAGACGACGACCGGCATGTCGGCGCCGCCTATCGGGATGATCAAAAGGAAGCCGATGACGAAGGCCAGGATCGTCATCAGGACGAAGGCCACCGTGCTCTGGCTGGCGATGAACCAGATCAGCAGCAGCAGGATCAGGCCGCCGATACCGGCATTGATGACGTGCCGACCGGGCAGCATGATCGGGCGCGAGCTCATCGCCGCCAGCACGACGGGCTTGAGCGGGCCCAGCGCGTTCTCCACGGCC
>JBATRI010000528.1:0-11061 GCA_049292515.1 Geminicoccaceae bacterium
TCCTGAGCTGGCGCAGCTCCTTCAGGCAGCTTCTGATCTCGCGGCCGAGCTGGGCCTGCTGGCCGCGGACGGCGTTGAAGCGCCTGACGTCGAAGGTGGTGAGCGGGTCGGCCTTCTCCCACTGGAAGCCGTGCGCGGGCGGGCGGACCTTGGGGGCGGCGGCGAACAGGGCGACCTCGATCCGCTCGGCGCGCTCGCCCTTCCAGAAGGCGATCGCCAGTCGGCGGGCGAGACGGGCCTCGATCTCGGACTCGGGGCCGACCTCGCCCATCAGGCGGGCGGTCAGGGCCGCAAGCTCGGCCGCGTCCTCGCCGTCGAGGACGAGATGCTCGAGCGCGGTGAGGCCGTGCTTGAGCGCGTTGCGCGAGGCGCGGGCCTTGCCCTCCTCGGTGACGGGGCCGCGGGAGCGGGCGCCGTTGCGGCGGGCGGCCTCGATCTGGGCAGGGGAGCGGGGGAGGGGTTCGGGCATGGGTACGTGTCCGGTTGGGAGGGGCCGGGGCATTGTAACGGATATCGGCTATTATTCCTATTATTGTGATTCGCAGACGGCGCGGCGTTTCTCTTGGCTCATGTCGCTCTCTGGCCCACATTCCTAGGGCGGCCGAGAAAGGCTCATTTCGGCTGGCCGGGGCCGGGGCCGGGGCCGTCGACGGGAGGCGCAGCTCCATGGTGACGGTTCGCAGGACACTTGCGGCCGACGGCAGGTTGGCACGGCGGAGCCAGCGGCGTGAGGAGACAGTGGTGCCCCAGGTCGACCTGGAGTGCGTGGAGCGGACGAGTGAGGCCGAGATCGCCGCGCAGATGGCCGCGGACGACGAGGCGGGCCGGCAGGATGCGGCCGCCTATGCGCGCCGGGTGCGGCGCCGGCACGCTGCTGCGGGTGATCTCGACCCGCGACATAAGCCGCAAGGAGCGGAGGATCCATGAGCAAGCCGCGCAAGGCCGTGCCTGACTTCGCCGACGAAGCGGCGGAACCGGTGTTCTGGGAGACGCACGACACGGCCGACCATGTCGACTGGAGCACGGCGCGTGCGGTCCGCCTGCCGAACCTCAAGCCGTCGACCACGGCGATCTCGCTGCGCCTGCCGGTGGCGCTTCTAAAGCACATCAAGCTCGTGGCCAACCAGCATGACGTGCCGTATCAGTCGCTGATCAAGCTGTGGCTGGCGGAGAAAGTCGAGGGTGGGCGCGACCGTGCGGCGTCGAAGCGGTGACGCTCGGGTTGGTCGGCTCGGGCCATCCCACCACGTCTCTCGCCGCCTCGGTAACGTCTCGTTAGGGTGACTTGGTACAGTAAGTCCCGATGTGTCGACGCCGTAGTCTCACGCTCGGTTAGTGCAAATTCATTCGATCGTCTAATCCTGAACAGAAAGTGTAGGCCGGAATTTACGTCAATTTCGCCGACACCTCCGGGCGATCGACTGTTTCGTCAAAGAATTGTCTAAGAAAATCCATCCATTGTGGGTTATCCCAAATTCCATTGTGACCGTCAATCAGCGCGGAATCGACTTTAACAACCCAAAATGGATTGGTCGGATATTTGGCCGTATGCGTCAGCACGGCGCCGTCTGTGTAGACGCGCTCCCATTTTTTCTTGAGAGTTCCGTTCGCGATCCAAGTACGCTCAAATACCTCCAACTGCTCCATTTCATACGCTTCGCGCTCACGCAGTACCTCAGGATCGAGCTTCATCGCAGCGGTGTTCACGAAACGGGGATTAGGCGGCGTTCTGAGGTCGAGTCGGTGTGTCGCGAATTCATCGACGTAGCCCACCCCATAGACCAGCTTGGTCAGCTGATCAGTTGGTCGCTCGTTGATCTGCTCGCGCGCCCGATCACCGTCCACGCTCGCCGCCTGCTGTAGTCCAGTACCGAGCCACCGCCCGATCGGGAAAAAGTAACGCACTGGGTAATCATTGCGCGCCGCAAAGATCGCAAGCACAGGTTTCTGCTTTTGATGAAACTGATCTCTCTCATTGACGATGCGGTTGATAACCTCGTATCTTACACCCTCGAAAGCTGGATTGACTAATATGACCAAATTTCCGTAGCCTTCAATTTTCTGATTGAGAATTGGATCGACTTGCTTTTGTGCGCGGGTGATGCTATGCGTTGGGCCGGTAGTAGCACCTTCGATGAAATAATTCCGGAGAGCTTGGTACACAATCAGGCCACCGAAGCTGTGGCCAATGATCACCAGCCGTGGATCGCCATTGTCATCGCGTTGCGACTTCCAGATCTGGCGTACTTGTGCGAAGAGCTCAAGGATGGACCCTTGTGCAACTCGCTCAGCAGTTTCCTTTCTGGTCCAAAAGCCGGCATATTTGACCCCGGGAACGGTAATGCTGAGGCCAGGCCAAGCGGCGTAAATCCCGGTAACATAGCGGTTAGTCGGCTTCGTAGCCTCAAGTGCAGCAAGGGCGGCCAGAAGTTCGTTGAAGCTCGCGAAATCGGCATCGTCGTCGTCGGCATTGTGGTGCCAACCATGGACGTAGATGACAATCGACAACTCACGCCCGCTGGCGCTGACCTCTTTCAGCTGGTTGCATGCCACCCACATGGCGTTTTCACTAAGCAGGACACCCTGATCATCGAACTCAACTACCGAGAGCGAGTACTCCAAATTTGGTGCGGACGCCAGTTTGGCGACGATATAGGATCGGTCCCTACATTCTTGTAGCACCGCGGAGTTCGTATAGCATCGTGCGGATTCGGTCCGGTACGGGCCCTGGCGAGCGCAACCAGCGAGCGCCGACAGCAGCGAGGCGTGCAAAAACAGGCGACGATCGAAGGTCATGCCACAATGTCCCGTCTTTGGGCCATCAAATGCGACTGTCGTGAAACACTCAGCGCCTTAAATCGGAATGCATAGAGCTCGCTATCCCAATGCAAGCTGTCCATAGCGATCGCTTCTTTCATCCAAATGCGTATTGGGTAAAACTGACCGAAACTTATCGACGAGTTTCCGTGCCAGCAATGTGAGAAACCTCACAAACCACGTCGAAAGGACAGCTGCGACGGTGCCGAATCGTCGCCAATGAGTTGTTGCCGCAACGAGGCTTAACGTTCACCGTACCAGGTCCGATTAACAGACTTTAGGCATCACTACGTGCCATTTGCCGGCGTTACGGCTCCACTGGCCACGCTGTTGATCATGTCGTCGAAATCCGGCGATTGCTCGGCGCTGGTAGTGTCTGTGGGATGAGAGAACGTGTACACCACCGGCGGCTTCGCGCCAGCGGCCACCTGCGGAGACACTACGACAGGCGGGTTGCTCGCTGGCTGTTTGACATAGCTTACCGGTTGTAGCGTCATAATAGGCGTTGGGACCAGCCTGACCGGAGTCTGCGTCGTCGTCGGGTTCATCGTTTCGGGTGCGATTAACGGCCCTTAACCTGCGACCTTCGCGGCAACGCTCCAGGTGTATTTGAGCCACATGGAGGGCGGGCCGCGCTAACGGCTGCAGGGTGACGTGCTCGCCGTGGAGATGCGTTTTCCGGGGATGGTGCTGAATGCCTTTGAGCTGGTCGGCGCCGCTTATGATCCGCCGAAAGGAATGCGGCGGTTGCGCGTGGAGGTCACTGGCGGCGGCGATCGCCGCATATGGCAGTGCGGGGAAAAATAGGCGCCTCACGACCAACGCTGGAACCAGAAAGATAGGTTCAGGATATCCTCCGGAAATTGGCCTGCTCTCGGCCCGGGCGGTTTTGCAGGCGAAGCCGGATCTCTCGGTGATGGAGGGCTTTTGAGAAACTCCACTGACCCTGCCGTGCATAGTGGAGTTGAGCACCCTCCGACTTCGGTCATTGAAGGAAGCACGGTTGTGCGGTTAGCCTTGGCCTGGACGGCGGCGCAACCATATCGGCATCTCAGGCGGGAAAGTGACCGTGAACGGACCAACCGATTTCGGCGCGGTATTTGAGCGGCTCGCACGCGGGGAGAAACGGGAAGAAACGGTAGAAACTAGTGGCGTTGCGGTCCGCATGGTTCGCGTCGCAGGAGGCGGTGAAGGGCGCTGGGACGATCACAGCCACAGCACTGAAATCGTCGTTGTGTGGAGCGGTGACTTCATGGTCGAGTTCCGTGACCACACGCTTACCCTCAGTGCCGGGCAATGTTGTGTCGTGCCGGTCGGGGCCGAGCACCGAGGGACCTCGCGCCATGGCGCCGAGATCATTTTGTTCCAGCAGGTAAACTGACGTCCAGGAAACGCCCAGCCGCCCTGGCGTCTTACCGGTAGCCTCGCTTTTCTCCGCCATCCCGTGCGTGGCGGTTAGGGTCTACGGACAGAGTTGGATGTTGATGAGGGCGAAGGCGAGGCTGACGAAGCCGGCATAGCTGCGCGAGGTCTTATCTTTGCGCGAGATGATTCGGATGTAGTCTTTCACACGACCGAAGCCAGCTCGTTCTTCACATGTTCCAACGTGTAGGGATGGAAACCGGGATTGGTTGCTACAAGGCCGCTCCTGGTCCACGGCCACACACCCGCAGGCAGCCCGGTCAGCAGGGTGAGGTTGTCCTGGTCGCCGAAGTGCTCAACCGCAACATGTGGACCGCCAGGCCGGCCTCAGCCGAGGCCACCTGATGCGAGGCGCAGGTCGTCGGCGCCTCGTTGTCGCCCGACCTCGATGCACCGACGTCGTCGCTCGTCGCCCCTTCCGACGCAGGGTTTTCGCTTGCTGTCCGCTCCATCTCCCGTTTATAGCCCCTTGGCAAAGCTGATAAATCACAAGCATTTGCGGGAGGTGCGATGAGAAAAAATCTTGGCGTGTTCGCCTTGTTGGTGCCCCTGGCCATGGCCGTCGGCGGTACGGCCAACGCCGCGGAAGAAGCCGCAGCAAAGTGCTCGGCGGCGACGCTGCAGGGGACCTATCTGTACGCGTACACGGGAAGCGTGGTCAGCGGAGCAGACCGCGGGCCGTTCGCCTATGCGGGCCATGATGTGTACGACGGCCGCGGCCACATGAGCGGTGTCAGCACGTCGAGCACGAACGGCAAGATCGTGCGACGTGCCCGCTCCACCGGCACGTACAAGGTCTTCGCGGACTGCACCGGGACGCTCACCTACACGGACGGGTCGACCTACGATCTGTTCGTCGCACCCGACGGCAGCAGCAACGTGTTCGTGCAGACCAATCCCGGAAGTCTGGCGGCAGGCTCCGAGCACAGGGTGGCAGGTAGCTGAGCCATGCTGCGACACCTGCCCGACCATCGGGCCAGGGCAGGTGTCCTCTTCCCGCAGCCCGCCAGGAGCGCCCGGTGCCGATGTGCGGCCCGCAAACTGCCGGGCGCCATCCGGCGAGGTGGGTGCGTGGGCCGGAACCTTCACCGCCGCCGCCTCTTGTAGTGATCGTCAGATCACTAGCGGAGGAACCAGCATGGCGTCTGGAACGGTGGACAAGGTCGTGGGCTCGGTCAAGGAAGCGGTCGGCAAGCTGACCGGCGATCAGCGGACCGAGACCGAAGGCAAGACCGATCAGGTCAAGGGCGAGGCGAAGAACGCCACCGACAACGTCACCGAGTCGCTGAAGGGTGTGCGCGACAGTCTGGTCGGCCGCCCCGAGGACGAGCGCCCGCGGGATCGATAACTGCCGCGGCGGGCGGTGGCTTACGGCACGAACACAACCGTGAACGCGGCATTGTAGACATAGCAGTTGCTCCCGCTGTCGATACGCAGCGGGCGCACCCTGTAATGGTAGGTCTGCGAGCCCGCCGCCTTGAACGTGAACATCCGGGTCGAGGCCAGGTTGAAGGTGTTGGAGGTGTTCGGCGCCAGGACCATGGCCTGGCGCAGGCCTCCCGGCTGGCCCGGCCCGATGGTGCCGTCCGTCGAGTTGGTGATCTGGGTGACGAGGTCGACGACCTTGTAGACGGAGCCGGGCTCGGCGGCGCAGAGCAGCGAGCCGTGGAAGCTGACCTCGGCGTTGCCCTTGCTCGGCGCCTTGTAGGTGAACGCGCGCAGGTCGAACTGGCCCACGCCCACGATGCCGGCGCCGAAATTGAAGCAGTTGTCGCCACCGCCGGTGCACGGCGCCTGGGTCCTGATCTGGACCGCGGCCGAGGCCACGCCCGGCGCCATCGCAGCGGTGCCGCCGATCAGGAGCACGAGCGCGGACAGTAGTCGGGATAGCTTTCTCACGGCGTGCCTCCAGTCATTGGCCTGCTCATCCGAACGGGAGATATCGGTACCCCGCCGGTGAGCGCCCGACCGGACACGTCATCGTGCCGCCCAGGGCGCAGGATTGGCGGCAGCCGAGCACCACTCGGTGCCGGGAGGGGCGGCACCTAGTAGGGCCTTCCGCCGGTGTTACCCGCCGGGTAGTAGTTGCAGACTAAATATTCAAAATCTGTTGCAGAGATTGCTTTGCCGCAACCTACATATTGGGAACTTTTCCATACGACTTCAGTATAATGACCGCAAACCTTTTGCGCAGCGCATTGATCCTGAGCATAATCATACCACTGCTTCTCGGCAATCCAGTTCCGAACAGCGTTGCCGCTCGTCCCCAACCTGGATGGCCCCCAGCTGGAGAGGTTCTCACCAAGCCCTTCCCCAGGCTTGAAAGGATTTTCTTGCCGGCCCTCGCGGTGAAACATCCGATCCTGATCAGCCAAATTTTGTGCCCACTCCTGGGCAAAACTCGCCAGTTCTGCTGACCATTGCAGAGCCCCAACATCCGGATGGGTCAGCCGTTCCGTATTATGGGCATCCACTATTTGCCGCTGCTCCTCCGTTGCTATCGCGCTGTCCGTCGCACGGGCAGCACCGACGGCGATCTGCTTGAGCAGAAGACCGGACTGGATCTGCTGCGCTGGCGCTGATGGGTCTGTGCTGAACAGGACCGCGCCGTCGCCAGCCAACCGCCAGAGTTCCCCGTTGGCCGCTTGCACCACATCGCGATAATCGCCATCAACATGTTCCCAGTTGGGCTCCGCCCACTGAAACAACTGCGCGCTGTCATCGATGGCCCAAGCGCGGTTGCCATCAGTCACCGAAATCCGCTTGAGATGGCCGCTGCCCGGTTTCTGCAGCGGATACAATGTATGGCTCTCCAGCCATGCGGAGATGGTGACGATGCCGCCATCTTCGGGCGCTATCCCCCATACCGTGCCATCGGCTGCTGCCGAAACATAGGCCGCCGGGAGAACAGGATGGCCATCCTCTTCGATGGGCTCCCAGGCTGAGCCGGTCCAACGCGAGAGGGCATTGGCGTCAGTCACCCCCCACACGTCCTGGGCATTCCTCACCGCGAGCTGCCGGAGATTCCCGGGCACGGACTGCCATTGGGCATTCAGCCAGCGACGGACGTTGCCGTCGGGATCGATGCCCCACACCTCGCCGTCGGCGCCAACCGCGACCTGCTGCAAGCTTCCCGGCATCCGCACGAACTCGTTGCGAGGCACGTCCCAGCGGAAGACCTCGTTCTGATCGTTCACCCCCCAGACGGCGTTGACCTTGCTGGGCGACTGAGCCGAGGCCAGCGTGGCGAACAGTAGAGCTGCGATGGCAACGACAATCCCGTGCAGCCTCATGGTTTCCCCCCTCGCAGGCCGTCATTGTCCAGAGGGCCCGGTTCTGGCTCGACGCTGCGCCTCGAAGGATCGTTCGTCAATCGGAAGGTCATATCGAGTGCAGCAGTGGGCAACGTGAGCGGCAGGAGGGTAGTGTCTCAGTTTGAAATCTGATCGGTCCGCCCGGTCAGTCCAGCCATTTCCCATACGGTTGAAGCCCCTATATGCTTAGCGGTAGGCATAGAGGAGCGATGCGAGTGCCAGGAATTTTGTGGATCAGGCTATACCGGACTAAATTCGACGATACTGGGATTGCCGATGTGACGCATCCGGCTGACGACGTGGAAGGCGCGAAGAAGGTAGCGGCACGCCGCTTGGAATCGTACGTCAAGGAGCCTCGACCTAACTGCAGGCCCGTGTATGCGGTCATAATTGATATGGGTCACCGCGAGATCGCGAAATTTCAATGGGGTCTCGACTGCAAAGTCCATGAATTGCGGGAGGTTTAGGATATGCCCAAGACACTCAAAGGCGGCAACCACCCCGCCGACGTGATTGGCAACGCCGTCCACGTCATGCGTATCGCAACCGGCGAGATCGAGGAAAGTGCGCCGGTCGACGACGGCAAGGATAAGGCGGCACAGGCGCTCGGCAAGAAGGGCGGTGCGGCGCGGGCGGCGAAGCTCACGCCAGAGGAGCGGGCGGAGATCGCGCGGAAGGCGGCGGCCAAGCGGTGGGAGAAGTAGCAAGCATAATGCGAAAATGCTTGCAGCTACTTTCCAGCAAGCATATGCATGCCCATGCAGCAAGCATGGAGTCGGGCAATGGACGAAGACAGCCCGCAGCGCCAAGGCGGACTCGCTCGCGCGCGGAAGCTGACCCTCGAGGCGCGCAAGGAGATTGCAACCAGAGCAGCGCAAGCTCGATGGGGTACGCTCCTTGAAGAGGAGGGGCGCTCCCTTCCCAAGGCCATAGCCTCCGGCGATCTGCGCGTCGGCAACGTCACTATCCCGTGCGCGGTTCTAGATGATGAGGAAAACACCCGCGTCTTTACCCAGGATGGGTTTCTCGAGTCGATCGGGCGCTCCAAGCGGCCCAACACCTCCGATAAGACGATGCTCGAGGGAATGCCAGCATTCCTGCGGGCGACAGGGCTAAAACCATTTATCGACAAGAACTTAACATGCTCGAGCAACCCGATCTCATTTCATCCGCTCAGGACCGGTGGGCACAAAGGGATAGCCCTAGGGTACAAGGCCGAGCTTTTACCAGAGGTATGCTGGATATACCATGACGCGGCCTCTGCGGGTAAGCTACGACCAAATCAGCTGCACATTGCCGCGCAGTGCGATGTCCTTCTGCGAGCCCTTACAAATGTTGCCATAGATGCGCTAGTAGACGAGGCGACTGGATTCCAGGATATCCGCGCCAAGGATGCCCTCGTACGTCTTCTAGAAAAATACGTGTCCAAAGAAGCTCTCCCGTGGGTCAAAACGTTCGATGACGACTTCTACAAGGAGCTGTTCCGGCTGCATGGTTACAAATACGAACCGGGTAGCGTTAAGAGGCCAATGATATTTGCTAGACGAACAGAGGATGTTTATAGTAGACTGGCTCCTGGTGTACGGGAGGAACTACAGAGGATAGTAAAGCGTGGCAAATCTGGCAGACCGTCTGAAAAGCTTTTCCAGCATTTGACTGAGAGTAAAGGATATCAGGAGCTGCGCGACCTTTTAAGTTCTGTCAAAACCATCATGAAGCTTTCGACCAGCATCAAAGACTACCGTCACAAGCTTGACCGCGTTCACCCACGATTCGGCGAGACGATCCAGCTTCCTTTTGTCGAAGATGAAATCTGAAACTTGACGCTAAGCATGAAAGTTCAGATGCTCGGGAGCATGAACAAGCTCCCCGCGTCCGAGCGTGCCCTGATCCTCATCCTGCTGTGCGAGGGCTCGTCCATGCGGGCGATCTCGCGCACGGCAGACGTATCGATCAACACCGTCAGCAAGCTGCTGGTCGACGCCGGGACGGCATGCGCCGCCTTCCATGACGAAAAGGTGCGCAGCGTGACTGCACGTCGGGTGCAGTGCGACGAGATCTGGTCGTTCACCTACGCCAAGGCGAAGAACGTCGAGACGGCCAAGGCTGCACCAGAAGAAGCGGGCGACACGTGGACATGGACGGCGCTCGACGCCGACTCCAAGCTGATCGTATCGTGGCTGGTTGGTGGCCGTGACGGCGAGTACGCCAAGGCGTTCATGGACGATCTAGCTGGTCGCCTCGCCAACCGGGTGCAGCTCACCACAGATGGCCACAAGGCGTATCTGGAGGCCGTGGAGGGCGCCTTCGGCATCGATGTGGACTATGCGCAGCTCGTGACGCTTTATGGCGAGGCGCCTGAGGCCGCCAAAGGTCGCTACAGCCCGGCCGAGTGCATCGGCACCCGCAAAGAGGCGATCACCGGCCGCCCCGAGAAGAAGCATGTCAGCACAAGCTACGTGGAGCGCCAGAACCTCACGATGCGAATGCACATGCGTCGCTTCACCCGGCTCACCAACGGGTTTTCGAAGAAGTTTGAGAACCACATGCACATGGTCGCGCTGTATACTGTCTGGTACAACTTCGTCCGCATCCACAAGACGTTGAAGGTCACGCCGGCCATGGCCGCAGGGTTGTCGCCGATCCTGTGGAGCATGGAGGATGTGGCGGCCCTGCTCGATGCCGCCGCGCTGAAGGCCGGAAAGCGCGGGCCGTACAAGAAGCGGGCGGCATAGCGAGTACGATGCTCAACGTCTGGCGCATGATGTCTGGGGTGGATCGACGCGCGACCGCTCCGCTCCGAACAGCGTGGCCGGCAACGTTTCCGCCGGTGCTCGTACATGTGGCGTGGGCATCCGAGACGGCGCCGCTTCTGGCATCGCATCCGGGTTACTGGCAGGCCAAGAAGCAGAGGAACGCGAAAGCTGCGCTCGATCTATGCGACTCTCTGTGCAGGGACGAGGTTCTTGATGAATTGCACGACGCGTGCCACTCCGAATCGGAAGAGGCTCCGCTTGTCGTGGCGCCTTCGGCCACGATCCACGAATCTCAAAATGCCTTGGCAATCGGCTACGCAAAATGGCTAGCTCACCAGATGGCATGGGATTTCAACGCCGAGATATTCCAGGCAAAAACTGTTAGCCGTGATTTCTCGAACGACGGCTGGTTTCGGATCGTTCATCAGCCGTCGTTCTATGGCACGGTCCAGATTGGTCGCTCATATGTGATTGCTGATGATGTCTGCGCCATGGGAGGAACGATAGCCGGACTTCGCGGCTTCATTGAATCGCAAGGAGGTCGAGTTATTTGTTGCTCGGCCCTTGCGAGTGGTGGAGGCGGCCATGTCCGGATTTCTCTTGCGGAGGGGACGTTATCAGCGCTTAGAACCCGTTTGAGAATGTGGCAGCGGTCTCGGCTTGGGTCGGCTCTATGCCTATGTAGTGGGGATGTGGACCAAGGAGCATCGTGCGCGCCAGGCTCGGTTCGAGCGGCGGCGCTACCCGACCGA
>JBATRI010000529.1:0-10233 GCA_049292515.1 Geminicoccaceae bacterium
CGCCTGGCGCCAATGGGGGCCACGGTCCGCGGCATCGTCCCAAGCGTCGCGCAGCAGGTCCGCCTGTCGGGTCGCGACCAGCGCCTGGATCAGGCTGCCAGCCTGGGCCGTATCCTTGGCGGCCTTAAGGCGGCCGGCGCCCGAGCGGCGGGTGGCGATGATCAGCTTGTGGACCGCGTAGCGCTCCGGTGCGGGGACGTTGATGGCGATGCCCGGCCCGTGCAGCACCACGGTCGGGATCTCGCCGTAGAGCAGATAGTCGAGAAAGCGCAGCGGCTGGGCGCCCAGGCCCGGCATCGACGGCAGCGGCACCAGATCGTCGCCGCGCTCGTCGGCACTCTGGTGCGGGGTCAACAGCTCGACCCGGTAGCCGCGTGCATTGCGTAGCGCGTTGCTGAGCATCGGCGACTTCAGGGACGGTATCGGCGCGAAGCTGGGATCGACCTCGCGCAGCGCCTCCAGCAGCGGCTCGGCCGCCTTGCCGATGCCGACCGCGATGCCGTGGAACTGGGCGAGGTCCAGATCCTCGGTCCGCATCGCCACCGACGGCAGGCGCACACCCAGCAGCGCCGAGTAGCTCTGATAGGCCACGGTGCCGACCAGGCAGGCACGCAGACGGAACACCCCTGCCCTGGCCAGGGCCGCCAGCACCTCGCCGGTGAACGGATCGGGGGTCGGAAAGCCGGCGCGGCGCAGCGTCGAGACCAGCTGACGCCGGCCGCGAATGTCCGGCTTCAACGCCCTGTGGCGCTCGATCCGGGCCGTCAGGTCCACCGTGGCCGGGCCGACATACCGCACCGTGTCCTTGCCGGTCGCGCGGTTGTAGACCCGGTGATACCAGTATTCCCGACCGTTGCGGGTGCGCAGCTCGAACGTGCCGCCGGGCGGCAGCCCCTCGACGAGGCCGGCATCGGAGACCCGCTCGCCGAGCTCGGCGAACAGGGTGACGAAGGCGGGGTCGAAGGGCTCCATGGCCACAGCCTTGTGGAGGGAGATGCGATTTCACTCCACAAAACTCATCATAGGTCGCAGGGTCCCGCAAGAGGGAGCCTGCTTCCGTTCAGCCGATGGGCCAGCAGATCGAGGAAAAGCTGCACCTTGGGCGAGCGGGAGAGCCGGGTGGGATAGAGTGCCCAGATGTCCGCGGCCTGGCCATAGCCCGGCAGCACCTGCTCGAGCCGCCCGGTGGCGAGCGACGAGCCCACGTCCCAGAGCGAGCGCAGCATGATGCCGTGCCCGTCCAGCGCCCACCGGTGGATGATCTCGCCGTCGTTGGCGGTGAGCGAGCCGTGCGGCCGCACCGTCTCCACCCCGTCCGGCCCTTCCAGCCGCCAGACGCCGAGCACCTGGTTGGGCTCCCGGGTGACGAGACAGCGATGCTCCGCCAGCTCCGCCGGCGAGCCCGGCCGGCCGTGCTCGGCGAGGTAGCTCGGCGCCGCGCACAGCACGCGCCGGTTCCCGGCCAGAAGCCGCGCGTAGAGATGCGGCTCGTGCTCGCCGCCGATCCGGATCTCGACGTCGATCCCTTCCGCGACCAGATCGACCGGCCGATCGAGCAGGTCCAGCCGCACCTCCACCGCCGGGTAGCGCCGTGTGAACTCGGACAGGGTCGCCGCCACGTGCCGGCGACCGAAGCCGGGGCTGGCACTGACGTGCAGCGAGCCCTGCGGGGCACCGCCGGCGACCGAGAGCTCCTGGGCCATGTCGTCGACGCTGCCCAGGATGCGCTGCGCCCAGCGCAGCACCGTCAGCCCGTCGTCCGTCGCCGCGAGGCGCCGCGTGGTCCGGTGCAGCAGCTTGGTGCCGAGCGCCGCCTCGAGCAGGCTCAGCCGCTTGCTGACGAACGAGGGCGAAGCGCCGATCTCCGCCGCAGCGGCCACCAGACTGCCGCGCTGGAGGACCACGCAGAACAGGCGAAGATCGCCGAGGGCCGGGAGATTATGCATGAACCGTCAAGACTGGCTTTCCCATACGGCCTATTATGCACAAAGCGCGCGGAAGCTATAGATACGTCACTCGATTGCAGGAGAGGTGAACATGACCAGCCACAAAATCGCCGTGATCGCGGGCGACGGCATCGGCCGGGAGGTCGTGCCGGAAGGCATGCGCGTGCTGGAGGCCGCTGCCGCCAAGTTCGGCTTCGCGCTGACTTGGGACGAGCTGCCCTGGAGCTGCGACTACTATCTCGAGCATGGCCGCATGATGCCCGAGGACGGGCTGGAGCAGATCCGCAACCACGCCGCGATCTTCCTGGGTGCGGTCGGCATGCCGGCCCTGGTCCCCGACCATGTCTCGCTCTGGGGCCTGCTGATCAAGATCCGGCGCGCCTTCGAGCAGTACGCCAACATCCGCCCGGTCCGCCTGATGCCCGGGATCAGATCTCCTCTGGCCGACCGCAAGCCCGGCGACATCGACTTCATCGTCGTGCGCGAGAACAACGAGGGCGAATACTCGTCGATCGGCGGGCGCAGCTTCGAGGGCACCGAGCAGGAGATCGTGCAGCAGACCACGGTCTTCACCCGCCGCGGCGTCGACCGGATCATGCGCTATGCGTTCGACCTCGCCGGCACCCGCCCGGCACGCCACGTCACCTCGGCTACGAAATCCAACGGCATGGCCATCGTGATGCCCTACTGGGACGAGCGCTTCGCCGCCATGACGGCCAACTATCCGGGTATCCGCACCGACCAGTACCATATCGACATCCTGACCGCGCACTTCGTCCAGAACCCAGACCGGTTCGACGTGGTGGTCGCCTCCAACCTGTTCGGCGACATCCTCTCCGATCTCGGCCCCGCCTGCACCGGCACCATCGCCATAGCACCCTCGGCCAACCTCAACCCCGAGCGCGACTACCCCTCGATGTTCGAGCCGGTGCACGGCTCGGCGCCGGACATCGCCGGCCGCAACATCGCCAACCCGATCGGGCAGATCTGGTCCGGCTCGATGATGCTGGACCATCTCGGCCACAAGGACGCCGCCGCGGCCGTGCTGCGGGCGATCGAGACCGTGCTCACAGATGGCCCGCGCACCCCCGATCTCGGCGGCACGGCCTCAACCCAGGAGCTCGGCCAGGCGATCGCCCAGGCCGTGTGATCGACCGGCCCGCTTAGGCTTCCGGCCGCTTCAGATAGACGTAACGGAGCACGTCGATCTGGAGCAGTACTATCCGTTTGGCCTGCACCACTAGGCGACGTTTCCGCTCGACATCACCCGCCAGAATGCCTCCGCAGCTGGAGATTGCCGGTGGCGTGAGCGGAAAAGACGGATCTCGACCGAAACCGAAAAGCGGCCGTTCCCGGCATCGACCAGACGCCGTGAGGCAATATCCTCGGCTGCAAGGGTGTATGGCAGCCAGGCAACGCCCTGACCTTGTCGTGCCATGGTCAGCAATGCGGCCGCCAAGTGTGAGGTGAATACCGTGTCGAGTGCCAGATTCCGCTCTGCGCCGTGCCAACTCGCCTCCAGGATCCGGCCGAGACCGGATGGCGCGCTGTAAGCCAGGAATCTCGTCGGCACTGAAGGATCGCCAGGCAACGACCATCGCGGCGCATCGATGGCATCGGGAACGGAGAGCGGCACCAGCGTGTCCTGGCCGACGACGATGCTGGTGAAGGCGTTGGTCGGAAAGGGTGAGGGTGCGTCACGGTGATAATGGCAAAGGAGAAAACTGGCCTTGCCCGCCAGCAGCGTCGCCTCGCAGGCAGCCATGGTGTCCGAGATCAGATTCAGGGTACCAAGATCTTCCAGGGTTGCGCGCGAGCGAATCCAATCCGGGAAGAAGGTGAAGGACAGCACATGGGTGGCGGCGATGACCAGCGTTCTGCCTTCCCTGCCCGCCGCCTCCAGCACGCCACCGCGCAACTGCTGCAGGTCCCTTAACAGGTCCCCGGCCTGATCCCGCAGATATTCGCCGGCGGCGTTCAAGCCGAAGCCCTGCGCCGAGCGCTCGACGAGCGGCGTGCCCATCCAGGCCTCGAGCGCGCGGATGCGCCGACTGAAGGCCGGCTGCGTGACATGCCGCGCCTCCGCGGCACGGGAAAAGTTGCGCAGCTCGGCCAGCGCCAGGAAGTCCTCGAGCCAGGTCAGCTCCATGGCCGATGCCGGACAAGCATAGCGAACCTCATTCTTGGCATTGGGCAGGCCACCATACCAATCGTAATTGCATGTGGCGACGCAGAGTTATGCGTCGCTCCAAATGGCAGGGAGCAGCAACACGGTGCGAGTCTCATGGGTCAAGTATCTTCATGTCCAAGTCCCGATTGGAATCAGTAGGCTGATTAACTTCTTTTGGCCTCAATTTGCGGCGACCCTGCAACCCATCGTGGACCGCTTCATGAACGAGGCACATCACGTGATCACCGACTCGGCCCATCCTGCCATGCTCGCGAAATCCTAACCCCAACGTCCAGCATCAAGAGGACAGAACATGCGCATCATCGACGTCCGTGAAATCACCAAGCCGATCGCTTCCCCCATCCGCAACGCCTACATCGACTTCAGCAAGATGACCGCGAGCCTGGTCGCCGTGGTGACCGACGTGATCCGGGATGGGCGGCGGGTCGTCGGCTACGGCTTCAACTCAAATGGGCGCTACGGGCAGGGTGGCCTGATCCGCGAGCGTTTCCGTGACCGTATCCTGGAAGCCGAGCCTGGCAGTCTCCTGGATGAGGCCCGCGACAATATCGATCCGTCCAAGGTCTGGGCGACCATGATGATGAACGAGAAGCCGGGGGGTCATGGGGAGCGTTCCGTTGCCGTCGGCACGCTCGACATGGCGGTGTGGGATGCGGTCGCCAAGATCGAGCAGAAGCCGCTGTTCCGGCTGCTCGCCGAGCGTCATGACCGCGAAGCGAACCCGAAAGTCTTCGTCTATGCTGCAGGCGGCTATTACTACCCGGGCAAGGACAACTCGGCGCTGCGGGCGGAGATGCGCGGCTATCTCGACCGCGGCTACAACGTCGTGAAGATGAAGATCGGCGGTGCCTCGATCGAGGAGGACCGGGGTCGCATCGAGTCCGTGCTGGATGAGATCGGGTCGCAGGCGCAGCTTGCGGTCGATGCCAACGGGCGCTTCGACCTGGAGACCGGCATCGCCTACGCCAAGATGCTGCGTGACTATCCGCTGTTCTGGTACGAGGAAGTGGGCGACCCGCTGGACTATGCGTTGCAGGCCGCGCTGTCGGAGTTCTACCCCGGACCGATGGCGACCGGTGAGAACCTGTTCTCGCACCAGGATGCCCGCAACCTGCTGCGCTACGGCGGCATGCGGCCGGACCGCGACTGGCTGCAGTTCGATTGCGCGCTGTCCTATGGGCTGGTCGAATACCTGCGGACGCTGAAGGTGCTGCGGCAATTCGGCTGGTTGCCCTCCCGCTGCGTGCCGCACGGCGGTCACCAGATGTCCCTCAATATCGCGGCAGGGCTCGGGCTCGGCGGCAATGAAAGCTACCCGGACCTGTTCCAGCCTTATGGCGGCTTTCCCGATGGCGTCCGCGTGGAGAGCGGTCATATCACCATGCCGGACCTGCCGGGCATCGGGTTCGAAGGAAAGGCCGACCTGATCAAGGTAATGCGCGAACTCGCGCAATAGCGGCCAAGGTGCCGAGCGTGGTTCGCAGCAAGACGGAGTGAGCTATGGTAAGTGGCGAAATGAGCGCGGTCGGGCCGAGCCTGATCCCGGGCTTCACGCTTGGGGACGTTCAAACCAGTATTGTGCGCATCCGCTACGCCGTCGGCGGCAGTGGCCCGCCGCTTCTCCTGCTGCACGGCCACCCGCAGACGCATGCCACCTGGCACAAGGTGGCGCCGGCCCTGTCCGAACGCTTCACCGTGGTCGCGGCCGACCTGCGCGGCTACGGCGATTCGGACAAGCCCGCGGGCGGCGAGGGCCATATCAATTACAGCAAACGCGCGATGGCGCGAGATCAGGTCGAGCTGATGGCGGCACTGGGCTTCGACCGCTTCGCCGTGGTCGGCCACGACCGCGGCGGCCGCGTTGCCCACCGCATGGCGCTGGACCACGCGGCCGCCGTCGAGCGTCTGGCGGTGCTCGACATCGCCCCCACGGCCACCATGTACGCCCGGACGAACAAGGAATTCGCCACCCGCTATTTCTGGTGGTTCTTCCTGATCCAGCCCTTCCCCCTGCCCGAGCGGCTGATCGACGCCGACCCGGAATTCTTCCTGCGCTGCCACATCGACGGCCAGATCAAGACGCCGGGTGCCGTCGATCGGGCCATCTTCGCAGAATATCTGCGCTGCTACCGCGATCCCGCCACGCGCCATGCCATCTGCGAGGACTACCGGGCGGCCGCCACCATCGACCTGGAGCACGATGCCGCCGACGCCGGCCGCAAGGTGACGGCGCCGCTGCTGGCACTGTGGGGGGCGAAGGGTACGGTAGACGCACTCTACGACGTGCTGGCGACGTGGCGCGAGAAGGCCGCCCATGTCAGCGGCCGCGCTCTGGATTGCGGCCACGGCCTCCAGGAGGAGGCGCCGGCCGAGACGGCAGCGGCATTGCTCGCCTTCCTGACCGCCTGACACTCCTGCAGGACGAGGCTGGGCGGCGAGCGCAGCCGCGTCTAGCATGGCTCAACGGGCCGGGTGGTCGCGGCCGGCAGGGTAGGCTTCAACAAGGAAAAGGGCGGCATGCGGATCGCCTGCGATACCGGCGGGACCTTCACCGATCTCGTCGTAGAGACGGCGGCTGGGCTCCGTATCTTCAAGGCCTCGACCACGCCGGATGATCCGGTCCAGGGGGTGCTGGACGCGCTGACGCTGGCAGCCGTCGACGCCGGCGTCGATCGCGCCACCTTCCTCGGCCGTGCCGACACGTTCGTCCACGGCACGACGCGCGCCATCAACGCCATCCTGACCGGCGCCACGGCGCGGACCGCGTTCCTCACCACGATCGGGCACCCGGACATCCTGGTGATCCGCGAGGGCGGCCGCACGGAGCCCTTCAACTTCACCGTCCCCTACCCCGAGCCCTACGTCCCGCGGGCGCTGACGCTCGAGGTGCCGGAACGGATCGCTTCCACCGGCACCGTCGTTCGCCCGCTGGACGAAGCCGCCGTGGTCGAGATCGCGGGCAGGCTGCGGGAGCAACAGGTCGAGGCGGTGGCCGTCTGCCTGCTCTGGTCGGTGGCCAACCCGGTGCACGAGCGGCGCGTCGGCGAGCTGCTGGCGCTGCATCTGCCCGGGGTGCCGTTCACCCTGTCGCACGAGCTCAACCCAGGATTGCGCGAGTACCGCCGCGCCTCATCGGCCTGCATCGACGCGTCGCTGAAGCCGCTGATGCACGACTACCTCAGCCGCCTCGAGGCGCGTCTGCGCGAGGCGGGTCTTTCCGGCCGCCTGCTGATGGTGACCTCGCAGGGCGGGATGATGGACGCGGCCGCGGTCGCCGAGGCACCGATCCACGCGATCAATTCCGGCCCGGCGATGGCGCCGGTGGCCGGGCGCCTCTACGCGCGGCGCGACGCCGGGGCCGAGATCGCCATCGTCGCCGACACTGGCGGCACCAGCTACGACGTCTCCCTGGTCCGCCAGGGCCGCATCCCATGGACCCGCGAGACCTGGCTGGGCCAGCCGTTCCGTGGCCACATGACCGGCTTCCCGTCGGTCGACGTGAAGAGCATCGGTGCCGGGGGCGGCTCGATCGCCTGGGTCGATTCCGGCGGGCTGCTGCGGGTCGGCCCGCAGAGCGCGGGATCGCGCCCCGGCCCCGCCTGCTATGGCCGTGGCGGGCTCCGGCCGACGCTGACCGACTGCTGCCTGGTACTGGGTTGGATCGATCCCGCCTTCTTCCTCGGCGGCGCCATGCGGCTGGACCTGGAAGCGGCCCGGGATGCGCTGCGCCGCGAGGTCGCCGACCGGCTGGGGCTCGGGCTGGAGGAGGCCGCGATGGCCGTCGTCGAGCTCGCCACCGAGAAGATGGTGGGGGCCATCGAGGAGATCACGGTCAATCAGGGCATTGATCCGACCAGCGCGGTGCTGGTCGGCGGCGGCGGCGCCGCCGGCCTCAACACGGTGGCGGTCGGGCGCAGGCTGGGCTGTGCCACCGTGCTGATCCCGGAGACGGGTGCGGCACTGAGCGCTGCCGGGGCGCTGATGTCGGATCTGCACGCCGATTATGGCCGCCTGCTGGTGGTCAAGAGCGGCAGCTTCGACCGGGAGGCCGTCAACGACGTGCTGGCCGACCTCGAGGGACGCTGCCGCGCCTTCATCGACGGCCCCGGGCGCAACGCGCTGTCGTCGACCATCGAGCTGTTCGTCGAGGCGCGCTACCCGCATCAGATCTGGGAGATCGAGGTACCGCTGCGCGTGTGCCGGTTCGACGGCGAGGCCGATCTCGCCGCGCTGATCGAGGACTTCCACGCGACCCATCGGCAGATCTTCGCCATCGCCGATCCCGGCTCACCGATCGAGATGGTGACTTGGCGGGCGCGGGTGAGCTGCCGGCTGCGCGAGCTCGGCACTGGCCGGCTCGCCACCGCCGAGGCGGGCGAGGTCGCGCGTGGCCGGCGGCAGGCGTGGTTCCGGGCCGAGGGCTGGATCGACGCCGAGACCTGCCGGTTCGAGGCGATGCGGCCCGGCGACACGGTGACGGGACCCGCCATCGTCGAGTCGTCGTTCACGACCATCGTCGTCGATCACGGGGCCGTGGCACGGCGCACGCCCGGTGGCGGCCTCGCGGTCAGCGTTTGAGGGGGGAGACCGATGCAGCAGCCCGACGCCACGTCCGGAGCGAGGCTCGCCATCCTCGCCAGCCGTTTTGAGAGCATCGTCAGCAAGATGGCCAACACGCTGTTCCGCACCGCCCGTTCGGGGGTGCTGAACTCGGGCCACGACTTCTCCTGCGCCCTGCTGACCGCCGACTGCCGACTGCTGGCAGCCGCCGAAAGCCTGCCGGCGCATGTCATGCACGGGCCGGATCTCGTGGCCCGCTACGTCGCCCAGATGCACCCCGAGCTGCGCCGCGGCGACGCTTTCCTGCACAACTCGCCTTATCACGGCAACTCACACCCGGCCGACCACTGCCTGCTGGTGCCGGTGATCGACGATGGCGGCACCTTGCGCTTCTGGGTGTTCACCAAGGCGCATCAGGCCGACTGCGGCAACGCCAAGCCCACGACCTATGTCGGCGACGCACGCGACGTCTACGAGGAAGGGGCGCTGATCTTCCCGGCCGTGCAGGTCCAGCGCGACTATCAGGACGTGGCCGACATCATCCGCATGTGCCGGATGCGCATCCGCATCCCCGAGCAGTGGTGGGGCGACTACCTGGCCTCGCTGGGCTCGGCGCGGGTGGGCGAGCGCGAGCTGATGGCGCTGGCGGCCGAGGTCGGCTGGGACGCCCTCGATGCCCATGCCGAGGCCTGGTTCGACTATTCCGAGCGCCGCATGGTGGAATCGATCCGGCGACTGCAGCAGGGGCAGCGGGTGGCGCACACCTGCCACGATCCGTTCCCTGGCGTGCCCGACGGCATCCCGGTCAAGGTCGAGGTAGAGGTCGACGTCGAGAACGCGCGGATCATGATCGACCTGCGCGACAATCCCGACTGCCAGCCCTGCGGCCTGAACCTCACCGAGGCGACCTCGCTGGCGAATGCCATGACCGGCGTCTTCAACGCCCTGCGCGACCACACGGTGCCGGCCAATGCCGGCAGCTTCCGCCGGGTGGAGATCAAGCTACGCGAGAACTGCACGGTCGGCATCCCGCGCCATCCGGCCTCGTGCTCGGTGGCGACCACCAATCTCGCCGACCGCGTGTCGAGCCCGGTGCAGCGCGCCATCGCCGAGCTGTCGCCGGGCTTCGGCATGGCGGAAGGTGGACCTATCTTCCCGCCGGCCGGCGGGGTGATCTCCGGCACCGATCCGCGGCGCGGCGGCGCCAGCTTCGTCAACCAGGTCCATCTGGGCCTCACCGGCGGGGCCGGGGCGCCGACCGCCGACGGCTGGCTGACCCTGATCCATGTCGGCAATGCCGGCATGTGCCGGCATGACGGGATCGAGGTCGACGAGCTGGAGCATCCGATCCACATCGCCGAGCGGCGAATCGTCCCCGACAGCGAGGGGGCCGGCGAGTTCCGGGGAGCGCCCGGCGTCCGCGTCGAGCTCGGGCCCATCGAGGGCTGTCGGATGCGGATCTTCTACACCGCGGACGGCATGATCAACGTTGCCCAAGGAGCCCGCGGCGGCCTGCCCGGCGGCCCGGTGCGCGCC
>JBATRI010000530.1:0-6722 GCA_049292515.1 Geminicoccaceae bacterium
GCCATGGGCTGGACGGTGCTGCCGTGACCATGCACCACCGCTATCACATCAACCTCTTCTGGTCGGACGAGGACGCGTGCTGGATCGCGGACGTGCCGGACCTGACCTGGTGCGCCGCCCACGGCCCGACGCCCGAGGCCGCACTGGCCGAGGTCGAGACCGCCGCCACGGCGTGGCTCGCCGTCCAGGCCGAGACAGGGCGCCCTGCGCCGGAGCCGCGTTATCGGCCCGCTATCTATGTGGCGCGAGACGCAGAGTGATGGTCAATTTGATAAGGCGTCCCCGAAATCCGCAAGGAGATGCTCGACCGCCTGGCCGTCCCGGTCCGCGCCGAGCCGGAAGCGCTGCGGGCGTAAGGCTCGTCCAGCAGTGTTGGGTCAGGGGCGGCCCGGGTTGACGCCCTGTATCCGCCACCGGCTGCCTGCGTGCCAGCCGGCGGCGAGCAGCAGGGCCAGGACCGGGATTGTGGCCACGGTCCAGGTGCCGTTGGGGTAGTCGAACCCCATCAGCACCAGGACGGCGGCGAGAAAGCCGAGCGTCAGCCACGCGGTGACGGGTGCGCCCGGCATCTTGAACGGCACGTCCTGCACCTCGCCGCGGGCTACGGCGCGGCGGAACGCCATCTGGCAGACGACGATAAAGGCCCAGGTGCTGATCACGCCGAGCGAGGCCACGTTGAGCACGATCTCGAACACCTGCGACGGCACCTCGTAGTTCAGCAGGACGCCCACGGCGTAGATCGCGAGCGTGAGCAGGATGCCGGCGTAGGGCACGCCGTTCGCGCTCATCTTGGCGAGGAACGGCGGTGCCGAGCCGCCGTGCGCCAGCGCGCGCAGCACCCGTCCGGTCGAGTAGAGGCCGGAGTTCAGGCTCGACAGCGCCGCGGTCAGCACGACGAGATTCATCGCGCTGCCGACGCCGGGCACGCCCAAGGTGGTGAAGAAGGTCACGAACGGGCTCTGGTTTGCCTTGTACGCGGTCCAGGGCAGCAGGCAGACCAGGAGCAGGATCGAGCCGACGTAGAACAGGCCGATGCGCCAGACCACGCTGTTGATGGCGCGCGGCAGGACCGCGCGCGGGTCTTGGGTCTCGCCGGCGGCGATGCCGACGAGTTCGATGCCGGCGAAGGCGAACACCACACCCTGGACCAGGACCAGCGCCGCCAGCAGACCGTGCGGGAACAGGCCGCCATTGGCGAGGATCAGCTCCGGGCCGGTCGGCTGGCCGGCGACGCCGAGATCGCCGCCGACGATGACGGCGCCGACGAGCAGGAACAGGACGATGGCGCCGACCTTGACCAGCGCGAACCAGAACTCCATCTCGCCGAACCAGCGCACGCCCAGGAGGTTGGTCACGCCGACGACCAGGAGCGCCGCCAGCGCCGCGGCCCATTGCGGCATGCCGGTGAAGATCGACCAATACTGCACGTAGAGGGCGACCGCGGTGATGTCGACGATCCCCGCCATCGCCCAGTTGAGGAAGTACAGCCACCCGGCGACGAACGAGGCCTGCTCGCCCAGGAACTCGCGAGCGTAGGAGACGAAGCTGCCCGTGCTCGGCCGGTGCATGACCAGCTCGCCCAGGGCGCGCATGATCAGGAACGCGAACAGGCCGCAGATCAGATAGACGATGGCGAGCGACGGCCCCGCCGCCTGCAGCCGCGCCCCGGCGCCGAGGAACAGGCCGGAGCCGATGGCGCCGCCGATGGCGATCATCTGCACGTGCCGGTTGCCCAGCGCCTTTTGGTAGCCCGTCTCGTGCGACTCCAGCCAAGCACGCTTGTCCGGCGCAGAATCCCTACCCACAGTTGTTGTGGCCATGTCGAATGCTACCTTTCCGTAGGAGCTTGGCCGTTTTCTGGTGATATTCTTATGTTCTGGTTAGCAACTGCTGGCTGAAGTGCAAGACGCGCTGCTCGAATGGCTGATGCTGGGGCAACCCGGCAGGGATGGCACGGCAGCACACGATACGAGGAACGTTTCGGCAGCGTCGGCAGCCACCACGCCATCGTCCTGTCTCGTTTAAGTCAGTTTGGAGAGAAGAATAGATGCAATATTTTGATAGAAGTACGTAGTTAGTTTATCTTATTGTCAAATAATACTCTTAAGTTGGCATCAATTCGTATCGTAATCAGATCGAAAGCGAACTCAAGGTGATTGGCCGGATACAGGTGCTCTGGGTGCTCGGTACCAGCGACTGGCTTGCCGCTGGTTCATGCTGCTGTCGCCGGCGCGCGCCACGGGGTGCGGGTGCGCAGGATGGCGTTGAGGATGACGATCAGTTTGCGCATGGCGGCGGTGAGCGCGAGCTTCTTAGGTTTGCCGGCCTTGACCAGGCGCTGGTAGAAGGCCTTGATGTTCGGGTTGAACCGGGTGGCCACCAGCGTGGCCATGTAGAGGGCGGTGCGGACCGGCTGGCGCCCGCCCCAAACCGTGCGTCTGCCGCGCATCAGGCCGCTGTCGCGGGCAAACGGCGCGGTGCCGGTGAGGCTGGCGATGGCCTTGCCGTCGAGCCGGCCGAGCTCGGGCAGCAGCGCCAGGAGCGTTGCCACCGTGACCCGGCCGACGCCGGGCACGTTGGCCAGCAGGTCGGCGATGACCTTGCCGTCGGGCAGGGCAGCGACCGCCTGCTCGATCAGCCCTTCGATCCGGACGATCTCGTCCCCGAGCCAGGCCAGGTGCTGGTCGAGCGACCAGCGCAGCTCGAGATCCGCGCAGCGCCGGCACCGGTCGCGCTCGGCCTGGACGATGCCGGTGAGCTGCACGAGCTTCGCCGTGATGACCCGCCTGAAGCTCGACACCGCCATCGCCCTGGACCAGGATTTCAAGGCCATGGGCTGGACGGTGCTACCGTGACCATGCACAATCGCTACCACATCCACCTGTTCTGGTCGGACGAGGACGAGTGCTGGATCGCGGACGTGCCGGACCTCGCCTCCTGCTCCACCCACGGCCCGACGCCCGAAGCCGCGCTGGCCGAGGTCGAGACCGCCATCACGGCGTGGCTCGCCGTCCAGGCCGAGACTGGACGCCCTGCGCCGGAGCCGCGTTGCCGGCCCGCTATCTATGTGGCGTGAGGCGCAGCGTGATGGTTGATTTGATTCCGTCTCCCCGCAATTCACGAGCAAGAGTATTTAGGCGAGCGTGTAGAGTGAGGTTCGGTGGCGACTTGACACTCGTTATCAGAATGGTGGCAGCGAGGTATTTTCTATAATGCAAGGTATCGAAGTCTACATTGGCTCCTTGATCGAGCATGCCTCAGATCGCACGGTCCTAGAGCACGTTGTTGAGTATCTGATGACCAATAAGCTCGACGGCATCATTCTCGCTAATGTCGAAATAAAGGGACGGCAAATTGACTTGATTTTGGCGTTGGCGGAACTCACCTTGGTTATTGAGGCCAAGGCATCGGTAAACCCTCTTCGCGGAAGCCCAAACGGACAATGGGAGGTGAAGGTTCCGTCGGGCTGGAAGAAGATCAACAACTTCTATCAGCAGACATTGAGCGGAGCCTATGCTCTTCGGGATGAAATGAAATGCGTCGTCTCGTCGGAGGTCAGCTACGCCACAGCCGCACTCGTGTTTGTGCCCGGCGTTCCCCCTGCGTCCGAAATATCGACAAACTATAAGGTCTCCGTCATTGGATTGGATGGCTTGGATGCCCTTCTAGAGTGCAAGAGTTCTTTCCAGTGGACACCAGAGGAGTGGCGGCGTTTTGCTGTTCGACTGCGCCTGACAAAAGTCAATAATGTCGAAGCGTGCTTCGATTCTCGGATGGCCGAATGGGAGCGCCTTACTGAGCACTATCTTGCTTCGTTCCGCCGGACATATGGCCCGCTTGCCGCCGAGCTTATTCCATTCGGCTGTGCCCTCGAAGGCGAGTCCGCCCCGTCGGATCGCATAAGTCGGTCGGTGGCGACAGGTACGAATTTGCTCCTTTGCGGGCCATCAGGATGTGGGAAGACCCTCCTTGCCAGCAAGGCTGCTCTTGAATCAGCAGACACCGGACGCATTCCGATTGTAGTTCGCGCGAAAGATTTCACAGGCAACTTACGAGATACTATAGAGGGCGAGGTCACACTCCTTAGCATGCCGTCCGCCAAGACATTGGTCTATGCCTGTAGAAACCTTAATCGACAGATTGTGTTTATCGTCGACGGTTTCAATGAATGTGTTGCGAGCGAGCGGAGCCGCTTGATGCGCAGCTTAGCGGCGGCATGCCGCCGCTATGAAGCAAGTGTTCTCATAACATCGCAGTCTTTCCCTGAGCGCGGGGATTTGCTCGACCTTGTGAAGGCCCAGGCGCTAGCTCCAGGCCAAGCTACGAAGGAAGCGATTGCCCGCCGCATTTCAGGCATCTCATCTCTTACGCCGGCTATGCGATCGTTGATCGATTCTGTTGAAAGCGGGCTGGAGGCGCGTCTGATTGGCGAATCTGGTTTGGAATTGCCTCCAACCGCTAGTCGGTTTGCAGTCTTCGATGCCTTTGTGCGAAGAAAGCTCGGCGATGCTCCGCAAGAGGCCATGAGCGCGCTTGTCAGCATAGCGCAGCTATTGACGGATCGGGTGTCGTTCAGCCTCTCTATCCGCGATCTGGACCGCCTTGCAGGGCAGGCGTCCATACCTCCAGCTGTCCTGCGGCAACTGGTGGCGCTCAGGCTGGTGACAACCCGTGCCGATCGAGCGAGCTTTGCTCATGAGCTTTTCCTTGGGGTGTTCGCCGCCGAGGCGGTCATCAGGGGGGCAGCGGGCAACAGCGCCGGAATTCTGAGGGCGCTTCAGATGCCCTGGCACGAGCAGCGAAAAACGCTCATTGTTGGTGCGATAGACGACCATTCGTTGCTCGCATCGGTGCTCCAGGAAACTTCCGACGCGGGCCTGATCGAAGCATGCCTTTCAGGACAGTGCGGAGGTACGGCTCTCGCGTGGGCGACGGAACAGGCAAACAGGATATTCGCGCGCATGCTCCTTGAGGCGAATCAGGCTAAGTTCGAACTCAGTGCCGGCGGGTTTCTGGGCGTTGCGGTTGATAAGAGTTCTTTGACGCCATGGTCGGCACAGGAAAGGGTTTTCCTCGCAACATTGGGAGCCAAGTGCTCCGTTGGCTACGAACTAGATAGGATCCTTGAGATCGTAACGGCTACAGACTACCGTCTTGAGCGCGAATACGTAAGACTTCTTCCTGCAGCCAGAGGGCAAAAGGTCGAGGTGCGCAGCGGGCTTTTCGCGAACGCCTATATAACCGGCAGCTCATTGGGCATTGGGCTAATCTCGAAGGCTATTGTTAGTGGCCGTATACGCTTTGACAAATTGGACATGCTATCTGAAGAAATATTGGAAAGGATATCAAACCGGCAGCTTAGTAGCGGGCAGTTATATTTCCTTCTTGCCATTGCACGCCAAGCACGCGACGAGAGATGTTCTCTTGCACCACTGCTACCGAGCCTCTTGCGGCAGCACTGGCTTAGAGCACCTTACCATCTACAACTCGACCTTCTATGGGCGGTGCAAATGTGTGCCCTATCCAGCGACGCTGAGAAGCGAGCGTTAATCGATGCGCTTGAAGAGTTGCCATCCCCCCAGAGTTTGGGCGTGTCTAGCAGCTTTATAGACGCGCTGAAAAGTCTGGGCGCCTTAGGTGACGACGAAGAGGATCACCTGAATGCCGTGCGTTCTCAGATCCAAGAGGTTCTAGACGATCAAGATGATCCCGAAATGCGCCGCCTCGCGTGCGGCATATGGTTCTCACAGTTCGATCATCCCTACGAGGGCGCTTATTATGAGGCAATCGCAGAACTCACCAATGAGGATAGAAAATCGCTCCTGACTATGGCCGCACATGGAACCGATCCAGATACGTCATTCTTCGTGTCAATCCTGATTATCGAGCTGGCTTCCTTTAATGACCCAGTATGTGGCGGCATAATTGATCGTTGGACATCGCTTCCCGCCGTGGATAGCATCATGCCACAGGAAGCAATGAATATTTTCGCCACCGCCCATATCGCTCTCGCTCGCCTCGGTATTCTTCTTTCAGACACCGCGACTGCTGAGTCAACTACTCAGCAAGCTATTGCTGCTATAGGAAAAATACTTTACTGGATCAATCGACACGATATGCCAATCGACCAACGACGCGTTGCTTGCAAGGATGCCTTGAAAGTTCTCTTATGCCATGAATTGGGCGTATCGGCAGGTGGATTGCTAGAGCTTTCACGGTCATACCTGTCTGAGGGCCTCGATCGCCTGCCAGGTTTCGAGCCTGTTTATACAATCCTAGGGGATGTCTTCCCTAGCGAGGTAGCGGAAATTTTCCGGCAGGCGCTCCTTCATCCCGAACGGCAGATCGGATACTCACTTCACTCATCGGTGTCAGAGATCCTGAGCTTTGCAGCGGACGCTCTGGGCTGTTGGGGTAGTCCGGCGGACATCGCGTTCCTTAGGTCATTAGCCACTGATCAGACTACAGGCTCGGCCGCAATCCGTGCAATCAAGAGGCTCGAAGAGCGTCAGTCAGTCCCTTCCGAAAATTCAGAGCGGTCGATCGGATAAAAGCGATGACGGCATGGAAGGTAGCCGGTAGGTGCCGGTCGCCCAGGCGGTCCATTCGATGCTGTGCCCGCCGCCTGCTCGCACAGCAAAGCGAAGCAAGATGGGGTCGAGATTCACCCCGGTCTATCTAACCGATGGCGGCCCGGCGCGACCGCAAGAGAGCCTTGACAA
>JBATRI010000531.1:0-22545 GCA_049292515.1 Geminicoccaceae bacterium
GCGCTGTTCGATGCCCCGTGGCTGCCGATGGCCCTGGTGGCCTTATGGCTGGTACATCCGACACTCGGCATGTTCGCTGCCATCAGCGCTTGCGCGCTGGCCATGCTGGCGGTCGCCAACGATCTGCTGACCCGCCGCGCCCAACGGCAGGCCGGCCGCTGCCAGACGGATGCCCAGGGGCTCGTCGAGGCCATGGCGCGCAAGCCCGAGGCGGTGCTGGCGATGGGCATGCTGGATGGCTTGGGGTCCCGCATCGGGCAGCTGCACGGCGTGGCGCTGATGGCCCAGCAGACCGCCACCGAGCGCGGCGGCGTCGTGATGGGCGTCACCAGGACGCTGCGGCTGGCGGTCCAGATCGGCATCATGGGGCTTGGAGCCTGGCTGGTGCTGCGCAGCGAGCTGACCCCCGGCGCCATGCTCGCCAGCTCGATCCTGCTCAGCAAGGCGCTGGCGCCGGTCGAGCAGATGGTCGGCACCTGGCGGACGGTCGGCAGCGCGCGTGACAGCTGGCGGCGGGTGCACGAGCTGCTGGCGGCGGCCGGTGCTGAGACGGTACGGGTGAGCCTGCCGGCGGCGGTGGGGCGGCTCGTGGTCGAAGACGCCACGGTGCACGGCAGCGACGGTCGCGTCCTGTTGCACCATGTGGGCTTCGAGCTGGAGCCCGGCGACTGTCTGGCGGTGGTCGGGCCATCGGGCGCCGGCAAGAGCACGCTCGCCCGCCTGCTGACCGGGGTGATCAAGCCGACCGCGGGCGCCGTACGGCTCGACGGTGCCGAGCTCGACCACTACCCGCCGGCCGAACTCGGGCGCCAGCTGGGCTACCTGCCGCAGGAGGCGATGCTGTTCGCCGGCACCGTGGCGGAGAATATCGGGCGCATGGAAGAAGCGCCCGACAGCGGCGCGGTGATCGCCGCGGCCCGGCTGGCCGGAGCGCACGAGATGATCCTGCGCCTGAGCCAGGGTTACGTCACCCACCTGGGCGACGGCGGCGCACCCCTGTCCGGCGGCCAGCGCCAGCGCCTGGGCCTTGCCCGAGCCGTATTCGGCGCGCCCAGGCTGATCATTCTCGACGAGCCCAACGCCCACCTCGACGGCTCGGGCGAAGCCGCGCTGAGCGCGACCCTGGCCAAGCTCAAGGAGGCGGGTGCCACCACCATCCTGATCACCCATCGCCCGCAGGCGCTGCAACTCGCCGACAAGGTGCTGGTGCTCGAAGGCGGCACCGTCCGGCAGTTCGGCCCACGCGACGCCGTCCTGCCCAGCCTGCTTCGCCCGACCCGGGCCGCCTGAGCCTATTCGCGCTCGAGGAGAGCATCGATGACACGTCATATGCCCAGCGTCTCGCTCATGGTGCCCCTACTGGCCGGCAGCGCCGTCGCCTTGTGCTTCTTCGCCGGCCTCGGCGGCTGGGCGGCGACGGCACCGCTGGCAGGTGCGGCGATGGCCCCGGCCGTGGTGGTACCCGACGGTAGCGTCAAGACCGTGCAACACCTGGAAGGCGGCATCGTCCGCCGGATCATGATCCAGGACGGCAGCAGGATCGTGGCCGGCCAGGAACTGATCGAACTGGAGGATACCATGGCGCGGGCCGAGCACGCAGCGCTGCTGGCGCAAGGCCAGGCGCTGCTCGCGGCCGAGGCTCGGCTTATGGCGGAGCAGTCCGGCCACGCCACGGTGAACTTTCCGGCCGAGGTCGCGGCCGCCGCCACCGATGATCCGGGTCTCGCCCGCGTGCTGACCAGCGAAGCGGACCGGCTGGCCAGCCGGCGCGCGGCCCTGGCCGATCAGCAATCGGTGCTGGCGGAGCGGATCACCCAGGGCGAAGCGGAGATCCGTGGCCTCGACGCACAGATCGCCAGCGGCCATCGCCAGCTCGAGCTGATCGCGGAGGAAGTGTCCGGCGTGCAGACCCTGCTCGCCAAAGGCCTGGAGCGAAAGCCGCGCCTGCTGGCACTGGAGCGCACCCAGGCCCAGATCAATGGCAGCGTCGCTTCCGCTCAGGCCGGGATAGCACGGGCACGGCAGGTGATCGCCGAAACCCGGCAGCAGATCCGCAGCCTGGAGAGCGACCACGCCGAGCTTGTCGCGCGCGAACTCGGCGAGACCCGCAAGAGCCGGGCGCCGATCGACGAGCGCCTGCGCGCCACCGCCGACCGCCTGGGCCGCACCATGATCACGGCACCGGTGTCGGGCACGGTGGTCAATCTCCAGGTCACGACCGCAGGCGGCGTGGTGGCGCCCGGTGCGCCGCTGCTCGGCATCGTCCCAAGCGGCGCCGAGTTGCTGCTCGATGCCCGGGTGGCGCCGATGGACATCGACGAGGTACGGGCCGGGCTCTCGGCCCAGGTGCATCTGCTGGCCTACAAGAGCCGCAACATGCCGCGCATCGAGGGGACGGTGCGCGAGGTTTCGGCCGACCGCCTGGAAGACCCCATCAACCACCAGCCCTACTACCTGGCCCGGGTGGCGATCGCACCCGAAGCACTACCGGTCGGCATCGTCCTCGCCGCCGGCATGCCCGCCGACGTCGCCATCGTCACCTCCGAGCGCACGCTGCTGGACTACCTGCTGCGACCGCTCACCGACACCCTGCGCCGTGGTTTGCGCGAAAGCTGAACAATGGCTGCATAAACGGCGGCAGATGTGACAACCGTCACGGCGGCGGTTCCAAATGCGGCCTAGCAGTGGGTTCCTGCACGGACCTGCAGTGCCTCGGGGGGCGGCTCTTCGGAGTCGCCCCGCCGCGCATGGAAGGCGCGGTCGTAGCGTTCAGCCTTGGTGCAGGCGCGCTTTCGAGCCCACCCCGGCGATAGTCGAGCGCGCGCGGCTGCCCCGGCTGTCCGCGAGCATCACCGTCAGCTGCTGCCCGGCCTGGAGCGTGACCATGCAATCCGCGCGGCCGGCGTCGAGGGGCCGTCGCAGCGGGCCTGCACCATCCAGCAGCAGGCGGTCCGAGCGATTCACGTCGCGCAACTCGCAATCGATCGACCAGCGCACCGTGGGTACCGCCTCGATCACCAGAACCAAACCAGCGACCAGCAGCGTGCTCACGAGCCCGTCTGCCGAATGGCCAGCGCCGTGCCATCGCCGACGCGGCGGACCCTGAGGCCGAGTCCCTGGCCACTCTGCTCGATGGTCCACTGATTGCCGCCGCCGACGATCCCCAGATCGGCGGCATTGCCCTGCCCGGCTTGCTGCAAACCGACACCGTTGGCGTCCCCGCGCACGTTCACGACCGCGCGCTGCGCCTCGCCCGACTGGGTGACACCGACAAGGTTGCCCTGTCCCGCGGTGCCGATCGCGGCCTCGTGGCCGTTGCCGGTCTGCTCCAGCAGGACCAGATTGTCGCCACCGGACCTCTGCACGACGGTCGCGGCGCTGTCCGTCCCAGTCTGCGCGATGACGGCGCGCTGCGCCCGAGCCGCCTGCAGCAAGGTGGCCTCGTGACCCTGGCCATCCTGGCGGATCGTCGCATCGGCGTCGCTGCCGATCTGGGTGACCACGGCCCAGTTGGCGTCGCCGACCTGCTCGATCAGCGCGAAGTTGCCCTCGGCGCGTGCGCCGATCGGCAGCAGCGCCAGGGCCAGCACGAGGTGGCACCTCAATTGTTGATACTCCGTTGCAGCTGCAGCTGGTTGCGCGCGGCGCCCGACGGCAGCGGGCCGGCCGGGCTGGTCCCGCTCAGCGGCTGGGTCGGCGCGGTCGGCACCCGCACCGGCTGCTCCTGCAGCAGCTCACGCTCGTCCTTGAGCACGCCCGGCGCCGCCGGGCCGGTCGGCTGCGCCGCGGACGGGATCTCGTTGGTTGCCGCAGAGCCCATGACGATGCCGTCACCATTCCGCTCAACGAGGTAGTCGCCCTGCAGCCTGCGGCCGGCAGTGGCATCGGCGAACTGCCACAAACCGGCGTTGGCGCCTTCCATCACCATGCCGTAGACGGCCTTCTCGATCGCCTGGCGGACCGCCAGCTGCGACGGCTCGTTGCGGGTGAAGCCGGCTTCGGCCTCGAGCAGGTTGTTGTTGCCGAAGATCTTGAAGATGCCGCTCTGCAGCAGAACCGAGTAGATCGACTTCTGCGCGGACACGGTCGAGAATACCCGGCCGTTGCGGACACTCACCACCCGCAGGTCGATGGTGACGCTGTCCAGTCGATAGTCCGAGTTGCCGCCAATCCCCATGTAACGAAGACCGGCACCCGCGGTCACGGTATTGGATTCGTAGGCGGTGACACCGCCCATCACCAGGACGCCGGGGTAGAGCAGCGGGTCGAGCACGTCCGGCAGCTTCTGCCCGTCGGGGCGACGATACTCGTCGCGGACCGTGCGGATGATCTGCCGCTCGCGCAGCAGCTGCTCGACGTTCTCGCGTTCGACCAGCGTGAACCAGCGGCCGCCACCCGCCTCGCTCAGGGCGCGCATCAGCATCGCCAGGGCACCCTGCGTCACCGCGCGCGAATATTCGGCGAAGGTTTCGTTGGGTTTGTTCTGCCCGGTCTGGTCACCGAAATTGTAGACGGCGATCGGCACCGGCCGGACCGGCGGCGGCAGGTCGCGCAGCGCGCGGCCGATATCGGTGACGGTGAGAAGTTGCGGCTGCTGCTGGAGCACCTTGTCGCTCACGGCACAGCCGGCCAACGCCGCCAGCAGCGGCAGGACCCATACGGTACGCATCACGAGCCTCAAAGCCGAGGTACCGGCACGTCGATCGTCGTCGACTGGCCGTTGGCAGTATCGGTGATGACGAGGTTGATGGTGTCGGCCGAGCGGCTGAACTCGATGACCGTGCCGGCGACCTCGAACCGCCCCTCGCTGGCGGCATCCTCGCCGAAGATCGCGGTGACGATATCGTCGGAGACCTGGTTCAGCAGGCGTGCCTGCAACGACTCGGTGAAGTTCTCCAGAGGCGAACTGCCCCCTGAGCCGAAGGCGGAATCGTTCTGGTTGCCGTTCGGATCCGACTGGGCACGTTCCGCGGTGCCGAACACGTAATCCGTGTTGAACGGGCTGCCCCCGAAGCCGGGGCTGATGGGTCGATAGACGAGCTCGCCCGCCACGGCCGGCACGGCGGCGACGAGCAAGGCCAAAATCGCGGCAGATCTCAGGCGAGTATCCATGTGGCGTCACCTCGCGTGGGGGACCCGCCTCGGCGGGTCCCCGTGGTCCGGTCAGTTGTTCTGATTGATCTGCGCGAAGTTACCCACTCCCGACGCCGTCTGGACGGCATAGTTGCCGCTGGCGCCCTGGGTTATGTACTGCGTGTTGAAGCCACCACCGTTCACATGGTTCTCGGCAGCGTTCCAATTGCCCGACTGGTCGATTGCCTGGGTATTGAACCCGCCCCAGGAAGCAGTATTGACGGCGTCGTTGTCGTGACCGGTCTGGTTAATGGTCTGTGTATTGCCGTAACCGCCGTAGGTGACTTTGTTCAGGGCGATGTTGTCGCGGCCACCCTGGACGATGTACTGGCCGTTGCCCGAGCCGTAGGCGATGTTGGTGGCCTCGTTGCCTTCGTTCACCTGGTCGATGGTCTGGATATTGCCGTTGCCATAGGCGGCATTGACGGCCTCGTTGCCCCAGCCCTTACCGTCCTGGGTGATGCGCTGCACGTTGTGATCGCCGAAAGCGGTCGTCGTGGCCTCGTCGTTGCGGCCGGTCTGGTCGACGTCCGCCAAGTTGTAGCCACCGGTCTGCCCGACGTCGGACCAGTTGTCGGTGCCGGTCTGGTCGACATAGGCGTAGTTGCTGCCACCGGTCTGCGTCGTGGTAGCGACATTGCTGCCGGCCGCCCAGGCACTGGCACCGAGGCTGGCCGTTGCGAGGGCGGTGACGGCAAACAATGAAGAGTACATTACGCGCATCTGGCTTCTCCTGTATGTCGGCCACATGACAGTGCATCCGATCAACGGCCGAAATGATCGGGACTTTACGAACAAAATACATCGCTGACGTTCTGCCGACCGCGCCACATCATCGTGTCACATGGTATGATATACAGGCCAGTCGACTAACGTTTTCTTCACATGGGTCGATCGTTACCTCAAGTCGTTATCGAATATTTATGGTTAAGATTCCGCTTTACATACCGCAAAGCATTCTCTGGTATGCGGCGGCGCCCGATCCATTGATTTTCGGGTGCCTGCCATGGCGGCCGACGACACAATTGAAACAATCGAGGGGCTGCCACGCGACCATTCTGAAACAGACCGCTTCGATCATCGTGGGCAGGCTGGGCCTCTCAGCGGTCGCGCCCATGCCGTTCTCGCCCACGCGAGCGTTGGCCCCGTGGTGGTGTCCGCTCTTGACGACGGCCATTGCGCAATGACCATGCCGACTTGCCTCATGCCATCCGCGAAGGATCCGCTCGCGGAGGCAGTGGCAGCGGAGGCCATCGCCATGGGTGGGAAGCATGCCCGACGTCTGACCTGGCTGTTTGCGCTGCTGCTCGGCGTGGTGGCCGTCATCCCCATTGCGCTGATCGTCGGGCTGGCCATGCGGCAGGTGACCGAGAATGTGGCACTCACCCCTTACGTGATGATCCTGGCCGCCCTGCTGCTGACCCTGGTCGCCGCCCAACTGATGCTGCAGCACTGGATCGTGCGCCCGTCACTGGCGCTGCTGCGGCATATCCAAGCGGGCGGCCAGGGCGCCATCGACCGGATCCCGGCGCTGTGGCAGCCGTGGTTCGATGCGGTGAGCGACGCCTTCACCTCCAGCCGTGACTTCCAGGCCCGGCTTGCGGCCAGCGAGGAGCGGCTCAAGACGGCAGCCGAGAGCCTCCCCGATGGGCTGGCCATCTTCGACGCCGAGGACCGGCTGGCGTTCCACAACAGCCGTTATCCCGACCATCTGACGGACCCCCTCCGCACGACCATGGCGCTCGGCAAGAGCTGGCCGGAATGGGCGCGTGAAGCCCGGGTACTCGGCCCGATCTACCATCCCGACATGGGCGCCGACTATCTGGACGCACGTATCGATGACCGCGGCGAGCCCGCCGTCGACCGCGAACACAAGATGAGCGATGGCCGCTGGCTGCGGGTGCGCGAACGTCGGATGACCGACGGTGGGCGGGTGCTGCTGACCACCGACATCTCCGAGGAGCGGCGGCGCAAGCAGGAGCAGATGCTGCTGGCAGCCGCCGTGGCGCAGACGGGCGATTCGATCGAGATCACGACCGCCGACTACCACATCCACTACGTCAATCCGGCATTTTCCAGCCTCACCGGTTACGGCCCCGATGAAGCCATCGGGCGAACGCCGGCGCAGCTTCTCCGCAGCACCGTGCACGACCCGGCGTTCTTCGACGAGATCGACAGGGTGACCCGTGGTGGCCGCCCGTGGAAGGGACGCATCGTCAGCCGACACAAGGACGGCCGACTGATCCAGCAGGATGCCACGATCTCGCCCATCCACGATGAAACGGGACGGCTGACCCATTTCGTCGCCGCCAAACGCGACGTTACCGACAAGGTCAACGCCGACGCGGCGCTTCGCGCCAGCGAGGCACGTTTCCTGGGCGCGGCCGAGAGCATCCCCGACGGCCTGGCCATTCTCGATGCGGACGACCGGATCGTCTTCTACAACAGCCGACATCCGGAACTCCTGCCCCCGGCCCTGCGCGACACGCTGCGCATCGGCGTCCAATTCGACGAGTGGATCCGCGAAGGGCTGGCGCACGGGGAGATCTACCATCCGCAGATGGGGCCGGACTACGCCGAGCGCCGGCTGGCAAGCCGTGGCGGCGACCTCAGCGAGCGCGAGCACCGGCATGCCGACGGCCGCTGGGTACGCATCCGGGAGGGCGCCATGCCCGACGGCGGCCGTGTGCTGCTGACCACGGACATCACCGCGCGCCGGGAAGCCGAGGAGCGCCTGCGCGCCAGCGAGGCCCGCTTTCTTGCCGCAGCCGAGAGCATCCCCGACGGTATCGCGATCTTCGACGCCGAAGACCGCTTCGTCTTCCACAACAGCCGCTACCCCCAGCACCTGACCGACAACCTGCGCCGGGGGCTGCGTCTCGGGATTCGCTTCGAGGACTGGATCCGGCAGGCACTGGCGCAAGGGCCAGTCTACCATCCCGACATGGGGCCGGAGTTCGCAGCCAGTCGCCTCGCCCTGCGGCGCGAGGAGCGCGCCGAGCATGAGCATCGGATCATCGACGGTCGCTGGCTGCGCATCCGCGAAAGCCGAATGGCTGATGGTGGCTACGTCCTGCTCACCACCGACGTCACGGAGCGCCGGCGCCGCGAGCGGCAGCTCCTGCTGCTGGCGATGGCGGTGGATCAGGTGGGCGACGCGGTCGAGATCACCGATGCCGAGGACCATTTCACCTACGTCAACCCGGCGTTCACGCAGATCACCGGCTACGAGCCCGCCGAGGTGATCGGCCATCTGCCACAGGAGATATTGTCCAGCGGGCAGCACGAGCCCGAGTTCTTCGCCGACATGCGGCGGCAGCTGGCGGCAGGGGACACCTGGCAGGGCCTGATCGTCAATCGGTGCAAGAACGGCGGGTTGATCCACCAGAACACGACGATCTCGCCGCTACGCGATTCCACCGGGCGGGTCACGCATTTCATCGCCGTCAAGCGCGACGTCACGGAGCAGCAGAAAGCCGAGGCCGCGATCCGGGAAAGCGAGCTGCGCTACCGGGCGCTGGTCGAGACGCAGACCGAGTTCGTCACCCGCTCGACACGAGATGGCAAGCTGCTCTTCGTCAACGAAGCCTACAGCCGGTATCATGGTGTCCCGCGGGAGACCATGCTGTCGCCCGCATGGAACGACTGGGACTTCATCGCACCCGAAGACCGCGACCGACATCTTAACGAAGTCGCCGAGCTGACACTCGATGCACCGACACGGATGTTCGATCTGCGCACGATCCTGCCGGACGGCAGCCAGCACTGGGAGCAGTGGGTCAGCACGGGCATCTTCGATTCGACCGGCGCGCTGATCGAGTTCCAGGCGGTGGGACGCGACGTCACCAAGCAGAAGCAGGCTGAGCTGGCATTGAAGGAGAGCGAGGCGCGCTACCGGGCACTGGTCGAGACGCAAACCGAATTCGTGCTGCGACAGCTGCCGAATGGCCAGCTGACCTTCGTCAACGAGGCCTATTGCCGTTATGTTGGCCTGCCGCGCGAGGAGCTCCTGTCGGACCGGTTCAATGCCTTCAGCCTGATGGCACCGGAGTACCGGCCGATCTTCGAGGAGCATCTGCAGCGGCTGACCCCGGAGCGGCCGACCAAGGCCATGGAGACCCGGGCCATCCTGTCCGACGGGTCGGAACGCTGGGAACGGTGGGTCGACACCGGCATCTTCGACCGTGACGGCAAGCTGGTCGAGCTGCAGTCCACCGGCCGCGATGCTACCGAGCAGAAGCGGGCCGAGCTGGCGCTCATGGAGAGCGAGGCCCGTTTTCGGGCCGTGGTCGAGGGGCAGAGCGAGTTCATCCTGCGGCTGCGCCCCGACGGCACCCTGACCTTCGTCAACGATGCCTACTGCCGCTATCGCGGTCTCGACCGCGAGGTGCTGCTGGGAGGGTTCAACGATGTCTACCACTATCCGCCGGAGCAGCAGGCGACCATCCACGCGGCGTGGGCGGGGCTGACGCCGGACTTTCCCTCGGTCACCTACGAGCTGAAGAAGCCTTGCGCCGACGGCGGCGCCTGCTGGGAGGAATGGACCGACACGGCCATTTTCGCGCCGAACGGACGTGTCATCGAGTATCAGGCCATCGGTCGCGATGTCTCCGAGCGGAAGCGAGCAGAGCAGGCGTTGACAGAGAGCGAGGCCAGGTTCCGCATGATCGCGGAGGGCGTGCCGCTGCCCATCGCCATCACCGCCCTGGACAATCCGAGGGTGCTCTTCGTCAATCCAAAGGGGCGCGAGGTGTTCGGCGTCGAGCCGGGGGCGCAAGGGCCCGAGCTCGTGCAGCAGATCTGGGCCGATCCAGATCTGCGCGAGCAGCTTGCCAAGCACATTGCCAAAGGCCGCATGATCGAACAGCGCGAAGTCCGGATGCGGCGCCGCGACGGCAGCAGCTTCGACGCCCTCCTGTCCGCCCGCCCGATCCACTACGAGGGCGAGCGCGCCGTGCTCGGGGTCATCACCGACATCACCGATCGCCGGCGCATGGAGGAAGCACTGCGCGAGAGCCAGGCCCGGCTCGCGGCGCTGATGGACAACGCGCCACTGGTTCTTCACCTGAAGGACCGCGAAGGCCGCTACATCCTGGCCAATCCGGAGTGCGCCAAGATCTTTGGTTGCGATCCGGCCCAGCTCATCGGCCGCACCGCGTATGATGTCTTCCCGCACGACGAAGCGGCGGTGATCGACCAGCACCATCGGGCGGTCCTGGAGACGGGGCGCACACTCTTCCATGAGGAATATCAGGCCAGCCTCGATGCCTATAAGTGGAGCATCGTCATCCGCTTCCCGATCTTCGACGCTCACGGAAAGGTCAGTATCGTCGGCGGGTTCGCTCTGGACATCACCGAGCGCAAGCGGGCCGAAGCCGCGCTGAAGGCCAGCGAGGCCCGCCTCGCGGCCTTCATGGAGAACGCACCGGTCGGGATGTATCTCAAGGACCGCGAGGGGCGGTACCTGGTGGCCAACCCCGAGATGGCCAACGTGTTTGGACGGCCCGTCGAGGAGATCATCGGCAGCACACCCGAGGAGCTGCTTGCCGAAGGCGAGGCGCCGGGTATCCGTGCCTTCGACCGCGAGGTTTGGGAGCAGGGCCTGCCAACGGTGCACGAGGAGCATTTCCCGGACCACGCCAGCTATGCGTGGAGCATGGTGATCCGCTTTCCGATCCGCGACGAGACGGGCCAGGTGGCGCAGATCGGCGGCTTCGACGTCGACATCACCCGACCCAAGCTGGCCGAGGCGGAGGTCAAGGCCAGCGAGCAGCGGTTCCGCACCATCGCGGAGATCCACCCCACGCCCATGGTCATCACCCGGCTCGACGATCGCGAGGTCCTGTTCGCCAACCGAGCCTACTTCGCGGCGTTCGGGCTGACCCCCGACGAGCTGGCTGAATTCGATCGTGACGCGCTGTACGGCCAGGCTAGCGACCGTGAGGCGATCTACGCGGCGATCGACGCCGGCATGGCGATCGAGTCGCGAGAGATCAACATGCGTACCGTCGCCGGCGAACCGTTCCCGGCAATGCTCACAGCCCGCGGGATCACCTATGAAGGCAGCCGCTGCTGCGTGATGAGCTTCTTGGATCTGACCGCGTTGAAGCGGGCGGAGGCCGCCTTGCGCGCCAGCGAGCAGCGTTTCCGCAGCATCGCCGAAGCCCATCCGATGCCGCTAGTGATCGTGCGGCTCAGCGATGGCCGGCTATGCTTTGCCAACGAGCCGTTCGTGAGCCTGTTTCAGTTGGAGGGCAAAGCACTCGACCAGCTGACACCGGAGGCGTTCTACGCCGATCCGGCGGAGCGGCGGCATTTCCTCGAGACGATGCGCGACCAGGGTGCGGTGAACGGGCTCGAGCAGATCCTGCGCCGTCTCGACGGGACCACCTTCTTCGCGGCCACCACCTCCCAGCGGATCGAATACGAGGGCGACGAAGCTTTCGTGACCTCGGTCGTCGACCTGACCGAGCGCAAGGCCGCCGAGGCGGAGATCCGGCGCCAGCGCGAGGCGCTGCATCAGAACGAGAAGCTCACCGCGCTGGGCTCGCTGCTCGCCGGGGTCGCGCATGAGCTCAACAATCCACTGTCGGTCGTCGTGGGCTATTCGAGCATGCTCAAGGAACTCGCCCAGGATGACGCCACCCGGCAACGGGCCGAAAGGGTGCACGCGGCGGCCGAGCGTTGCGCCCGGATCGTCAAGACGTTCCTGGCCATGGCGCGCTCGCGCCCGCCGAAGCGGGGGCCAGTGGCGATCAACGAGGTGATCGAGGATGCGCTCGATCTTGCCGGCTACGGATTGCGAACCGCCGATGTCGAGATCACCCGCGAGTTCGATGCCGAGCTGCCGCAGATCTGGGGCGACAGCGACCAGCTGCATCAGGTGTTCACCAACCTGATCGTCAATGCGCAGCAGGCGCTGTTGCAGGCGGCGCCGCCGAGACGACTGCGGCTCCGCACGATGCGGCACGGGGACGAGCTGCAGATCGAGATCGAGGACAATGGCCCAGGCATCGACGACGATGTGCAGACGCGGATTTTCGAGCCATTCTTCACCACCAAGCCGCAGGGCGTGGGTACCGGCGTCGGCCTCTCCGTCTGCCATGGCATCGTCGCCGCCCATCAGGGCCGGATCATTGTGGCCAGCAGGCTCGGGCACGGCACGCGGTTCGTCGTGACGCTGCCGATACGGTCGGACATGCTGGCGGCGGGCGAGCGATCCGCGCCGGCGCTTGCATCACCGAAGACGACCGGGCGCGTGCTCGTCGTGGACGACGAGAAGGAGATCGGCGAGCTGGTGGCCGAGCACCTGCGGCGTGACGGGCTCATTGTCGAGGTGGTGACCAGCGGGCGAGCCGCACTGGGCCGATTGGAAAGCCGGACATTCGATCTGGTGGTCAGTGACCTGAGGATGCCCGACCTGGATGGGCCGGCGCTGCTGGAGGTCCTGCGCCAACGGCACCCGCAACTTGCCAGGCGCCTGGTGCTGATCACGGGCGATGCACTTCGTGCGGAGGTCAATACAGTGATTCAAGAAGCCAACCTGCCCGTGTTCGAGAAGCCCTTGGATCTTATGGCACTGCGCGACCAGGTTCGCCGTCTCATGGTGGCGGCATGACGGGGCCGGCGCGGATCGTCGTGGTCGACGACGAGCCCGACCTGCGTCTGCTGCTCGAGGATTATCTCGGCACGCAGGGCCTGTCAGTGCGGACGGCGGGGTCCGGTGCGGAACTCGACCAATTGCTGCGAATCGAGCCCGCGGACCTGCTCATTCTCGACGTCAACATGCCGGGCGAGGACGGCTTCGCGGTGGCGCAGCGCCTGCGACAGGCGGGGAGCGGTGTCGGCATCATCATGTTGACCGCCGCGGGCACGGTCCAGAACCGCCTGATCGGCCTCGGCGCCGGTGCTGACGATTACGTGAGCAAGCCTTTCGAGCCGCGCGAGCTGCTGGCCCGTGTCCGCAGCGTGCTCCGGCGGGTCGAACCGGCGGCTACGCCCAGCGTGCCTAGCACCCGAACGGTGGCGTTCGGCCGTTTCAGCCTGGACCTCGAGGGGCGCCGGCTGTTGGACGACGCCGGCAAGGACGTGGCGCTGACCGCCATGGAGCTGGATCTGCTCGCGACGTTCGCGCGTCATCCGAATCAGGTTCTGTCCCGCGATCGGCTGAGCGAACTCGCCCACAACCGGGTCCTCGACCCTGACGATCGCAGTGTCGACATCCGGATCACCCGCGTCCGCAAGAAGCTCGAGGTCGACCCGTCCCGGCCGACGATCATCAGGACCGTCCGTGGAGAAGGCTATCTGTTCGACCCGACCGCAAGCGGCCGCCAGGAGGCAGCTGGCTAGCGCAATAGGCCTGTTCCCTTGCCGCAGACGCTGGCATATGGTCCAGCCGTGGTATGACGAGATCAGGTCCCAAGCGACCCTCTCGCCGCCAAGGGAACCGGCGGCGTCGACAGTTCGCCGCGATAAAGGGATGGCACCGACATGCTGAGACGGACACTCTTGAGCTTGGCCTGTGGCGCGGCCGCGATTTCGCTGATGACCTTTGGCGCCAACGCCCAGGGCCTGCCGCCGCTGGCCGAGAAGCCCACCTACAAGGTCGGCTTCGCCCAGACCGAGAGCAACAATCCCTGGCGGCTGGCGCAGACCGCCAGCATGAAGGAAGAGGCTGCCAAGCGTGGCTGGACGCTGGTCTACACCGACGCCGCCGGCTCAGCCGCCAAGCAGGTGTCCGACGTCAACTCGATGATCGCGCAGCAGGTCGACGCCATCCTGTTGGCGCCGCGCGAGGAGAAGCCGCTGATCCCGGCGGTGATGGCCGCCAAGAAGGCCGGCATTCCTGTGTTCCTGATCGATCGCAGCGTCGATGCCAAGCTGGCCAAGCCCGGCGTCGACTACGTCACCTTCATCGGCTCGGACTTCACCAAGGAAGGCCAGATGGCCGGCGACTGGCTGGTCAAGGCGGTGGGTGGCAACGCCAAGATCATCGAGCTGCAGGGCACCACCGGCAGCTCGCCCGCCAACGATCGCAAGACCGGCTTTGCCAACGCGATCAAGGACCATCCGGGGATGGAGATCGTGGCCAGCCAGTCGGGCGATTTCGCCCGCGACAAGGGCCGGCAGGTCGCCGAGACGCTGCTGCAGGCGCATCCCGAGGCGACGGTGATCTATGCGCACAACGACGAGATGGCGATGGGCGCCATCGCGGCGCTCGAGGCCGCCGGCAAGGTGCCCGGCAAGGACGTCATGATCATCTCGATCGACGGCACCAAGGACGCGATCAACGCGATCCTCGAGGGCAAGATGCTGGCCACGGTCGAGTGCAACCCGAAGTTCGGGCCAAAGGCCATGGACGCGGTCGAGCGCTACGGCAAGGGTGAGAAGATCGAGCCCTGGGTCGTGAACGTCGACCGGTTCTTCGACAAGGATACGGCCGCCGCCTATCTGCCTGAAGCCTACTGACCGGAGGGGCGCCGTGCGGGTCATAGCCCGGCGGCGCCAGCCGCCGTTCGCGGGAGCGCTGTGTTGAGTGCGCCCGCGCCTCTGCTCGCCATGCGCGGGATCGACAAGAAGTTTGCGGGTATCGCCGCCCTGACCGGGGCGTCGCTCGAGGTGCTGCCGGCCGAGGTGCACGCGCTCATCGGCCAGAACGGCGCCGGCAAGTCGACCATGATCAAGATCCTGACCGGCGCCCACATCAAGGACGGCGGCGAGGTGACGTTCGACGGCGCGCCGTTCGCGGTGACGTCGCCGCAAGAGGCGCAGCGGGGCGGGATCAGCACGATCTACCAGGAGATCAACCTGATCCCCTACCGCTCGGTGACCGAGAACATCTTCCTGGGTCGCGAGCACCGCCGGTTCGGCCTGCTCGATTGGGGCCGCATGCACCGGGAGGCCACCGAGGTCTTGCGGCGGTTCGACGTTCAGGTCGACGTGCGTCGACCGTTGATGAGCTTCAACACCGCCGTCCAGCAGATGGTGGCCATCGCCCGCGCGGTCTCGTTCGACGCCAAGCTCGTGATCATGGACGAGCCCACGAGCTCGCTCGACGAGCAGGAGGTGGCGGTGCTGTTCGACGTGATCCGCCAGCTCAAGCGCGAAGGCGTGGCGGTGATCTTCGTCAGCCACAAGCTGGACGAGCTTTATGCCGTCTGCGACCGGGTGACGGTCATGCGCGACGGGCGCACCGTGGCCGTGGCGCCGATGGCCGAGATGACCAAGCTCCAGCTGGTAGCGGCCATGCTCGGACGCGATCTGGCGACGGTGCGGGAAGAGGGTGCAACCGCCTTTCATCGCCACACGCACGCGATCGGCAGCGAGCTGCTGCGAGCCGATCATCTCCAGGTCGGCCGCCGAGTCCAAGATGTCTCCGTCGAGGTGCATGCAGGCGAGATCGTCGGGCTGGCGGGGCTGCTGGGCTCCGGGCGCACCGAGACGGCGCGGGCGGTCTTCGCCGCCGATCCGACCGATGGCGGCACGATCCGGTTCGGCGGGCAGGAGCAGCACTTCACCGCCCCGGCCCGCGCCATCGCTGCCGGCATGGGCTTCTGCTCCGAGGACCGTAAGATCGAGGGCATCATTCCGGACATGTCGGTGCGGGAGAATCTGACGCTGGCGCTCCTGCCGCAACTGTCCCGGTCGGGTGTGGTCGACGAGGCCCGTCAACGCGAGATCGTCGAGCGCTTCATCGCCCGGCTCGGCGTGAAGTGCTCCGGGCCGGAGCAGAAGATCCGCGAGCTGTCCGGCGGCAACCAACAGAAGGTGCTGCTGGCGCGCTGGATGTGCATGAACCCCAAGCTGCTGATTCTGGACGAGCCGACCCGTGGCATCGATGTCGGCGCCAAGGCCGAGATCCAGGCCCTGATCCGCGAGCTCGCGGACCAGGGGCTCGGGGTATTGATGATCTCCTCCGAGTTGGAGGAGGTAATCGAGGGCTCCGACCGGGTGTTCGTGTTGCGCGACGGACGGACGGTGGCGGAACTGGCCAAGGGCGAGATCAGCGAGCCTGCGGTGATGGCCGCCATGGCGCACGGCGAGGGCACGCATGCCGTTTGAGCTCGGAACCTTTCTCAAGCGCTACGGGACCGTCGTGGCGCTGGCGGCGCTGATTGCCTTCAACCTCGCCTTCACGCCCAATTTCGCGTCGCTGCAGACACTCAACGTCAACCTCACCCAGGTCTGCACGATCGTCATCGTGGGCGTCGGGATGACGCTGGTGATCGCCACCGGCGGCATCGACCTGTCGGTGGGCTCGCTCATGGCCATCGCCGGTGCCGTGGCGCCGCTGATCTTCCTGGGCAAGCTGTTCCCGCTGCCCGATCTCTATGTCGGCGTCGGGCTGGCCTTCATCGTGCCGGTCCTGGTGGCCGGGATGTTCGGCCTGTTCAATGGCTGGCTGATCACGCGCTTCTCGATCCAGCCGATCATCGCCACCCTCGTCCTGTTCATCGCCGGGCGCGGGATCGCGCAGGTGCTGACCAATGGCGACCTGCAGGTCTTCAAGACCCCCGAGTTCCAGTTCATCGGCCTCGGCCGGGTGCTGGGCATCCCGTTCCAGGTCTGGATCATGGCCGTGATCGTGATCGTTGCCGCCTGGGTGCTGCGCCGGACCGTGTTCGGGCGTCAGGTGCTGGCAACCGGCGGCAACGAGGCGGCGGCCCGTCTTGCCGGCGTGCCCACGTCGCGCGTCAAGCTCCTGGTCTATGGGATCAGCGGCCTGCTATCGGGCATCGCCGGCCTGATCGTGATCGCCATCAACTCGTCGAGCGACGCCAATCTGGTCGGCTTGGGGATGGAGCTGGACGCCATCGCCGCCGTGGCCGTCGGCGGCACGCTGCTGTCGGGCGGCAGGGCCACCGTCGTCGGCACTCTCATGGGCGCCCTGATCATCCAGCTGGTCCGCTACACCCTCCTGGCCAACGGCGTGCCCGACGCCGCGGCACTGGTGGTCAAGGCGCTGATCATCGTGCTCGCGGTCTGGCTGCAGCGTCGGGGGCCGGCATGACCACGACTTCTCCCATAGCCAGAATCTACAGCCATCTGGCGCGGCAGGGCGTGCTGGTGGCCCTGCTGCTGCTCATCCTGTTCGGCTGGCTGCGCTACGATTACTTCCTGGGGTCGTTCAACGTCCTCTCGGTGCTCCGCTACAATTCCATGTTCGCGCTGATCGCGCTCGGCATGTGCTTCGTGATCATGACCGGCGGCATCGACCTGTCGGTGGGCTCGACCGCGGCCATGACCAGCGTCGTGGCGGCGCTGCTCAGCCCTTACGGCGCGGTGCCGGGCCTGCTGGGTGGCGTCGGCGCCGGTGCCGTCGTGGGTCTGCTCAACGGGCTGATCGTGACCCGGCTGGGTATTCTGCCCTTCATCGCCACCCTGGCGACCATGCTGGCGGCAAGCGGCACGGGCCTATTGCTCGCCGACAATCAATCGGTCTCGGTCTCCTACGACACGGGCTTCGTCGATCTCGGCCAGGGTGACCTGTTCGGACTGCCGATTCCGGCCCTGATGGCGGCTGCCGCCTACGTGCTGGGGTCGATCCTGCTCAACTTCACCGGATTTGGCCGTTACGTGCTGGCGGTCGGTGGTGGCGAGGAGGCGACCCGGCTGATGGGCCTGCCGGCCGACCGGGTGAAGCTGCTGGTCTATGTCCTGAGCGGCACGCTGGCCGGCCTCGCCGGGGTCATCCTCGCGGCCCAGTTCGGTGCCGGGCAGCCGGCCGAGGGCATTGGCTGGGAACTGTTCGCCATCGCGTCGGTGGTGGTCGGCGGCACCCTGCTCACGGGCGGCGTCGGTTCCGTCGGCGCCACGCTGTCCGGCGCGCTGTTGCTGGGCCTGATCTTCAACATCCTGAACTTCGAGAACGGCCTCGGCTGGATCAGCCTTTCCGCCTACTGGCAGTCGGTGATCCGCGGCGGCTTCCTGCTTCTGGTGGTCATCCTGCAGAGTCGCCTCACCCGCCGCCCGGCCTGACCAGCCTCGGCAAATGCCGGCATGAGCTGCCAAATCGCTGCCCGCGCGGCGCGGCGAGGCGTATGCTGCCGCTCCGGCACGCGCAGCCGACGGAGGAGCCAGACCCGGCATGACCCGCCACCTCAACCAGCCGCTCGGCGGCAACGAGATGCCCCGCTTCGGCGGGCCGGCCACGATGATGCGGCTGCCGGCCCAGGCATCGGCGGAGGGGCTCGATGCCTGCTTCGTCGGCGTGCCCATGGACATCGGCACCTCCAACCGCAGCGGCACCCGGTTCGGGCCGCGGCAGATCCGCGCCGAATCGGCGCTGATCCGGCCCTACAACATGGCGACACGGGCGGCCCCGTTCGACAGCCTGCAGGTCGCGGACATCGGCGACGTTGCGACCAACCCGTATGACCTCAAGCAGTCGGTCACCATCATCGAGGCGGCCTTCGCCGAGATCATCCGTGACGGTTGCCGGCCGCTGACGCTGGGCGGCGATCATACGCTGACCCTGCCGATCCTGCGTGCGATGGCCAAGCGCTACGGGCCGGTCGGCATGATCCACGTCGACGCCCATGCCGACATCAACGACACCATGTTCGGTGAGAAGATCGCGCACGGCACGCCCTTCCGCCGCGCCGTCGAGGAGGGCCTGCTGGATTGCCGGCGGGTCGTGCAGATCGGCCTGCGCGGCACCGGCTATGCTGCCGACGATTTCGATTGGCCGCGTAGCCAAGGCTTCCGCGTGGTCCCGGTCGAGGAATGCTGGCACAAGTCGCTGACGCCGCTGATGGAGGAGGTCCGGGCCCAGATGGGCGCCGGCCCGGTCTATCTCACCTACGATATCGACAGCCTCGACCCCGCCTATGCACCGGGTACGGGCACGCCGGAGATCGGCGGGCTCAGCGTGATCCAGGCGCTGGAGGTGGTGCGGGGCTGCCGGGGTCTCGAACTGGTCGGCTGCGATCTCGTGGAGGTCTCGCCGCCTTACGATCCGGTGGGCAACACGGCGCTGGTGGCAGCCAACCTGCTGTTCGAGATGCTGTGCTCGCTGCCGGGCGTCGCCACCCGCTGAACCGGCGGCAGGCGCTCAGGGGAAGGCAACATGACCGCACCCATGCCGGCACTCGGTCCGGCGCCCGATCTGCCGCCGATCACCATGTTCGGGCCGGATTTTCCGTTCGCCTACGACGATCTGCTGCGTGACCCCGCCGGCCTCGGTCAGATCCCTTCCATTCGGCACGGCACCGAGGTGGCGGTCGTCGGTGCGGGGATCGCCGGGCTGGTTGCCGCGTACGAGCTGATGAAGCTCGGGCTGAAGCCGGTCGTCTACGAGTCCGACCGCATCGGCGGCAGGCTGCGCTCGGAGCAATTCCGTGGCGCTGACGGCATCATTGCCGAGCTCGGCGCCATGCGCTTCCCGCCGTCAAGCACCGCGCTCTACCATTATCTTGACCTGGTCGGTCTGGAGACGGCCCCGTTTCCCAATCCGCTGACGCCGGCCACGCCCAGCACGGTGATCGAGCTGGAGGGCCGGGCCCACTATGCCGTGACCGCCGCGGACCTGCCGCCGGTATTCCACGAGGTCGGCCAAGCCTGGACCGAGGCGCTGGAGCAGGCCGCCAGCTTCTCCGCCATGCAGGATGCCATCCGGCGACGCGATGCGGCCCAGATCAAGTCCATCTGGAACACGCTGATCCCGCACTGGGACGAGAACACGTTCTACGGCTTCATCGCCGGCTCGGCGGCGTTCCGGCGGCGCTCGTTCCGCCACCGCGAGATCTTCGGCATGGTCGGGTTCGGCACCGGCGGCTGGGACACTGACTTCCCGAACTCGATGCTGGAGATCCTGCGCGTCGTCTACACCGACGCCGACAGCGATCACCGCTCGGTCGTGGGTGGCGTCGAGCAGCTGCCGCGCCGCCTGTGGCGCCGTACGCCGGACCGCATGGCCCATTGGCCCGAAGGGACCTCGCTTTCCACGTTGCACGGCGGCGCGCCCCGGCCGGGTGTGGCACACATCGCCCGCAGCGCCGGCGGTCGGCTCGCCATCACCGACCGCTGGGGCGAGAGGCGCGAGTTCGACGCCGCCGTCTCCACCTGCCAGACTTGGCTGCTGTCGGCTCGCATCGATTGCGAGGAGCGGCTGTTCGTGCCGGAGATGTGGAGCGCCATCGAGCGCACCCATTACATGCAGGCATCCAAGACCTTCGTCATGGTCGACCGGCCGTTCTGGAAGGACAAGGATCCGGCGACGGGGCGCAACATCATGAGCATGACGCTCAGCGACCGGATGACCCGCGGCACCTACCTGATCGACCAGGGCGACGATCGCCCGGCGGTCATCTGCCTGAGCTACACCTGGAACGACGACGCGCTGAAATGGCTCACCCTGCCGGCCGAGGACAGGGTGCGGCGGATGCTGGCGTCGCTCGCCAAGATCTACCCGGGTCTCGACATCGCCCGGCACATCGTCGGCGACCCGATCACCGTGTCGTGGGAGTCCGACCCCAACTTCATGGGCGCTTTCAAGGCCAACCTGCCCGGCCACTATCACTACCAACGGCGCCTCTACAGCCACTTCATGCAGGACGACCTGCCGCCCGGCCAGCGCGGACTGTTCCTCGCCGGCGACGACATCTCGTGGACGGCCGGCTGGGCCGAAGGTGCGATCACCACGGCGCTCAATGCGGTCTGGGGCGTCGTGCGCCACCTCGGCGGCGGCAGTGCGCATGGCAATCCCGGACCCGGCGACTGCTGGGACGAGCTGCAACCCCTGAGACTCCCCGATCAGTAGGCATACCGACATGTTCAGTCACCCCGAGTATGACGGGCACGAGGAGGTGGTGCACGCCTACGACGCCACTTCCGGCCTGCGCGCCATCGTGGCGCTGCACAACACGGCGCTGGGACCGGCGTTCGGCGGCTGCCGGATGTATCCCTATGCCGACGAGGCGCTGGCCCTGACCGACGTGTTGCGGCTGTCGCGCGGCATGACCTACAAGGCCGCCATCTGCGAGCTGCCCTACGGGGGCGGCAAATCCGTGGTGCTGGCCGATCCGCGCCGCGACAAGACCCCGGAGCTGCTACGCGCGATGGGCCGGCTGATCGAAAGCCTCGGCGGCCGCTACATCACCGCCGACGATGTCGGCACGACGCTGGGCGATCTGGCGGTGATGCGCGAGGTGACACAGCACACCGCCGGCGCCACGGCCTCGTCCCAGGAGCAGCTGGCGGTCACCGCCTACGGCGTGCTGATGGCGATCGAAGCCGCGGTCCAGCACTACTACCAGCGCGACGATTTCCAAGGGCTGCGCTTCGCCGTGCAGGGCCTGGGCAATGTCGGCTTCCCCTTGTGCCGCTACCTGCACGAGCGCGGTGCCACCCTCGTGGTGACGGACGTCGATCCTGCCCGGGCGGCCGAGGCCGCCGCCGAGCTCGGCGCCGAATCCGTGGCGCCGGAGGCGATCTACGACCAGGAGGTCGACGTGTTTGCGCCGTGCGCGCTGGGTGCGGTGCTCAACGACCGCACGATCCCACGCCTGGCCACGCGGCTCGTGGTCGGCGGTGCCAACAACCAGCTGGCCGGATCTGGCCATGACGCGGCGCTGGCGGCGCGCGGCATCGCCTACGTGCCGGACTATCTGGCCAACGCCGGCGGTGTCATCGACTTCTACCAGGAAGCCATCGACGACAGCCCCGCGGCCGTGCTGACGTCGGTCGAGCGGATTCGCGGCATCACGGCGGCGGTGCTGGCGCAGGCCGCAGCCACGCACGAGACGCCACTGCAGGTGGCCGACCGGATCGTGCGCGAGCGGATCGTGGCGGCGCGCGAGGTCGGATCTTGATGGGGAACGGATATGGCAACCTGCGGTGAGATCCTCGTGCGGCTGCTCGAGGCCTACGGCGTCGACACGGTCTTCGGCATCCCCGGCGTACATACGGTGGAGCTCTATCGCGGGCTGCCGGCGACCGGAATCCGCCATGTCACGCCGCGCCACGAGCAGGGTGCGGGGTTCATGGCCGACGGCTACGCCCGGGTCACCGGCCGGCCGGGCGTCTGCTTCATCATCACCGGGCCGGGCATGACCAACATCCTAACCGCGATGGGTCAGGCCTATGCCGATTCGATCCCGATGCTGGTCATCTCCAGCGTCAACCGCACCGAGCAGCTGGCCATGGGTCAGGGCAGGCTGCACGAGCTGCCCTCGCAGCAGGCGGTCGTGGCCGGCGTGGCCGCCTTCAGCCACACCATCCTGCATCCCAGCCAATTGCCAGAGGTGCTGGCGCGGGCTTTCGCGCTGTTCGGCAGTGCCCGGCCGCGGCCGGTCCACATCGAGATCCCGACCAACGTGATCACGGCAAGCGCCGACGACCTGCCGCTGCAGGCGCGGTCCCTGCCCACCCGGCCCGGGCCCGATCCCGACGCCATCGGCAGCGCCGCTTCGC
>JBATRI010000532.1:0-9778 GCA_049292515.1 Geminicoccaceae bacterium
GCCCAGGGACGTGCGCAAGGAGCGGGCGGCGCGGCTGCGGGCGCGTGGTGACGCCGCCTTCGACGGGTTCCTCCGCGCCCAGGTCGGCCAAAGGCGGCGCACGCTGATCGAGCGTGGCCGTACCGGCCATACGGACCAGATGGCCCCGGTCCGCCCCGCGACCGACGCCTGGTGGCCACCGGCCGGCACCATCGCCGACATGATCGTCACCGGGGTCGACAACGGGACGCTGATCGGACGGCTCGACGCATGAGCGAGGGCGAGAAGAAGGGCTGGTTCGCGCGGCTCAAGGCGGGGCTGTCGCGGTCCTCGGGCAGCCTCACCGAGCGGATCGCCAGCGTCGTCACCAAGCGGCGGCTCGATGCTGACACCCTCGAGGAACTCGAGGAGGCCCTGATCATGGCCGACCTCGGCGTCGAGACCTCGGCCGCGCTGGTGCAGGCGGTGGCCAAGGGGCGCTTCGGCAAGGAGGTCTCGGACGTCGAGATCCGCGAGGCACTGGCCGCGGCCGTTGCCGTGGAGCTCGATCCCGTGGCCGAGCCACTGCCGCATCGGGCCCGGTTCCGGCCGCAGGTCGTGCTCGTCTGCGGCGTCAACGGCACCGGCAAGACCACCACCATCGGCAAGCTCGCCAACCAGGCGGTGGGCGCCGGCCTAAAGGTCGTGCTGGCGGCGTGCGACACTTTCCGTGCCGCCGCGGTCGAGCAGCTGCAGGTCTGGGGGCAGCGCAACGGCGTGCCGGTGATCCGCGGCAAGGAAGGTGCGGACCCCGCCGGTCTCGCCTTCGACGCCTTCGAGCAGGCGCGGGCGCAGGGTGCCGACCTGCTGCTGATCGATACGGCCGGGCGGCTGCACAACAAGCAGGCGCTGATGGACGAGCTGCGCAAGATCATTCGGGTGCTGAAGAAGGTCGACCCGGAGGCACCCCACGACACCGTGCTGGTGCTGGATGCGACGACCGGTCAGAACGCGCACAATCAGGTCGAGATCTTCAAGGAACTGGTCGACCTCAGTGGGCTGATCGTGACCAAGCTCGACGGCACCGCCAAAGGTGGCGTCGTGGTGGCGCTGGCGCGTCGGTTCGGCCTGCCGATCCATGCGATCGGCGTCGGCGAGGCGATCGACGATCTGCGCTCGTTCGAGGCGACGGCGTTCGCACGGGCCCTGCTCGGGCTCGAATCGGTCAAGGGCTCCTGACTTCGGTCATTGTTGTGGAAAGGCTGAGGGCAATGCCCCGGAATCTGGTCGAAACGCTGTTGGGTGCCGCCGTGCTGGTGGTGGCGCTGGGTTTTCTCACCTGGGCCTATGGGCGCAGCGATGCCGGCGACCCGGGCGGCTACACGCTGCGGGCCAAGTTCGATCGCGTGGACGGCCTGGATACCGGCGGCGACGTCCGGGTGTCCGGAATCAAGGTCGGGAAGGTGCTGAGCCAGCAACTGGACCTGCAGACCTACCGCGCCGAGGTGACGTTCAGTGTGCGCGACGGCATCGAGCTGCCATCGGACAGCTCGGCCGCGATCGTCAGCAGCGGCCTGCTCGGCGGCAAGTATCTGTCCCTGGTGCCGGGCGGCGACGATCGCCTGCTGAAGGATGGCGGCGAGATCACCCTGACCCAGTCGTCGGTCAATCTCGAGGATCTGATCGGACGCTACATCTTCAGTGGCCAGAGCGGTAGCGGCTCGGGCAACGCCGCACCGGCACAATGAATCGCCTGCTGCAGGTCACGGCGGCGACGGCCGCGGCCATGGTGGCGACGGCCGCACACGCCGACGGGCCCGTGCTGCCGCATCTGGTGGCCGAACTGCAGGGGCTCGACAAGATCACCGCCCGGACGACGACCATCCGGGCGCCGATCGGCAGCGAGGTCGAGTTCGGGACACTGCGCATCACCGTGCGCGCCTGCCTGACGACGCCACCGACCGAGCCACCGGAGAGTGCCGCGTTCCTGCAGATCAACGTGGTCGAGCCGGGTGGCGAGCCGAAAGAGGCGTTCTCCGGCTGGATGTTCGCCTCGAGCCCATCCCTGTCGGCGCTGGAGCATCCGGTCTACGACGTCTGGGTGGTTGCCTGCGCCGAACCGCTCGAGCCGGAGGCCGTGCCGCCGTCGGCATCCCCGCTGCCCGTGACACCCGGCCCCCCGCCGCCGGACGGGTAGACCGTGACCGGGAACACGGCGCCGATCCCCAAGGCCCGACGCAGCCGCGCAAGATAGGCGGCACGGCTGATCTCGACGGCGCCGAAGCGCTGCAGATGCTCGGTCAGGAACTGCGTGTCGAGCAGCGTGAAGCCGCCGAACCGCAGCCGCTCGACCAGGTCGACCAGGGCGATCTTGCTGGCGTCCGTGACCCGCGAGAACATGCTCTCGCCGAAGAACGCAGCACCCAGCGCGAGGCCATAGAGGCCACCGACCAGACGGCCTGCCTGCCAGACCTCGACGCTGTGGGCGTGGCCGCGCCGGTGCAGCTCGACATAGAGCCCGATCAGCTCGGCATTGAGCCAGGTCTGCGGCCGCGCCGGGGTCGGCTCGGCACAGCCGCGAATGACCTGCTCGAACGCGGTATCGACGCGGATCTCGTGGGCGCCGCGCCGGATGGTCTTGCGCAGGCTGCGCGGCACATGCAGCGCCTCCAGCGGCAGCACGCCGCGCCGCTGCGGCTCGATCCAGTGAATCGTCGGATCGTCGAAGTCTTCCGCCATCGGGAACACGCCGATGGCGTAGGCGCTGAGGAGGAACTCCGGTGTCAGGCCGCTCAGTGCCGGCGATCCAGCTCAGTCGCTCCAGGCGGTCAGGAACCGCCCGAGCCAGCCCGTGTCGAAATCGCCCTCGCGGACATCGTCGGTGGCGAAGATCGCCCGCAGCAGCGGGACGCTCGAGGGGATGCCGTCGATCACGGTCTCCGCCATGCAGCGCTCGAGCCGGCGGATGGCGGCAGGCCGGTCGACGTCGTGCACGATCAGCTTGGCGATCAGGCTGTCATAGAAGGGCGGCACGGTGTAGCCGGCATAGAGGGCGGAATCCATGCGCACGCCGGGGCCGCCGGGAGCGTGGAACGCCACCACCTTGCCAGGGGTGGGCAGCAGCGTGCGGGGGTCCTCGGCGTTGATCCGGACCTCGATCGCATGGCCGGTGAAGTGCACGTCCTTCTGGGTGAAGCCGAGCTTGTGGCCGGCGGCGATCCGGATCTGCTCGCGGACCAGGTCGATGCCGGTGACCAGCTCGGTCACCGGGTGCTCGACCTGCAGCCGGGTGTTCATCTCGATGAAGTAGAACTCGCCGTTCTCGTAGAGGAACTCGACCGTGCCGAGGCTGCGATAGCCGAGCTTGCGCATCGCCACGACGCACAGATTGCCCAGGCGCTCGCGGGTGGCGGCGTCGATGACCGGCGAGGGCGCCTCCTCGACCAGCTTCTGGTGCCGGCGCTGCAGCGAGCAGTCCCGCTCGCCCAGATGGACGACATGGCCCTTGCCGTCGCCGATCAGCTGCACCTCGATGTGCCGCGGGCGCTCGAGCAGCCTCTCGACATAGACCCGGTCGTCGCCGAAGGCGGCGCGGGCCTCGTTGCGCGCCATGCGCACGGCCTCGCTCAGCTCGTCGAGCTCGCGGACCACGGTCATGCCGCGCCCGCCGCCACCGGCCACGGCCTTGATCAGGACCGGAAAGCCGATCGCCTCGGCGAGCTCGATCGCCTCGGCCTCGGAGCCGATCGGGCCGTCGCTGCCGGGAACCGTGGGAATGCCCAGCTCCTTGGCCGTGGCCTTGGCCACGATCTTGTCGCCCATCAGGCGGATGTGCTGGGGCGAGGGGCCGATGAAGGTGAAGCCGTGCTCCTCCACCATTTGCGCGAAGTCGGCATTCTCGGAGAGGAAGCCGTAGCCGGGATGAATGGCGTCGGCCCCAGTGATCTCCGCTGCCGCCAGCAGGGCCACCGGGTTGAGATAGCTGTCGCTGGCCTTGGGCGGGCCGATGCAGACGCTCTCGTCGGCGAGGCGCACATGCATGGCCGACGCATCGGCGGTGGAATGCACGGCGACGGCGGCGATGCCCATCTCCTGGCAGGCGCGCAGGATGCGCAGCGCCACCTCGCCCCGGTTGGCGATCAGGACCTTGTTGATCGGGCGCAAGGGTCTACTCGACGATCATGAGCGGCTCGCCGTACTCGACCGGCGCCGCGTTGGTCGCGAAAATACGGGTGACCTGACCGGCACGGGGGGCCCGGATCGCGTTCATCACCTTCATGGCCTCGATGATCAGCAGCGTCTGCCCTTCCTTGACCATGTCGCCGGTCTTGACGAACGGCGCTGCACCCGGCTCGGGGAGCAGGTAGGCGGTGCCCACCATGGGTGAGGTGATGGTGCCCGGATGGCCCGCCTCGCTCACGACGGGTGCAGCCACCGCCGCCGCCGGCGGCGCCACCGCCGCGGCACGGGACGGCTGCTGGACATATTCGACGGTGGCTGGAATCTTCTTCGCAACGCGAATGCGCGTGTCGCCCTGGCAGATCTCGATCTCGGTCAGGCCGGTCCGTGCCAGCAGCTCGGCCAGCGTCTCGATGTAGGCGGTGTCGATGTCGACTTTGGGCATCGTGCGTTATGGTCCGGTCCGGTACCCGTGCCCGATGCTACGACTGCGGGGACGTATGGCCACGGCCGCGCGGCGCAGTTGGGCCGGCTCGAAGCAGGGGCGGCGGGGACCGCCCGGAGCCACGGGACAGACGAAAGGGTGATGGCGGGAAACGTCGCTTCGCCGGCGATGGGCCGGCCGCTCGCAAGCCGCCGGCTCGTGAAAGCTTGACCCGTTCAGGACGTCGACCCTGGGCGAGAACATGTTCGGCTATCGACCACTTGAGGCGCTGCGTCCTCGCCGGTGCCGGAACTATTGGCTACTTGCGCGAACGCCCCGCTGCCAGGATCAGCAAGAGCCGGCTCTATAGCACAGCGGAACGATGACGCAATGCGATAGCCCCGCTCCGGTCAACGGTACGTGTCGACGACGAGGCGGCCGCGAACAGCACCGCGCAGGAAGTCCGGCGCCAAGCCCGGCACCTCGCTCAGTGCCACCGGCGTCACCATCCGCTCAAGCAGCGCCGGATCCAGATCGGTGGCCAGGCGCGCCCAGACCGCGGTCCGGCGATCGGCCGGGTATTGGACCGAATCGATGCCGATCAAGCGCACACCACGCAGGATGAACGGGAACACCGAGCCGTTCATCGAGGCGCTGCCGGCGAGGCCGCAGGCTGCCACCACGCCGTGATACTGCATGGCCTTCAGCAGGTTGACCAGCGTGTCGCCACCCACGGCATCGATGGCACCGGCCCAGCGCGCGGACTCGAGAGGTGCCTTCGAGCCCGTACTGAAGACGCTCCGGTCGACGACTTCGCTTGCTCCCAGTTCCTGCAAGTAGCCGGCGAGTTCCGGTCGGCCGCTCGACGCCACCACCTTGAAGCCGCGCTTGGCCAGGAGGGGGATCGCAATACTGCCGACCCCGCCGGCCGCACCGGTGACGACAATCTCGCCGCGATCGGGGGTGATCCCCTGTTCTTCCAGCGCCAGCACCGCCAGCATGGCGGTGAAGCCAGCGGTTCCGATCGCCATGGTCTGTTGCAGCGACAGGCCATCCGGCCGTGGCAGCAGCCACTCGGCCTTGATCCTGGCGCGCTCGGCGAGGCCGCCCCAGTGACGCTCGCCCACGCCCCAGCCGGTGAGCAGAACCTCGTCACCCGCCTTGAACCTCGAGCTGTCGGAAGCGATGACCGTTCCGGCGAAATCGATCCCCGGCACGAACGGGAATTTACGAATGATCTTGCCCGCGCCGGTGATCGCGAGAGCGTCCTTGTAGTTGACGGTGGACCAGGCGACGTCGACCAGCACCTCGCCGGGTGGCAGCTCTGCTTCCGTCATGTGCACGATTCGAGCTTCGGTCTTGCCGTCCACCTCGTCGAGGCGGAGGGCCCGGAATGTCTCGCTCACGGCTGTCTCCTTCGGCTCCGCGCGGGCTGCCTGCGGTTCAGGTTTGTTGCGGGGCCGGCGGATCAAGTGCGGCAGGAGCGCGGCGGCCGGTCGCGGCCGCTAGGAGTCGGAACTCGACTCGGCCGCAGTCACGACGAGCGGTTGCCAGATGGCGCCGACGAGCTGCTCGAGCGGCGCGAAGCGGGCCTTGTAGGCCATCTTGCGGCTCTGGGCGATCCAGTAGCCGAGATAGACGTAGGGCAGGCCCAGGGCCCGCGCCCGGTCGACGTGCCACAGGATGATGAAGGTGCCGAGCGACCGCGCCGCTGCTTCCGGGGCGAAGAACTTGTAGACGCCGGAAAGGCCGGAGCGGAGATGGTCGGTCAGGCTGACCCCGACCAACATCCCATCCGCACCACGAAACTCGATCACCCGCGTCGTCTCCGGCGCCACCTCGACCATGTCGCGATAGGCTTGACGGTCCATCCGGACCATCCCGCCGTCGCGGTGACGGTGCTGCAGGTAGCGGTGAAACAGCGCGTACTGCTCGTCGCTGCTGACAGCTGGGGTCTCCTGCCAGCGGAGGTCGGCGTTGCGAGCAAGCACGCGGCGAAAGCTGCGGCCCGGCTGGAAGCCTTGAACGTCGATCCGTACCGGCACGCAGGCGCGGCAGCCGGGACAGACCGGCTTGTAGAGGAAGCCCTGGCTGCGCCGGAACCCGGCTTCGGTCAGGAGGCTGAGGCGACCATTGTGGGCGTCGTCGACCAGCGCCACCAACCGGCGTTCCTCGCGATCGGGCAGGTAGGGGCAGGGACTGAGATCCGTGCTGTAGAAGCGGCTCAACTGCGGGTGCTCCGGCGTGCTCATGGCCGTGGGACAATTCTCCTGCTCATGCGCGCCGCTCCTGCCGTGCCGACGACAGGTAGATCCGTAAGTGTTTCCGCGCGACGATGCCCGCAAGGGCCGCACGCACGACGTGCCTACCGAGCGGACAGGCGAAGGTGGTCCTGGTCTGCCAGACTGACACCGAACCCATCCAGTAAGTCGGCGCCGAGTACGGATACGGGACTGTCGGTGCCAGCAACCGGCAGCGTCAGTGGGCCTCGCGTTCGACCGCCCAGCTCAAGTTCGCTCACATCGATAGTTTCCGCCAGCCTGCCCGCAGGCGCAAGTCGCATGGCGTCGGCAGGCCGTAGCTCGCTCGTCGGGATCGACGGATCGAGACGCACGACGAGCGACACCCGATCAAGTGTCACCGAGACGTAGAAGGCGCCATCGGGCGCGCGAACGACTTCCTGCGGTACGGCCACGGGACCAGCGGCCGGCTCGATGGCGGCATCGGCATCCTGCCAATCCGGCCCGTCGGTCGGCAGCAGACCGCCGATGCCGGCCCCAACGAGCAGTGCCAGCATCAGCAGCGACGGACCGGCGGTCCGCCCGACGCGCGGGCGTGCCATGGTTGCCGAGGCCATGTCCGGCGCGATGTTGACGGGGAAACGTTCCGCTGGCCGGATCATGGTCCCTCCATTGCCGCGCTGCGCCAGCTCCGGCGATCGCGACGTCATGCTTTCCCAGAAGTTAAGCTGACACTAATGAAGGCGGTTCAGCACGGCAAAATGGGTCGGACCAGTATCAGGGTGCCGCGCTCCGGACTCAGGAGGCAAGCGCCAGGGCCGGCTGGTCGATCTCCTCCGCCGGAGCCGGCCGGAAGATCAGCGTGACCTTCAGGCCGGGTGCATTGTCACCGAGCTCGAGCCGAGCGTCGTGCAGCTTGGCCACCGCCTCGACCAGGCTGAGGCCGAGCCCGCTACCCGGTGTGGAGCGCTGGGCGTCGAGCCGCACGAAGCGCTGCTTGGCGTGGTCGCGCATCTCCAACGGGATACCGGGGCCGGTGTCGGTGACGGTCACGGTCGGCACCGGGCGCGCGGCGGTGGAGATCGTGACCGTGCCACCCGGGGGCGTGTATTTGACGGCGTTGTCAGTGATGTTGGCGATGGCCTGGGCCACGAGTTGCCGATGCCCGAGCACGGTGGCACCGGAGCCGGCGACAAGGTTGACGGAGATGCCACGCTCCTCCGCCAGGGGCTCATATAGATCAACGACATCACGGGCGAGATCGGACAGATCCAGACGCTCCCAGTCGCCGTGCTGGGCACCGGCTTCGGCGCGGGCGATGGCCAGCAGCGCGTTGAAGGTCTCGATCAGGCGCTCGGCATCCAGCAGCGTCCCCTCCAACAGGCAGCGCGCTTCCTCGGAGCTGGGCTCGCCCAGAAGGGCCACCTCGATGCGCGAGCGCATGCGGGTCAGCGGTGTGCGCAGGTCGTGGGCGATGTCCTCGGTCACCTGACGCATGCCGATCAACAGCCGCTCGATCCGCTCCAGCATCGCGTTCAGATTTTGCGCCAGCTCGTCGAATTCGTCGCCGGCACCTTCGGTGGCGATGCGCTGGCTGAAATCACCGGCCATGATGCGTGCGGTCGCACGGTTGACATGCTCCAGCCGCACCAGCATCCACCGGCTCATGATGACGCCGCCGACCAGGCCCAGCACCACCATCACGGCGACGCCGATCAGGATCGAGGCGCCCATCGTGTGGCGCGCCTGGACATTGTCCTCGATATCGCGCCCGACCAGCAGCCGGACTCCGGCATCCAGCTGGACGACCTTGGCCAGTGCCCGATGGTCCCTGGGCAGGCGCCGGCCATCGTCCATCACCTGCATGTCGAACTGGACGAAGGATTTGGCGTCGGGGATGGCGGCCGGCCAGGCGATCAGGTTGCCAGCGAGAAATCGCCCGAACGGATCGACCAGGAGGAAGATGGAGCGGCGGTTGGGCTCGGTGGCGGACCGGTCGGCGACGATGGCCAGCAGCCGCTCGAGGCCACCGCCCATATACTGCTCGTGCAGCCAGGCGACCTCGTCCTCGACCGTGTCGCGGGCCTGCTGTTCCATGGACCGGATCCCGGCAACGTAGACGATGCCGAGGATCAGGGCCGCCGACAGGCTGAACAGGCCCAGATAGGCCAGCGTCAGCCGGAAGGTGGAGCTGCTAAGCGGCCTTGTCCGGAGCACGCAAACTGTATCCGGCGCCGCGCACGGTATGGATCAGAGGATGTTCGTAGCCGCGGTCCACCTTCTGCCGCAGGCGGCTGATATGCACGTCGATGACGTTGGTCTGCGGGTCGAACCGATAATCCCACACTTTCTCCAGCAGCATGGTCCGCGTCATCACCTGGCCCGCATGCCGCATCAGGACCTCGAGCAGCTTGAACTCGCGCGGCTGGAGATCGATCGGCCGGCCGCTCCGCGCGACGCGGCGGGCCAGCAGATCGAGGCTGAGATCGTGATAGCGCAGCACGGTCTCGGGGCCGGAGGGTGGCGCGGTACCACGCCGCCGGTTCAGCGTCTCCAGCCGGGCGAGCAGCTCGGAGAAGGCGTAAGGCTTGGCCAGGTAGTCGTCACCGCCGCTGCGCAGGCCCTTGACGCGCTCGTCGACCTCGCCCAGTGCGCTGACGAACAGCACCGGCGTCTGGTTGCCGGTGGCGCGCAGCGTCTTGACCAGGCTCAAGCCGTCGAGTTCGGGCAGCATGCGATCGATGATGAGCACGTCAAAATCGGCGCCGGCCGCCATCAGCAGACCCTCGCGACCATTATGCACCAGGTCGACGTTGTGGCCGCTCTCCTTCAGGCCCTTGGCCATATAGCCGGCGGCATCGCGGTCGTCCTCGATGATCAGTACATGCATCCTAGCCACGCCCCCTAAAGGGTTAATCTGGCTGGCGTCGAGCGCCGGCGCAAGCCGCCGTCGGGCGTCCGACCCAATCCTGGGGGC
>JBATRI010000533.1:0-3018 GCA_049292515.1 Geminicoccaceae bacterium
GCGCAGCGCAGCGGAGCACCCAGGCGGCCGGGAGGGGTGCCCCGGGCTGCACGCAGCGACAGCGCAGGAAGCTTGGGGATACCGGCCGCACGGGTCGTGCCGGGCTCGTCCCCTTGCCGCTGCAGGACGCCGAGAAGGCCGTGACAGGGCTGGCACCGCGTCTACCCCTGAGCTTGGACATGCCGTGCAGCATTGGCTGGCGATGCGGTGTTGCCGGGGATCGTGACCATCAGCCGCAAGACCCCTGCCCTTCCCGATGAAAGCTGCGGCGCCTGTCGGCGCCCCGGTCGTGAATCAGGCCAGCCATGGACCGCCACCGCTTTGCACCGATCGTGATCCGGGTGAGCAAGGACGATGCGGGCGTGCCTGCCAGGGCAGCCGGTGACACGTCTCGACCTCGAGCCGGTGACACACGCGATGCTCCTCCGTCATCATCAGCCGCCGTCGGCGGTGTGTTGATACCGACCGAGGCTAGCGCCACGCTGGTGCCTGCCGTCACCTGGTCCAGTCCACGGGAAATGTCGAGCTGGTGGCAGGTTCCAGCCCGCTAGGCACAGGGCACCCGGTGAGACCGCCGGGGTGCCCCGTCAACACCGCAGCGGCCGGTGGCCGAACTCCCAGCCGCAGCGCTCGAGATGGGCCAGGAGGAGCCCGGCTACCAGTTTCTCGTCCGCGTCGTTAGCCAGCTGGCAACGTCTGGTGAGGTTGCGCCAGATCGCCGGCGGCACCGTGCGCAGGGCACCACGCAGGTCCACGAACATCGCGTTGCCGCCATTGGGCGTCATCGTAAACATCCGCACCCCCACGGCCATGCTTGCGATCGTTTGCAAGAGTCCCTGTAAAGCGCCGGCCAGAAACTTGGCCCGGACGATGACGGTGCGACCCAAGCGACAGCCGCACCGCGCCGACTGTAGTCCGGGTGAGAACGGTGCGGCGCCGTGCCCGCATCAGGTGGCCATTGGCGCCTGCTCTTCCTCATCGGCATCGGCATCAACGTCGGTGGCTTCGCTATCGAATGATGGGCTCTTCGTTCTTTTGTGTGCACGACCCCGGTAGAGAAGCCTGGGATGCGGCGCGAGGGACCGTCACCGGCGGCTAACATCTCTCGGCAATACCATGTACGGGGCAACAAGGTTACTGACAGTGGATGGCCGATTGATCTCGCTGCACTCTATTGGGTTGTTCGATGGTCTGGATGGCGTCGATCGAATAGACCCTGCCCATCATCGCATCAGCTCGCAGGCCAGGCTATCCGCGACAAGCGCAGACTGCCCCGACTGCCGGACCAGATCGCGTCGCGTTCATGGTCATTACTGGCGCTGCCTGGGCGATCTGCCATGCTTCGGCCGCCCCGTCGTTCTGTTCGTCCAGGTCCGGCGCTTTCGATGTCTCGATGACGCCTGCCCACGACGCACGTTCGGCGAGCATCTGCCGCAGATCGCCCGGCCCAGAGCCCGTTACACCGACCGCCTGCGCGCGGTTCACCGCACCATCGCCTTGGCCCTGGGCGGTCAGCCGGGAGCGCGGCTCGCCACCCGGACCGGCATGCCGATCGGCGGCACGACCCTGCTGCGCCGCATCCGCGAGGCCGACTTGGAGCCGTTGCCGGAGCCGCGTGTGCTTGGCGTCGACGACTGGGCGTGCCGCAAAGGCAGCCACTACGGCACGATCCCGTGTGATCTCGAGCGCGGGTGCCGTCTCGATCTGCTGCCCGACCGCAAGGGTGAAACCCTGGCCGCCTGGCTCAAGAACCATCCGTCCGTCGAGGTCGTCGTGCGCGATCGCGCCGGTGCTTACGCCGAAGGGGCCCGTCAAGGGGCGCCGCGGGCCATCCAGGTCGCCGACCGGTGGCATCTGCTGCGCAACGCCGGGGATGCGCTGCGTTGTGTGCTCGAGCACCATCACCGTCAGCTCGATGAAGCCGCTCAGATCGCTGCCGCCGCGGTCACCGCCGAATCCACAGCCAACGACAACGTGCCGGCATCCAAGGGCAGTCACGGTGCCGAGCCGCCGGTCACCAAAGCCGAACGGCGGTCGCTGGATGCCCGGCAGCGCCGGGAGGCCCGCTTCGAGGAAGCCGTGCACCTGCGGATGCGAGGCATGACGATCCGCAGCGTGGCCCGGGCGCTGGGCGTCGGACGCAAGACGGTGCGCCGCTGGCTGCGTGCCGGCCATGCGCCGGCCTGGCGGCATGCCGACCGTGGCCGCAGCATGCTCGATTCGTTCAGCCAGTATCTCGAGGCGCACTGGACCGCGGGCTATCGCAACGGCACTGGGCTATGGCGCGAGCTCCGCGAGCGCGGCTTTACCGGACAGTCGGGCGTCGTCCGGCAGTGGGCCGCCCGCCGGCGCCGTCAGGATCCGGCGGTGAATCGGGTGGCACCGACCAAGGCCCAACCGCCAACCCCGCGCAAGGCGGACCGCCTGCTGATGAGCGAATCGGACAAGCTGAGCGAGGCCAACCACCGGTTCGTGACGGCGCTGCTCGATCTGTCGCCCCGGTCGCTCAGGCGGTCGAACTGGCCAGGGCGTTCTCGACCATGATCAAGAAGGGCCTTGCCGACCAGCTCGATGGCTGGATCAGGGCTGCCGAGGCAGGCGGCTTCCAAGGCTTCGGCGGGAGCTTACGTCAGGATCGTGACGCCGTGCATGCCGCCTTGACGATGCCCTGGAGCACCGGCCCGGTCGAGGGCCAGATCAACCACCTGAAGGTCATCAAGCGCACCATGTACGGCCGCGCCGGGTTCGACCTCCTACGCCACCGGGTGCTGGCTGCCGCCTAGCACAGAAACGAAGATCTTCAACTCAGGGTCGTGCACACAAAAGAACGAAGAGCCCAAGGTTCCTTGACGTAGCCAGTCGGCCATACCGGCCACATCTCGCGATGCGGGGACCGGCTGTTGCGGACCTACCTGTTCGAGGCTGCCGGCATCATCCTGCACCGGGTCTCCCGCTGGTCGGCCCTCAAGGCCTGGGGCACCCGGCTGGCCAAGCGGGTCGGCAGCAAGAAGGCCACCG
>JBATRI010000534.1:0-6672 GCA_049292515.1 Geminicoccaceae bacterium
CGGTAGCGGTCCGGCGGCAGGAAGCTCATGACGACAGCCCCTGCCGCCTGGTCCATGTAGAGGATCTCGGGCGTCGAGCCCGGCACCGCGGCCGTGGCGATCTGCATCCAGGCGGCCTCGTAGCCGCTGCGCTCGACGGGTGCCCGCCAGTCGGCCTTGACCTTGAGCCGCGCCAGGGCGCGCTTGACGCAGACCGGCCCTCCCGCCAGGTCGATCCGCCAGATGTCCGAGGACACCCCGCCCTCGAGGGGCTCACCGTCAGGTTCGGCCTCGAAATCCAGCAGCGCCGCCCGGCGCAGCACGGCCAGAATGTCGTTCGGCACCTGTCCCATGTGCAACCGCCTGACGGCTCGCGACCACCAGCACTTTCCTAACAGGCCCGCCACGCCCGGGCCACGTCTTTGCGCCGCGCTGGCCAACGCCGCGGCGGCGCTCTAGCTATCTGCCAGCCACCGAACCGAACGACGCAGGGAGAGAAGGCAGATGCGAACCACGCTCATGGGATTGGCAGCAGCACTGGCCATGGCCGGCTCGGCGCAGGCGCAGCAGCTCGTGGCGACGATGCATGCCGTCAGCGCGGACGGTGTCGACCAGACGCTGGGTACGGTGACGGTGACGCCGACCGACGCCGGTGCCTCGTTCCTGGTGCAACTCCAGGGCCTGCCGGGCGGCGAGCACGGCTTTCACGTGCACGCCATGGGCAATTGCGGCCCCGGCAACAATGCCGAGGGCCATATGGCCGGCGCCATGCAGGCCGGCGGTCATTGGGACCCGCAAGAGACCAAGGCCCATCGCGGGCCCGATGGGGACGGCCACCTGGGCGACCTGCCGGTGCTGACGGCGCAGGCCGACGGCAGCGTCAACGCCACCGTGGTGGCACCCCGGATCACCGACGTCACGGCGCTGCGCGGCAAGGCGCTGATGATCCATGCCGGCGGCGACAATTACAGCGACGAGCCGAAGCCACTGGGCGGTGGCGGTGCGCGGCTCGCCTGCGGCGTGATCCAGTAGGCGTCAGCCTTCGACCCGACGCCAGACGTCGTGCTCCCAGGCATAGGCCGGCATGCGCTCCAGCTGCACCGGCGTCAGCTGGATGGCGAAGCCGTCGCCCGCAGGTACCAGCGCCTCGACCTGAACCGCGGCGACCTTGGCGGCCTGCCCGAACAGCGGCGCGAACGCGACCATGGCCCGCGCGGCACCGCTCGTTTCGTCGACGGCCATGGCCTGGATCTCCCCGATCTGGGCCGTGGTCCCGTCGCGCACCGGCTTGCCGGCGAGATCGCCTTCCTGGTAGCCCGCCGGCAGGACGCCGATGGCGTCACCGGCCAGCGGGCGCAGCTCGGTCGGCGCCGCCGGATTGACGGCGTCCTGCCCGGATGGAGCGTCCTCGGCTCCCTTGACCGCCTCGTCCACCATGCGCCGCACCCGCTCGGCGTCACGCGCCTGATCGGCTTCCACGCCCTGCAGCGCCTCCTCGACAATCCCGGTAGCGGACGATTGCGCCGACGCCGGCGATACCGTCCCCAGGATGAGTGCCGCCAGCAATACTGCGCCGCCGCTCCTGGTCGATGATTGCATCACGTGAATCTCCTCGCTGCGCGCGGCCACGGCCGCGCCTGTCAACCAACCAACGTCGAATCGGTGGTCAGGGTTGCGACGGAGGGTGGAGGCCCCTCTCGCCGCGGCGGCCCGGGGCCGCTAAGTTCTGCCCAGCGTCACCGCAAGCCGCCGGCAGGAGCCGCTGATGACCTTTCACCCGTCCGTCTGCCCCCACGACTGCCCGTCGGTCTGCGCCCTCGAGGTCGAGCGGCGGCCGGATGGAAGGTTGGGCAAGGTCAGAGGCTCCAGCCGCGTCGCTTACACCGCCGGCGTGATCTGTGCCAAGGTCGCGCGCTACCATGAGCGCTTCCATCACCCCGACCGGCTGTCGCATCCGCTGCGGCGCATCGGCGCCAAAGGCTCCGCTTCGTTCGAGCGCATCGACTGGGACGACGCGCTGGACGAGATCGCCGAGAACCTGCTCAGGGTCGAGCAGCGGCATGGTGCGGAGGCCGTCTGGCCCTATTTCTACGCCGGCACGATGGGGCTGGTACAGCGCGACGGCATCCAGCGCCTGACCCACGTCAAGAAATACTCGCGGTTCAAGAGCACGATCTGCGTCATGCTCTCGGATACCGGCTTCAAGGCCGGGCACGGCCGCCGCTGGGGCGTGCCGGCCACGGAAATCGGCCCGCACAGCGATCTGGTCGTGGTCTGGGGCTGCAACCCGGTCAACACCCACGTCAACCTGATGACCCACATCGCCCGCGCTCGTAAGGAGCGGGGTGCGAAGCTCGTGGTGGTCGACCCCTACCGTTCGTCCACGGCCGAGCAGGCCGACCTGCATCTGGCGCTCCGCCCCGGCACCGACGGGGCGCTGGCCTGTGCCGTGATGCACGTGCTGTTCGCCGAGGGGCTGGCCGACCGGGACTATCTGCGCCGCTACAGTGACGCGCCGGAGGAGCTGGAGCGTCACCTCGCCACGCGCACGCCCGCCTGGGCCGCTGCCATCACCGGCCTTTCCGTCGAGGCGATCCTGGGCTTCGCCCGCCTCTACGGCGCCACGCCGCGCAGCTACCTCCGCCTCGGCTACGGCTTCACCCGGTCGCGCAACGGTGCCGCCGCGATGCATGCCGCCTCGTGCCTGCCGGTGGTCAGCGGCGCCTGGCAGCACCAGGGCGGCGGTGCGCTCTACAACATGGGCGACCTCTACGGCTTCGACAAAACCATGATCGAGGGCCTCGACGCCTGCGATCATGCCGTTCGCCAGCTCGACCAGTCCCAGATCGGCCCCGTCCTCACCGGCGACCCGGATGCCCTGGCCGGCGGTGGGCCGGTACATGCGCTCCTGATCCAAAACACCAACCCGATGTGCATCGCCCCCGATCTCGGCAAGGTCCACCGCGGCTTCGCGCGCGACGACCTGTTCGTCGCGGTGCACGAGCAGTTCATGACCGACACGGCGCAGATGGCCGACATCGTGCTGCCGGCCACGATGTTCCTCGAGCATGCCGACCTCTACACGGCAGCGGCGCACGCCACGGTCCAAATCCACAAGCCGATCTTCGAGCCCTACGCCGAATGCCGGCCGAACCATGCGGTGATCGCCGGCCTCGCCGCCCGCCTGGGGGCCGAGCATCCGGGCTTCGCGATGGGTGAGTGGGCGCTGATCGACGATCTGTGCCGGCGCCGGGGCCTGCCCGACGCCGAGACGATCCATGCGGCCGGCGGCTGGGACATCGAGCCCGATTTCCGCACCGCCCACCATCTGGACGGCTTCCCGGCCCCGGACGGCAGGTTCCGCTTCAAGCCGGACTGGGCGTCGTTCGGCCCGCGCGGCCACGAGATGCCGCTATTGCCCGACCACATGACGTCCACCGACGAGGTGAGCGAGGGCAAGCCGTTCCGGCTGGTGGCGGCCCCGGCCCGGCAGTTCCTCAACACCAGCTTCACCGAGATGCCGACCTCGGTGAAGCGCGAGGGTCGCCCGACAGCACTGCTGCATCCGTCGGCCCTGGCGGCGCTGGGCCTGGACGAAGGCGATCTCGCCCGCCTCGGCAACGAGCGCGGTGCGGTGGTCGTGCACGTCAAGGCGCAGGCCGACCAGCACGCCGACACGATCGTGGTCGAGAGCATCTGGCCCAACCGCTATTGGGCGGAGGGTGTCGGCATCAATCTCCTGCTCGGCGCCGACCCGGCACCGCCCAACGGCGGGGCCGCCATCCACGACACCGCCGTCTGGCTCGAGCCGGTGCCGGCCACAGCGGGCATGCGCGTCGAGATGCCGGCGATGGAGCCGGCCTAGCCTGCCCCGCCCACCCGACCTCGGCGTGACGCCAGCCATGCCGCCCGCGACAACCGGTAGAGGAGGTGCGGGCGGAGCGGATGCCCCTCGGGCAGGCTCGGATGGTCGAAATCGTCGGCCGGCGCCCGTGTCATGCCCAGCCGCTCCATCACGCGCCGCGACCGCAGGTTCGCGGGAACGGTGAACGAGACGACCTGCTCGAGCCCGAGCCGGCCGAAGGCGTGGCCCAGGACGGCCGCGGCCGCCTCGGTGGCGTAGCCCTGGCCCCAGTGCTCGGCGGCGAGCCGCCAGCCGATCTCGACACAGGGCGTGAAGTGGGCCGCGAACCGCGGCACCGCGAGGCCGACGCAGCCGATGAAGGCCGCCCGCCCAGGCACCTCCACCGCCCACAGGCCGAAGCCATGCGCGGCGAGGTGAGCGCGATGGCGAGCGGCCATCGCGTCGCTGTCGGTGCTGCTGAGCGTCCCGGGGAAGTGCTCCATCACCCGAGGGTCGGCGTTGAGCGCCGCAAATGCGGGCAGGTCCTGCTCCCGCCAGAGGCGAAGCCGTAGGCGAGCGGTGGTGATCATTCCTGTCATTATCGGGTCTCCGGCGTCACTACGCGGCCACGCCACGCTCGAAGGGGTCCGGCTAAAGGTACGGCCCGGCCGAGCCGGGCTTGCGGGGCGGGATTGGCAGGGCATCGGACCGCATGATAGCTTCCCCGACCGGTCGTGGAGTGATGGCCGGTCGGGGAAGTTATTCAGGGTAGGTGAGGACCAATATGTCCGACTGTCGGGTCCGGGTCGCGATTGCTTGTGGGGCAGCCGCTTGGCTGCTCGGGCTGACCGCATTGGCGCAGCCGGCTGCCGCCGACATCGGCAAGTGCGTTCTTTATGGCCCGAAGGGCGAGTTCTCGATCACGCCGGCCAAGCCGGGCCAGCTGACCGTCGAGACCCACCTGCCGGCCTCCGCCTGGTGGAACGGCGACCGCGCGGACGAGATCGAGGATGGCTTTGAATATTGCATGGCGGCCAACATCGCCCATCGGCTGGGGCTCGAGAAGCTGGAGGTCGTGGACGTCGCCTGGCCGGCGCTGGTGGCCGACAGCTCGTTCTGGGACGCGGTCGTCGGCGGCCAGCAACTGCCGTTCGACCTGGCGCTGGCCGAGATCTCGATCACCGACGCGCGCAAGCAGGTGGTCGACTTCTCGGTGCCCTATTTCGCCTCCGACATCGGCGTGCTGGTGAAAGCCGGCACCGAGGTGGACGGGCCGTCGCTCAAGCGGCTGCGCATCGGCGTCCAGGCCGGCACCACCGGTGCCGGCTACGTCGCGGACGTGCTGCAGCCGGAGCAACCGGCGCAAGGTTTCGGCGACATCGTCTCGATGCTGACCGCCTTGCAGGCCGGTCGGATCGACGCCGCGATGACCGACACCGCGATCCTGCTGGCGAGTGCCGCACAGTCGGGCGGCCGCTTCAAGGTCGTGGGCCAATACAAGACCGGCGAGCAGTATGGCGCCGTCTACCCCAAGAACTCGCCCAATGCTGCGACCTTGGATCGGGTGATCCAGGCCCTGATCGACGACGGGACGCTGGGCAAGCTGGCCACCGTCTATCTCGAGACCGTCTGGCGCATCGACCCGGCCACGGTGCCCTACTTCCAGCCGTAAAGCAAATTGCGCGCCAAGACCGCCTTTGGCTTGGCAGCCGCGCGCGCAGGGTGTCAGATGCCGTCAGCAGGTGCTGCGCCGCCATAACTTGCCGCGGCACCGGAGAACTGGAGATGGTATCGATGACCAGGACTGGCACCTTGCTCGCTGCGCTCGGCGTGGCGACCGCGATCACGACCGCAGGCATGGGGATGGCCACCGCCGCCGAGATGATCGGCAATTGCGAGCTCTACGGCCAGAAAGGTCAGTTCGAGATGACGCCCGCGGTCGCGGGGCAGCTGACCGTCGAGGTCAACCTGCCCGCACCGGGCTTCTGGAACGGCGACACGCCCGACACCATCAAGGACGGCTTCGAATACTGCATGGCCGCCAACATCGCCAACCGCATCGGCCTCGACAAGGTGGCCGTGGTCAATGTCGCCTGGGATGCGCTGGTCGCCGGCCAGACCAAGAACTACGACCTGGCCCTGTCGCAGGCGACGATCACCGACGAGCGCAAGAAGGTGGTCGACTTCTCCGTCCCCTATTTCTCCTCCGACATCGGCGTACTGGTGAAGAAGGGTGCGGCGGTCGATTCGACCTCGATCAAGGACCTGCGCATCGGCGTCCAGCAGGCGACCACGGGTGCCACCTTCGTCGAAGAGAAGTTGCAGCCGACCACGCCGGCCAAGGTCTTCCCCGACACCACCTCGATGTTCACCGCTCTCCTGGCCAACCAGGTCGACGTCGCCATGACCGACACCGCGATCGTGCTGGGCCAGGCATCCGTCTCCGGCGGCCGGTTCGTCGTGGTCGGGCAGTACGCCACCGGCGAGACCTATGGCGGCATCTACCCCAAGGATTCGCCCAATGCGGCGAAGCTCGACGAGGTCATCCAGGCGATGATCGACGACGGCACCCTGAAGAAGCTGTCGGCGACCTACCTCGCCGCCGCCTGGGGTGCCGATCCGACGGCCATCCCGTACTTCCAGCCGTGATCGGCGACCGACCGGCGGCTTCTCTGCGCGAGCGGCCGCCCTCGATCCCGACGCCGCCGACCACGCTCTCGATCACCGCCCTGGCCTGTGCCCTGGGCGTGGCGACGGCGGCGTTCTGGGTGGGGGCCGCCGTCCGCCACGCCATGGCAGGGGGCGGCATCGGTTCGACCGCCGCCGACCTCGTCCTCTACGCCTTTGCC
>JBATRI010000535.1:0-2344 GCA_049292515.1 Geminicoccaceae bacterium
CCGGTGCTGGATCTCGGCGATGCCGGGCAGCATGCCGGCATCGGCCCCGGCATGGACAGCATGGGCGAGGTCGAGGCCAAGGTGGCCAGGAAGGACCAGCTCGGCGCGGGCATCCAGGCCGGGACCATAGGAAGGCTCAACCAGCTCGAGCAGGAGATCGACGACGGCCAGAATCACGTGGCGCAGCGCTCGGCCGAGAACAATGCCGACGTGCAGCACCACCAGGACATCAACAAGGTCGACGCCCAGCTGCAGCGCGAAGCCGCAGACGAGGCGGTCACGGAGCTAGGCAGGGATAAGAATCTGGCCTCACTCACTCATGATGGACATGAAGGGTTCAAGGATGGAATAAAAGAAATCCCAGACCTTGTTGTGGATACAATTAGTCCACCACCTCCGTCGGTCACGGAGCAGATCGGACTACCTTCTGCAGCAGTGCCAGATGAAGCTACCACTGCTTCGCAGGATAAAGACAACAATTCATCTGAGAAAAAGCCAGAGTAAGGGTCTTTTAGTGGATTGGGCATCGGAAAAGCGGTGTCCAGGCCGCTCTTCGTCAATCAATTGATGTACTATCCTCGAAGAACGCTTCGATGTCGCGATGTCCTTCCAGGATGTTCACCACCTCGAAGCGGTCACCAAGGTAACGGAAGAAGATCACGTAGCCTTTGTGGGTCATGCTGCGAATGCCTGAGCCGAGCTCGGGCCGCGCACGGCCGATGGTTCCTGGCAAGGCGGCGAGTTCATGACAGCGGCGGCGGAGCGTCGCCACGAAGTTTCTGGCAACGGCACGGCTGCCACTCTGCATGGCGATATAGCGTTGGGTCTCGACCAGATCAGCGCGAACCGAGGCAAGGAAGATCGCCTTTCTCACGCACCAATGCCTTCGCGCACCAATGCGGCGTCGCACTCGTCCAAGGCATCGTCCAACTCCGCATCACTGACCTCACCACCGGTGGCGATCGACGCTTCCAACGTGGCCCGCAGGGCTCGCAGCTTGGCCTCTCGCTCCTCGACCAAGCGCAGGCCTTCGCGCACGACCTCGCTTGCCGACCCATAGCGGCCATTCTTCACGACATTCTCGACGAAACTCTCCCAACGGCTGCCAATCGATACGTTCATGTGTCGACCCTCCTTCAACCTAAGGGATTATAGCAGGATAACAATAAATGCGCAAATTATAGCATCGCGCTCTGTCATGAGCCGATCTGAGCGAACCTATGCGCCCTACTGCGAAGGCCCGTTCTCGTGGTCAGGTTTCGCGCAGAGTTTGTGCTCTGTCACCTTCGGCAATCAGCTCGAGCTGTGCCTGGACGGGTCGCAGCCGCCGGGCCGGCACGGCACTGCCCGTAGCAACATCGTACAGAGCTTCGCGCATCGCGATCCGCTGCCCCTCGATTGGATCGGACACTGCCCGCCAGCCGTAGCGGCGAGTTTGTACAATGCTATCTATGACATTCGTAATGACCAGAGCCAGAATTGTTAGAAAGAATAGGATTCCAGAGAGAGCTCCTAGCCAGAAGAATGGACTACTCCCATCCATTTCTCCGTAATGATTAGGCCAACGCGGGTCATGCGCACGACTCATCTGAAAAAAAAATCCACCTGCAAAGAATGATGTAGGTAGGAAAGCTGCAAGTAATATTCGAACAATCGCAATGCGCCGCAGCGTCCGGTCTTTGGCGACCCGAAAGCGCAGCTTGAACTCGTCATCGGGGACGGAACGCATGGCAACCTCCTCTGGCGGCCTTGTAGCACGGATATGAGAACAAGTCGAGAACACGGCCGCTTCACATCCTGGCCGTGGCACCGGCCTGGCCAATCGCGCCGGCCTGGCCCGCAGCACCCTTGGCGATGCCAGTGACGGCGTTGACCGGGTTGAGCGCCTGCTGCAGCCGCTGCCGGCGGCTGGCCTCGGCCATCGCATCCAGGCCCTGGAGCCGGTAGACGAGATCGATGTTCTTCTCGACCTGGGCCATCAGCTGCACGCAATCGGCCTCGGTGAGCTGTTCCTCGACACAGACCGCGGCCTCTGACGCGGATCGCCTCGGGATCGTTCGGCTGATCGTCGTCGGTGGCATCGAACAGGTTGCTCAGCGCCAGGTCGCCGACGTTCATGCCGTGCTGCATGGCCGGGACGAGGACGGTGTTCGGGCCGTAGCCGACGGGCAGGATGAGGACGCACAGAAAACCACCAGCGTGGTTGGCTGTGGCAGTCGAGGGACGGGGCATGGCCGTTGCCTCGGCGGCTGGGAACGGTCGGGCCGGACGCCATGACCTTACGGTTTCATGATCACGATGCAAGCGCACGTCCAGCGTTCCAGGCAGGCAGGTCAGATCGGGC
>JBATRI010000536.1:0-2173 GCA_049292515.1 Geminicoccaceae bacterium
CCGGTGCTGGATCTCGGCGATGCCGGGCAGCATGCCGGCATCGGCCCCGGCATGGACAGCATGGGCGAGGTCGAGGCCAAGGTGGCCAGGAAGGACCAGCTCGGCGCGGGCATCCAGGCCGGGACCACGGAAAGGCTCAACCAGAGCCAGCAGGAGGTCGACGCCGGCCAGAATCACGTGGTGCAGCGCTCGGCCGAGAACAATGCCGATGTGCAGCACCACCAGGACATCAACAAGGTCGACGCCCAGCTGCAGCGCGAAGCCACAGACGAGGCGGTCACGGAGCTAGGCAGGGATAAGAATCTGGCCTCACTCACTCATGATGGACATGAAGGGTTCAAGGATTGGATTAAGAATAGGCCAGAATGGGCAGCGGATATGCTTAATCCACCACCTCCGTCTGTGACGGAGCAGATCGAATCACCCCCTACTTCAGTACCGGATGAGTCTTCCGATGCTCCGAAGGATAAGGACAGCGCTTCATCTGCACAAAAGCCGGAGTAAGATCTACCAGCAGCCTGGGCACCGCTTTTCCGGTGCTCAGGCTACCGATCAAGCGGCTTTCAGCGTGAAATCGACGTGCACGGCATCGTAAGGAAAAACGATCCCACCATCCTCAGCGCGATCGAGCACACCAGCGGCGAGAAGCGCATGGACGTCGCCATGAACCGCCTTCACGTCGCGGCCGACCCGCCGGGCTGCTTCGCGGATGGTCATGGAACCCCGTCCTGCCATCGCCTTGAGCAGTTCCCAGCGCTTGGCGGTCAGCACCTTCCAAAGCAGCTCGACCGAGGCAAAGGTGATGTAGGAACCCTGGCGTTCGCCACGGAAGGCGGCAGCCATCCGCCGTTTGGTGTCTTCGATCGAGGATACACTCAGCGTGACGACATTCATCACCGGTTCCTCCACTCCGTCACATCCATCCAGAAATCAGCCTGCAAGCGGTCCAAGTCGGTAAAGTCAAAAGGCACTTCCTGATCACCAATATGCTTGTGGTCGCCTTTACCAGCCTCGTTGTCGTAGCGTAGCACGCAGCTACCTTCGGACACCAAGGCCAGACTGTACTTGAAATTGTGCCGACTGCCGCGAACCGGCTTAGGAACGCGCCAGACCACGATCTCAACAAACGCCGTCTCCGACAGAGCCAGACGCGTGCGGAGCAGCAGCTCAGCCATCATGTTGGAGACAACACCAACATCAAGGGCGATTGTCAATCACTATAAGGGGTCACCTTCTTGCAGTGACCCCTATCTGGCCCCGCGCGAACCCTGTGCCTTGTCGCGCTCGGCGGTCAGCTCGAGACGAGCGCCGACCGGGCGCAAGCGCCGGGTTGGTACGACGATGATCCGATCGCCATTGTTGTCGGGCATGGCTTGCGTGCTGCCGGTAGCGACGTCGTACAGGGCCTCGCGCATCGCGATCCGCTGCGCCTCGATCGGATCGGACACTGCCCGCCAGCCATAGCGGCGAATGAATACACGCGATTCAATGATACCCACGATCCAAGCAGCTGGAAACGAGAACGCAAAAACTAATGCGGAAAATATAGATATTGCATCGGCAGCATTTTTAATGGTAACTCTAGTTCCATTTGGATGATCGTTGATAAAGAAAGAAGATATACAAAATAGTATGATCGATGATATACAAGAAGTTCTAATTAATATCTGAACAATCGCGATGCGCCGCAGCGTTCGGTCTTTGGCGACCGGAAAGCGCAGCTTGAACCCATCATCGGGGACGGGACGCATGGCAACCTCCTCTGGCGGCCTTGTAGCACGGGCATGAGAACAAGTCGAGAACACGGCTACCTCAACTGCCGGCAGCAGCGCCGGCGGCGCCCAGGGAGACGGCCTGCCCCGCAGCCCCCTTGGCGATGCCGCTGACGGCGTTGACCGGGTGGAGCGCCTGCTGCAGCTGATGCCGGTGGCTGGCCTTGGCCATCGCATGCAGGCCCTGGAGCCGGTAGACGAGATCGATGTTTTTCTCGACCTGCGCCATCACTCGGGCGAGCAGGAAACCACCGGCGTGGTTGGCTGTGGCAGGCGAGGGACGGGGCATGGCCGTTGCCTCGGCGGCTGGGAACGGTCGGGCCGGACGCCATGACCTTACGGTTTCATGATCACGATGCAAGCGCACGTCCAGCGTTCCAGGCAGGCAGGTCAGATCGGGC
>JBATRI010000537.1:0-1784 GCA_049292515.1 Geminicoccaceae bacterium
CACGATATTTCTGTGCCGTTAAAAGCAGTTGCATTTAATTGTACTGATGCACCTGGGCAAACAGTTGTATCTTTTGTGCCATTTATATCTGCTAAGGTTAATACAACTTCGCATGCGGCCACGTTAAATTGAAAATCGCGCAGGCTAACATTTATTAGCACGCCATCGCGGTACTCGTACACACAAATACCCACTACAAACTGCCCTACCGTTTCAGGAAAAGCGGTTAACTCTCCGGTTTCGGGGTCAATACTAAGGGGTGGTGTGCCGCCCAACATGTCTAATTCGCTGTAAGGTGGGTTTAACCATAAAATTGGGTCATAAGGCGGGGGCGGAGCGGTGAGAGGCATTGGGTTGTCGGGCGAGGCACCATCTAGTGGGGTGCACAAGCTATATGATAACGAGTCGCCGTCTAAATCAAATGCCGAGTGGTCAAATACCAAGGGGCTATTGGCACATACTAAGATTGGTGGGAAATTATTAAATATCGCCGAATTATTGGTACAACCATCATCTGCAGTAAATGCCGGAATTGTAACAAAATAGGTATTTCCTGTGCCACCTGGGTCAACTATATTAACAATAGTATTATTGCGGCAGCAACGCTGATAAACAACATAATAATTACCTCCATCAGCAGGCAGGGTAACATCCAAGGCATAAGTACCCAACTCAACACAAACATCCGGAGCGGTTTCTATACAAAGCCCGTCGGTTGATATTTCGAGGGTGTCGCGGCCAAGCAAATTTACAGTTGGGTTTAATACTACAAAACCAAAATCGTCGTAAAAAGTTAAGTAGGCCGGCTGGTCAAAATCGGCACATCCGGTACAATTACAGTCGCGATAAAGTGAAAGGTGAATTAAAAAATCTTCGCCGCCAAAACATTCGTAGGTCAATTCGCCACCTACTGCATGTGCAGCTTTAAGTGTTGTGGTAGGCAAATTAGCCAAAACACAAGATAGAATAGCAAATAGTAAAAATTGTAAAGCCTTTTTCATAAATTTACTTTTTGTATATAATTTTATTGTTAAATGCTGAAGATATAGACATTGCCCTACTAACACTACTAAGGCATAGTTGCGTAAAGGTAGTTATAATATCCGGATATTGATAAAAAAAATTAAGAACGCTGGCATAAAATACGTTTAACATTATGACAATTTATTTTATTATATCTCATAAAAAAACAATTGCCCTTTTATTACTTACTCGCCATCATTTTTTTTAAGCCAATCGGGTTGTAATATGGCATACAGTCGGCAATCTTCAAAGTTGGATTGCCGTAAATAATAGCCGCGTTTAATGCCTTCGAACAGCATACCGCATTTTTCCATTACCCGCCACGATGCAATATTATTGGGGTTGCAAGTTGCTTGTATGCGGTGCAGATGCAGGTGGGTAAAACCATATTTTAATACGGCTTTTAAGGCTAAGGTAGTTATGCCCTGTCGCCAAAATTTATGGTTCAACACATAACCAACCTCGCAGCGAGCATGTGCCGCGTTCCATTTATGGATGCCAATAGTGCCAATTAACAAGTCATTTTGCACTATTGCCCATTCGGGGTTAGGTTTAAGGGTATAGTTTTGAATGGTAGTAGTAACAAAATTAATCGAATCTGCTAAGTTGCGGTGAGCTGGCCAAAGCGTATAGCGGGTAACATTTTTACTCCGGGCATATTCATAAATGGCAAGCGCATCGGTCAATTGCAATGGCCGCAACCATAAATTAGTGTCGTCAATTTTAACAACAGGAAATTGTTTAAACGGATGGTTTTGATG
>JBATRI010000538.1:0-3893 GCA_049292515.1 Geminicoccaceae bacterium
GCGCAGCAGCACGACCGTCCGGCCGCAGGCCTCGCCGACCGACGCGATCGCTTCCGCCAGCTCGTCGCGGCGAACGGTCCGGGCGGGAAGTGGCGGGAAGCCGTCCAGCCGGGCCAGGTAGGCACCGCGGTCCATGGTGGACAGGGCGTCGAGATCGAAGCCGGCACCACCTGCGCCCGTCAGGTCGACCACCCGGAGCGCGGGCAGCTCGGCAGCGAGGGTCGGGCCGAAGGCGCCGAAGGCGACCTCGACCGGACCCAGGTCCGACCAGGTAGTCGGCGTTCGGCTATCGGCGATTCGTTCCAGCCCCATGGCTTCGAGAAAGGGCTGCTTCCCGGCGCTGGCGGTCGCGCGCACCACGGCACCTGCCGATCTCGCCACCTCGATCGCAGCGAGGCCGGTGGCTCCCGCCGCCTGATGGACCAGGACGTTGGCCCCGGGCTCGAGCCGGCCCAAACCGGCCAGGGCCGTGGCATAGGCCACCGGCATCGTGGCAGCAGCAATCAAGTCGGCCACGGGCGCGCGGCGGACGAGATCGGCCGGTACCAGCACCAGGTCGGCCAGCGCCGGTTCGGCTAGAGCCACGACCGCGTCGCCTGCGTACAGGCCTTCGACGCCGTCGCCGACCTGCTGAACGATGCCGGCGAGATCGGCGCCCAAGGGTGTGTCACCGGGGCGCAGGCCCAAGGCGACGAGCCGGTCGCGGAAGTTGAGGCCGGCGGCAACGACCTCGATCAGGACTTGGCCCGCGGGCGCCTCAGGGATCGGCGGCAGGGGCTCCCACTCGATCGAGGGCGGTGCGCCCGGAGCTCGCAGCACGGCCCGGGCAGGAGCAGCTTCGGGCGCTGGCTCGATGCGGCGCAGGTGGCGGGCATAGCGCCGACCCTGCCGCCAAGCGACCGCCGGCTCGTCGACAGCCGCGCATTCGAGCGCCACCGACTCGTGCTGGGCTGCGATCGGGCGGGTGGGGTCGAGGTCGACGAGACGACAGCGACGCTCCGGCTGCTCGGCAATCAAAGCCTGGGCCAGCCCCCATAGTGCTGCCGCCCCGGCCTGGGCCGGCCACTCGACGCCGCGACCGGTGGCCACGCCGCCGCGGGTCGCGAGCACGATCCGGCAGGGCAGCCCGGCCAGGGCACGGATCGTCTCGAGTAGCCTCGCGGCAGCCGTCGTCGGCTCCTCTCCCTCCCCGACAATGAGGAGCAGCGGGTCGGGCGCGCTGCGCAGTCGCGCGCATGCTTCCGCAGGCGAATCGACGCTGGGCCATGGTAAGCCCGCACCGTCGAGGACGATCGTCGGGGCGGCCGTGGCCGCGGGCATGGCAGCCCGTTCCCAGCGCACCTCGTGCCCGAATCGGTCGAGAAAGCTACGGTGGCGGCCGAAGCGCGCCGACTCGAGCCAGGCGATGGGACGGCCGTCCGGTGCGACGACGCCCAGATCGGCCATGAGTGTGCCAGATGGTTCCCGACCGCGCAGCCGCAGCCAGACCCGGGCCGCCGGCAGATCCAGGCCGGCGCGCTCCAGCGCCGCACAGCCGGCCAGCATCGGTGGGCGCTGCTCGGCATCGTCGATGACGCCATAGAGAAGTTGTGCCGCAGCCTCGATCACGCCCGGGTCGGCCAGCGTCGCGCCCGGGGCGAGGGTGCCCATGGCCACACCCGCGCCGACGCTCACCTCGACGAGGCGTCGCGCCTCGCTGCCGTAGCCGAAGCCGGCAGCCTCGATGGTGCGGTAGAGGGCATCGGCGGGGACGGTGCGTCGGGGCCACTCCATCACCGGAGACGGGATCGGCCCTCCAGCCGAGGCCCGGCGAGCTGCCAGATGAACCGTCCATTCGGCTGTGCCGTCGCAGCGGCTCTCCAGTAGCATCTCGCCTGCGGCTGTGCGCAGCCGGATCTCGCGTGGCTCGGTGATGCGCAGCGGCTGCTCGAACCGCATCGCCTCCAGCCGTGGCACCGGCCCCAGCAGGTGCAGCAGCACGCCCAGATGGGCAAGACCGCCCGTCCCTGCCAGCAGCGGGTCGCCGGGCTGCAGCAGGCGTATGTCCGGTGCCGCTCCTGGTAGCGGGAACCGCTCCCGCCGGAACACGGGCGCGGGCAAGGGGCGCTTCACGGTTTTGGCGGCCTCCGGCGGCCGCTCCAGGACCAGATGCGCATTGCTGCCGCTGAAGCCGAACGAGCTGACCCCGACCCGGTGCACGCCCTGTACCGGCGCGGTCGGCACGACGAGATCGAGACCGCCCGGCCGGATCTCCGGATTCAGCCGTCGGAAATGCCTGCTGGGTGCTGCAAGGTCGTGCTCGATCGTGAGCGCAGCCTTGATCAGGCCGGCGATGCCGGCCGCTGCCTCGGCATGACCGATCGTACTCTTGACCGAGCCCACCAGGAGCGGCCGCGTGCGTCCGGCGAAGACGGTGGCCAGTGCCTGGGCCTCGATCACATCGCCGAGTGGCGTGCCGCTGCCATGCGCCTCGATCAGGTCGATCGCGTCAGGCGCAAGGTCGGCATCGGCGAGTGCTGCTCGGATCACCGCCACCTGGGCCGGGCCGTTGGGTGCGGTCAGGCCGGCGCTGCGTCCGTCCTGATTGACGGCAGAGCCCCGGATCACCGCCCGCACCCGCTCGCCTGCGGCATGGGCCTCGCCGGTCCGCTGGAGCACGATCACGCCGACACCCTCGGCCCGGCCGTAGCCGTCCGCGGCGGCATCGAAGCTCTTGCAGCGACCATCTGCTGCCAGCATCCCGGCCTCGGCGAAGCTTTTGCCCAGCTCGGCCGAGAGCATCAGGCTGACTCCGCCGACCAGCGCCAGATCGCACTCGCCGGCGCGCAAGGCCCTGACCGCCAGATGCGCGGCGGTGAGCGAGGAGGAGCAGGCGGTGTCGACGGTGAGGCAGGGGCCCTTCAGATCCAGGCTGTAGGCGATGCGGCCAGCGGCGATGGCCGGGCTCGTGCCACTGCCGTAGAAGCGGTCGACGCCCGCCAGCAGGGTACGGCGCGCGAAGTCGTTGGTGGCGAGCCCAATGAACACGCCGGTCCGGCTGCCGGCGAGGCTCGCAGGCTCGATCGCCGCGTCCGCCAGCGCCTGCCACACGGTCTCCAGCAGCAGGCGGTGCTGCGGGTCCATGGCCTGGGCCTCGCGCGGGGTGATCTCGAAGCAGACGGCATCGAAGCTCTCGACGTCGTCGAGGAAGCCGCCCGGCGGCTGGCTGCCGTCAGCCCCAGGCCACCGGTTGGCGGGCACCGGCCGGATGGGGTCGGGGCCATCGAGCAGCAGGCGCCAGAACGAGGCGGGATCGTCAACGCCACCCGGGAACCGGCAGCCGATGCCAATGATCGCGATCGGCGGCTTCGTGTCGCGCTCGGCGGCTGCGAGCCTGGCCTTGAGGCTGCGAATCTCCAGAAAAGCTCTCTTGAGCAGCTCCTTGGGGTCCGAGGGCGTGCCGCTCAAGCCGGCGCCCCCAGCTCGAGTTCCAGAAGTTCCGCCAAGTCCGCGGCACTGAGCTCATCCAGTGCATCGGCCGAGGAGTACAGCAGCGCAAACAGATGGCAGGCCAGCGCCTCGATGGTCGGGTGATCGAAGACGAGGCTCGCCGGCAGCTCCAGCTCCAGCGCCTTGGTAAGCTCATTGCGGAAGCTGACCGCGAGCAGCGAGTCGAGCCCCAGATCACGTAGTGCCCGACGTGCCTCCAGCCTCGTGCCGTCCGGGAAGCCCAGGAGACGGCGCGCACGTTCGGCGAGCTCCTGGGCGAGCAACTCCAGCCGGGCGTCAGCCGATGCCGCCTCCAGCCGGTCACGCAGGCCCGTCGCAGCCTCGGTCGCCGACATCCGTGGCTCGGCATGGCGATCCATGACCAGCCGGACCGCCACGCCGCTGCGCAGCGCCTCGCCCATGGC
>JBATRI010000539.1:0-7930 GCA_049292515.1 Geminicoccaceae bacterium
GGCTCGCTGGCAAGCCGGCGGGTCGGCGCTAGGGATGCGGGGACGGATCGCCGATGGCGCCGGCGTCGGCCGCCAGCCGGCGACCGTAGCCGTTGCCGCGGAAGTCGCCGAACCTGATGTCGGGGGCGCTCAGATTGTGCTGCGACGGGACCGTCCGCCCGAGCCAGAACTCCGCCGCCGCCGCCCCGGTGAAGGTCATGACCGGCGCCTGGCTCCACGCCTTGCCCTCGGGCGTCGTCCAGGCCACGCGGGCGGCGTCGGCGTTCGATTCCGTGATGTACATCGAGCGCAGCGCCGCGAACGGCTTGTCGGTCGGCAGCCGATCGTCGAAGGCCACATCCAGGCTCAGGCGGTGGCGATCGACGCCGTCCAGCCGGAGCACGGCGGACCCGCCGCGCGCGAACTCCAGACGGAACGCCCGGCTCGCGGGCTCGAAGACGATCTCGCGCAAGGCGACGAACGGGCGCGCCCCGACCTCGACCGGGCCGACCAGAAAGGAGCTGCCGTAGGCGTTCTCGCCCAGGTGATTGGGCGGCAATGGGCGCACCCGCCAGTAGCCGTCCTGCGGGTAGACGACGAGCACCTCCTCCGGGGCGCCATCCGTGGCCATCCAGAGCTGCACGAGGTCGAGGCCCTGCTCGACATGGTCGCCGACCCGGAACGGCACCGCATTCGGCAACCAGGTCGAAGGGTGCGTGTAGCCGACGAGCCAGAGTTCCGGTGTGTGGTAGAAGGTCACCCGACGCGTCTCCTGGGCAGTCACCAGGTCATGCGGCATGTTGCAGGCGGTCCAATCGGGGGCCGAGCGATCCGAATGGACAGTCTCAATATAGGTCGGGTGGTCCACCTCGATGCGGAAGCTGCGCAGGAGGGGGGAGAAGAACGGCAGATAGATGTTGTCGTCTTCGGCGCATTGAACGGGTATGCTGAAGTTCTTCACCGTTACCGCGATGCTGCCATCGCGGTCTAGTGCAGCAGCCTCCACCAGCAACGATTTTGTGACGGCGACGCAAAGTAGCAACAGAAAAAGCACAAGATTCATCGTTTTACCCACGCAGTGTGCTTCGGTAACGTCGAGACGCCGATTTATATTACGGCCGATAGATGGAGAACGGGATCAACGCCAAATATCGACGCGAGACGGCTTGATATGGTTGATCGACGACCGATCACACATGTATAAAATGTATATTGAAAACTGACCCTGACCGGCTCGAAATAAATTTAGGAGCCGAAATTCGGAAGAATATTGCACTATTAGTAGTAATGCGCAGAAATCCTAGATGACGAATGAGGTGCGCACAAGCGCCTCCCGGCTGCGACATCTGGCCTCAGATCGAGCAGGAAAACTGGTTGGATGCCGTTGCTTGACTTTGACGTTTCTGGCTAGCGCTACCGCGGTCGGCACGATCAGGCCGAAAATGTCGAGGCTCGGCTATACTGCGCACGGCTGGCGAGACCGAGAAGCTGGCACTGGCTGCCGTGGCGATGGCAAAGTGCTAGGGTGGCGCTGATTGGAGCCGCGTACCCCGCGCAGGAACATGGAGGGACCGAGATGAGCTGGCAGCCAGGGACCACGCCCGAGATCGGCCAAGCACCGTCCTGCGATCCGGTCGAGACCGTGATCGTGCCGCGGGCGCGCGATCTCGGTGGCTTCGAGGTCCGCCGCGTGCTGCCGTCGGTGCAGCGGCAGATGGTGGGCCCGTTCATTTTCTTCGACCAGATGGGGCCGGTCGAGTTCCTGACCGGCAAGGGCATCGACGTGCGCCCGCACCCGCATATCGGCCTCGCCACCGTCACCTATCTGCTGAACGGCAGCATCGTCCACCGTGACAGCCTGGGTACCCTGCAGACGATCACGCCGGGCGACGTCAACTGGATGACGGCGGGCCACGGCATCGCCCACTCGGAGCGCTCCGACCCGGTCGCCAGGCAGCACCCACAATCGCTGTTCGGCCTGCAGATCTGGGTGGCCCTGCCGGCCCGCCACGAGGAGACCGCGCCCGCCTTCGCCCACCATGCGGCGACCGAGTTGCCGGTGCTGGAGGGCGAGGGCAAGACGGTGCGGGTGATCGCAGGCTCACTCTACGGCCGCACCGCCCCGGTCCAGACCTTCTCCGACCTGTTCTACGCCGATGCCGTGCTGGCGGCTGGTGCCACGCTGCCGCTGGATGCAGTCCACGAAGAGCGGGCCGCCTACCTGCTGAGCGGCTCCGTGCAGATCGCCGGCCAGACCTTCGAGCCTGGCCGGATGCTGGTCTTCCGCCCCGGCGACCGTTTGACCGTCGAGGCGCTGACCAACGCCCGCCTGCTGCTGATCGGCGGCGAGCCGATGGACGGTCCCCGCCACGTCTGGTGGAACTTCGTCTCCAGCCGCAAGGAGCGGATCGAGGAGGCCAAGCGCGCCTGGAAGCGGGGAGGCTTCGAATCCGTGCCGGGAGAGACGGAGTTCATCCCCCTGCCGGAGCGGGTGTAGGTGGGGCGGCTCGATCGGCTGCGATCCGGAGTGTCATACTCAGCTATGCGTTGAACGTCGGGACAACCGACACGGCGTGGGCCGCATGTTACGGACGAGCAGGTGTTCATGGGCTCGGTCGCGAAGGCGGAGGTTCGCTTGGCTACGTGCATTAAGCTGGAGCAGACGATGCGATGGATGGAACCGAGGAGCTGGGCTGCCCCGGCAGCGCTCAGCGCCGCCGTCGCGTTTGGCGCCATGGCTCTGCCCGACCCCACCTGGGCCGAGGAGCGCGACGCCCAGTATTCGTTGCATAACGGCACGATCACCGGCCCCGCCGCCGAGCAAACCGCTGTGACCATCCTGATCGACCAGAAAAACGGGCGGACCTGGATGCTGGCGCAGGGCGAAAGCGTTCAATGGCTGGAGATACCGTTCGCCCCGCACGAGCCCGAGCCGGCCTCGCCCAATTAGTCGCGCGGCAGTGGCGAGGGGGCGCGCGTGCCTGACCGGCTGGCGAGCAGCGCCGCCAGGGCCGTGCGCAGCTCAATCTCGGCCGCGGCGGCGGCCGGCGTTAACGGTGCCACCAGCAGGTTCTGCGTCTCCAACGGGTCGATCAGAAGGTCGAACATCTGGTCATCCGCGTCGCCCTCACGGTCGATCAGCTTGAACGTGGCGTTACGGATCGCCCGGCGGGCGTCGACGTTCCACTGGCCGGCGAACTTGTCGGCGTAGACATGGGCGTGCACCTGGTCGGTCGGGCCGATTGCACCGGTCAGGAACGGGACCAGGCTGACGCCGTCGAGCGGGTTGCCGGCCGGGACCACCTGCCGGGGGTCGATTCCGGCGAGCTCCAGGATGGTCGGGTAGAGATCGACACCGGCCACGATCGACTCGACGACGGTGCCGCCGGTGACGCCGGCGCCGAAGACCAGGAGCGGGACCCTGATCCCGCCCTCGTAGAGCGTGCTCTTGGCCCTGGAACGCGGGTAGGGGTCCGCCGTCACCATGCCGGGTGTGCCGTTGTCGCCGACCACGATGACCGTGGTCGTCGAAAGGTCGATGCCGTCCAGCAACCGGCCCAACTCAGTATCGATGCTCTCGATCATCGCCTCGTAGTAGGTGCGCGCGAGCGTCCGGTCGGGCGCCGCCTCGGTCGGGAGGCCGGCATAGTGGTGCAACTCGTCCGGCGGCTTGCTGTAGGGGGAGTGGGGCGCGTTCAGGGCCAGGGTGACGAAGTAGGGCCTTGCCACGGCCGTGGCCTCGCCGATGACGGCCAGGGCGTCGTTGACCTGCTCGGTCGTGGCATAGGCAAGCGTCTGCCTGGGCGGCTGCACGATGCCGTTCGCCGCCGCATACTCGTAATAGCCGAGATAACTGCTGAGCGCGCCGCCGCTGATCGGCCCCTCATAGGCGGGCCAGCCGTGCGCGAGCGGCATCTGGCGCCCCTCGCTCAGCCGGGAGAGGTGCCATTTCCCGATATGGGCCAGCACGTAGTCGCTCCCTGCCGGCGAGGCCCGGAACGCCTCCGGCAGCGTGAACGCGGCCGCCGGCAGGGACGGGCGCGTCTCGTCGATCCATTCGCCGACGCCGTTGGTCGGGCGGAAGCCGTACTGGCCGGTGATGAGCGCGGCGCGCGTCGGCGAGCATTCCGGCTGCACCCAGACATTGGCGAACACCATGCCGACCTCGGCCATCCTACTCAGGTTGGGCATCGGTGGCGGCGGTGGCTGCGTCGGCAGGCGGTGGACGCCGGGCGGCACGAAGCTCGCCTCGCCCATCCCGAAATCGTCCAGGATCACCAGGAGCACCGAACGGCCCGAGGCAGCAGCCTGGGAACCGCCGCCGAGCAGGCAGAAAGACAGGGTGGCGAGCAGGATCGTGGAGCATCGCATCACACGAATCCGCATGAACACCTCTCAGATAAGGATTTTCAGATTATTCGCGAAGGAGCCGCTCGGTACCGGCATGATCTCACATTCATGCCGATGGACTTCGGGAGCGGCCGAGCATTGATGAGACCAACTATGGCTTCTGGGCGGTCAGGCAAGGTAAGTGTGGCGTAATTTACAACCTTCAATATCTTCTGGACGGTTGATATCGCACCGTATTGGATCGTAGGACGATCTGGTGCCGGCCGTGCATCCACCTTGCCAGCCAGTCATCTGGATGGCCGCCGCCTGTCGTGGCATGATGAGGATTCGTCGGCGGCTCGAGGACGGAGCGCAGGACAAAGGCTCGACCGCGAGCCTTGGCGCCTTTGTTCTGCGTGGCCGGGCCGGGTGAGCGCCGGCTGGTCAGAGCGTGCTGAGAATCGCCTGCCGGCGCTGCTCGTACTCGGCCTTGGTGATGAAGCCGCCGGCGGCCAGCTGGTCGAGCTGCTGCAGTCGGGCCTCGGTCGACGCCACCGGGCTGGGCGCCGGTGCCACCGGGCGGGGTGCGGTATGATGTACCGGCGGTGGCGGCGGCTCCGACTTGCGCGAGTTGACGAAGCTACTGATCGCATAGCCGCCTACGGCACCGCCGAGCAGCGGCAGCGCCCAGCTGTTGCCGGCCTGCGCCGGGATGGCCGCCGTCGCGACCATGGCAGCCGCGGCGACGGCGGCGACAGGACGGCACCGCCAAGGTGAGCTTCTCGAAACCGAACCCGTGTTCCGCATCTGCGTCCATCCTTGCGCTCGCGCCATGGCTGTCGTTAACACGCGTCCACGGCCGCCGGCAACGGCGGCGGGGAGGGCGTTGACAGCGGCTTCCGGCGGGCGGAACAGTGCGCCCTCGGTCATGGATGGCGGCGAGCCATGGTGGTTGCCGCTCGCTCGCCGATGCTGTCGGAGTCCGGTGGTTGAGGAACGGCATGATTGCGGGAGGGACGCGATGAAGAAGGTCCGCAGTGACGCGGTGGAGGCGTTGGCTGGCCTCCTGCGGGACGACATGACGATCGTGGCCGGTGGGTTCGGCCTGTGCGGGATACCGGAGAACCTGATCGACGCCATCGTGGCGAGCGGGGTCAAGGGGCTGACCGTGGCCAGCAACAATTGCGGCGTCGACGGCTGGGGCCTGGGCAAGCTGCTCGACCGGCGCATGATCAAGAAGATGATCAGCTCCTATGTCGGCGAGAACAAGGAGTTCGCGCGGCAGTACCTGGCCGGCGAGGTCGAGGTCGAGTTCAACCCGCAAGGGACGCTGGCCGAGCGCATCCGCGCCGGCGGCGCCGGCATCCCGGCCTTCTTCACCAAGACCGGCGTCGGCACGCTGATCGCCGAGGGCAAGGAGGAGCGCGAGTTCGACGGCGAGACCTACGTCATGGAGCGCGGCATCGTCTGCGACCTCGCCATCGTCAAGGCGTGGAAGGGCGACCACGAGGGCAACCTCGTCTACCGGAAGACGGCGCGCAACTTCAACCCGATGGCGGCGACCGCGGGCAAGGTCTGCGTCGTCGAGGTCGAGGAGCTGGTCGAGCCCGGCACGATCGACCCGGACCACATCCACACGCCGGGCATCTATGTCGACCGGATCATCCAGGGCCGCAACTACGAGAAGCGGATCGAGCAGCGCACCGTCCGCAAGCGCGCGGCCTGAGCAGGGAAAGGGAAGACCAGGATGGCCTGGAGCAGGGACGAGATGGCGGCGCGCGCCGCACGTGAGCTCGAGGACGGCTTCTACGTCAATCTCGGCATCGGCATCCCGACGCTGGTGGCGAACTTCATCCCGCCCGGGGTCGAGGTGACGCTGGAGAGCGAGAACGGCATGCTGGGCATGGGGCCGTTCCCGTTCGAGGGCGAGGAAGACGCCGATCTCATCAACGCCGGCAAGCAGACGATCACCGAGCTCGCCAAGACCAGCTACTTCAGTTCGGCCGACAGCTTCGCCATGATCCGCGGCGGTCATATCGACCTCTCGATCCTGGGGGCGATGCAGGTGGCGGTGAACGGCGACCTCGCCAACTGGATGATCCCGGGCAAGATGATCAAGGGCATGGGCGGCGCCATGGACCTCGTCGCCGGGGTCAAGCGGGTCGTCGTGACCATGGAGCACGCGGCCAAGGACGGCACCCACAAGCTGCTGCAGCGCTGCGACCTGCCGCTGACCGGGGCCGGCGTCGTCGACCTGATCATCACCGAGCTCGGGGTGTTCAAGGTCACGCGCAAGACCGGCACGGCCTTCGTCGCGGTCGAGCTGGCACCCGGCGTCAGCCTCGACGAGGTCAAGGCCAAGACCGGCGCGCCGGTAGAGAGTGAGCTGCAGGCGGCGGCGTAACAGCCTAGAGCGCGCCGCACGGCCCGCCGGGTCGTGCGGCGGTCCGTCGCCTACACCTTACGCCGGTCGCAGGCAGTGGCTAAGACTGTCGACTCATGGATGAACAACCTGCGATCGACCGCGCTTGGCACGCCATGCCGGCGAGCGAAGCCATGGCCGCACTGGCGGGAGCGCCGGACGGCCTCACCACCGCCGAGGCCGCTGCCCGCCTCGCCGCGCATGGCCCCAACCGTCTGCCGGCAACCCCGCGCCGTTCGGCGCTGCTGCGCCTGTTCCTGCAGGTCCACAACCTGCTGATCTACGTCCTGCTGGGCTCGGCGGCGATCGCGGCGCTGATCGGGCACGGCGTCGACGCGCTGGTGATCCTTGCCGTGGTGGTGGTCAACGCCGTCATCGGCTTCGTCCAGGAAGGCCGGGCCGAGGCGGCGCTGGAATCGATCCGCACCATGATCGACCCCGACGCCTCGGTGCTGCGCGACGGCCGTCGCCTGACCGTGCCGGCCGAGACCATCGTGCCCGGCGACCTCGTCCTGCTCGAGGCCGGCGACCGGGTGCCGGCCGATCTACGCCTGATCCGTGCCCGCAACCTGCGTGTCGAAGAGGCGGCGCTGACCGGCGAATCGGTGCCGGTCGACAAGGACCCGGCACCGGTGGCCGCCGACGCCGCGCTGGGCGATCGGCGCCCGATGCTGTTCTCCGGCACCTTCGTCACCGGCGGCAGCGCCACGGGCTTGGCCGTGGCCACTGCCGGCGCTACCGAGCTCGGCCGAATCGGCCGGCTGCTGCATGCGGTCGAGCCGCCGCGCACGCCGCTGATCCGCCAGATGGACCGGTTCGCCCGCCAGATCACCTGGATCACGCTGGCCGGCTCCACCATCGTCTTCGCGTTTGCCGTGCTGCTGCGCGGCTACGCGGTCAGCGACGCGTTCATGGCCGTGGTCGGGCTCGCCGTGGCGGTGATCCCGGAAGGGCTGCCGGCGGTGATGACCATCGCACTGGCGATCGGCGTCCAGCGCATGGCGGCCCGGCACGCCATCGTCCGCCGGCTGCCGGCGGTCGAGGCGCTGGGCTCGGTCACCACCATCTGCTCGGACAAGACCGGCACGCTGACCCGCAACGAGATGACGGTGCAGGCGGTGGTGGCGGCGGACGGGGCGTTCGAGGTCTCGGGCGTGGGCTACGCGCCCGAGGGCGGCATCACCGCGCGGGACGCGCCGG
>JBATRI010000540.1:0-73250 GCA_049292515.1 Geminicoccaceae bacterium
GCGCTGGCGGGCAGCCGATGGCGCGCAGCTGCGCGCCCGGCAGCGGCTGGCGGAAGCGGTGGCGGCCGCGGACCGGCGGCACATCGAGGCAGCACAGCTCGAGCAGGAGACTTCGGCCCTCGAACGCGAAGCGCAGGACCTAGCCACCGAGATGTCGGCAATCGACACCCGCAGATCGGAGCTCGAGGACGAGCAGCTGCAGGTCGCAGCCGTACAGGACGCCGCTGCCGCAGCAGGGCAGATGGCGGAGCAACTCGAACGGCGCGTCGCCGAGCGGAAGCGACTGGAGGCGATCTTCGAAGCGGCCAGCCGTGCCTTGAGGGATCGCCGTGCCGCGGTTGAGCGAGACCAGATCGCGGTAGAGCCCGCCAGAGCGACGGCGGAGCGAGCCGGACGCCATGCCGATGCACTCGAGGCTGAGCGTCGCGCTCGGGAAGCCGCACTAATCCGTGAGGCGGAGGAGATCGCCACCGGTCTTGCCGTGGCCGAGCCGGCATACGAGACCGTGTCGGTCGCCGCGGCTCAGAACGCCAGCGCGCAGCGTGAAGCCGAGCAGAACTTGGCCGCGGCCGAAAAGGCTCGCGAGCTTGCCGCCAACGCCCTCGCAGCCGCCCGGGGAGAGGCCGTCGCCGTCGCCAAGCGCGAGGAAATGCTGCAGTCGAGTCTCACGGATGTCGCTGCCCGTCGAGCGGAGGTCGTGGCTGTTGCCGACGACCTGGCGCTGCGTCTGGAACGGCTCGCGGCCGAGCTGGCGGACGCTTCCGCCACCATGCGCAGCGACCCCGAGGCCATCGATCGGCTTGCGGAGGAACTCGCGGTGGCTGAGGCCGCGAGCCAAACCACCCGCCGGCAGCTCGACGAGGAGGAGACGGCGCTCGCGGTGCTGGAGCGCGAGCTGGCCGGCGCCGAAGCCGCACTGGCGGACCAGCGAGAGCGGCTGGCCGTGGCGCAGAGCGAGCGAGGGCATGCCCGCGATGCCCTGGCCGAAGCCGTGACCATCATTCGCGATCGGCTGCAGCAGGAGCCCGCGGCCCTGCTCGCCGACGAGGCGACGCAGGCGGCCCTGGCCACGACCCGGATCGAGGAGCTGGAGCCGCGCCTTGCCGCCATCCGGGCCTCCCGTGACCGACTTGGTGCAGTCAATCTGCGCGCTGACGTGGAGGTGACCGAACTGGAGGCCACCGTCGGCGAGATGAAGGCTCGGCAAGCCGAGCTGCAGCAGGCGGTGGACCGGCTGCGGGCCGCGATCTCCACTCTCGACCGCGAAGGGCGCGAACGGCTGTTGACGGCGTTCCAGGCCGTCGACGGGCATTTCCGCCGGCTGTTCGCGGTGCTCTTCGGGGGCGGCAAGGCGCATCTACGCCTGACCGGTGCCGACGATCCGCTGCGCGCCGGACTCGAACTCGAAGCCAGTCCGCCCGGCAAAAAGTTAACCAGCATCTCCCTGCTGTCCGGCGGTGAGAAAACGCTCACGGCCCTGGCACTGGTGTTTGCCTTCTTTCTGGCCCAGCCCTCGCCGCTCTGCGTGCTCGACGAGGTCGACGCGCCGCTCGACGACGCCAATGTCGACCGGTTCGTGGCGCTGATGCAGGAGATTGCCGAGGCGACCAGCACGCGGTTCCTGTGCGTGACCCATCATCCGCTGACCATGGCGCGGATGGACCGGCTCTATGGCGTGACGATGGCCGAGCGCGGAATCTCCCGCTTGGTGTCAGTGGCGCTCGAGCGCGCGCTCGAGCTGCGCGCTACGGCATAGTGCCGCATAAATGGTGGCCAGCTTGACACTTTCTCCCCCCCCTACCTAGGTTCGCGTCGCCCGAGCGGGTGGCCGCGCTGCGGCGCGGGAGAACGCGAAGGGCAGGGCGACGCATGGCGGAACCAGAGCGACCACCGGGCTTCGACGACTTCGATGCGCGCCTCGAAAAGGCGCGGCCGACGAAGAAGGTGTCAGGCGGCGGCGACGAACCACCGCCCAGGCTGGATTATGGCACTGGACTCCAGGCCGGAATCGAGGTGGTTGCCGGCGTCGGCGTCGGCGTGTTGATCGGTTGGGGGCTGGACCGTTGGCTGGGCACGATGCCCCTGTTCTTGATCGTGTTTTTCATGTTTGGTGCGGCCGCGGGCGTGCTTAACGCCTATCGGCATTTGCGCCGGATGCAGAACGGCTCGTGAGCCGCCGAATGATGAACGCCTGTCGGCCCAGTCCGACACGAACCGAAGAGTGAGGCAGGCCCGTGGCAGACCCGCTGCACCAATTCCAAATCACGCCGATCCTCCCGATCAGCGTGGCGCACCACGACCTCTCGTTCACCAACTCGTCGTTGTGGATGGCGATCGCGGTCGGCTGCGCCTACCTGCTGATCATGGCCGGCACGCGCCAGCATGCGATGGTGCCGGGCCGGCTGCAGTCCGTCGTCGAGATGATGTACGAGTTCGTCGCGGGAATCCTGCGCGATGCCACCGGCAAGGAGGGCATGCGCTTCTTCCCGATCGTGTTCACGATCTTCATCTTCATCCTGATGGGGAACATGCTGGGGATGATCCCCGGCAGCTTCACCTTCACCAGCCACATCATCGTCACCTTCGCCATGGCGATCGCCGTCTGGATCGGCGTGACGATCATCGGCTTTTGGTATCACGGCGCGCATTTCCTGCATTTCTTCGTGCCGTCGGGCGCGCCGAAGGCGATGCTGCCGCTCTTGGTGCCGATCGAGATCCTGTCCTACTGCGTGCGGCCGATCAGCCTCTCCGTCCGTCTGTTCTGCAACATGATGGCAGGCCACACGATGCTGAAGGTGTTCGCGGGCTTCGTGCTGAGCCTCGGCACTTACTACGTGATCCCGGCCATCGCCCCGCTGGCAATCACGGTGGTGCTGATCGGCTTCGAGTTCGCGGTGGCCTTCCTGCAGGCCTACATCTTCACCGTCCTTACCTGCATCTACCTCAACGACGCGATCCACATGCACTGAGGGCGTAGGTTCGCCAGCCCCTGGACACGTCGTCGGGTAGCCACCGGCGCTCATGGAAGCGCCTCGACCTGGGAGTATATCGATGGATCTCGCAGCTGCCAAAATGATCGGCGCCGGTTTGGCGGTGATCGCGCTGTTCGGTGTCGGCATCGGCATCGGCAACATCTTCTCGACCCTGATCGCCACCGTCGGCCGCAATCCGTCGGTCCAGCAGCGCGTCTTCCCGTTCGCGATTATCGGCTTCGCCCTGGTCGAGGCGGTGGCGCTGTTCGCCCTGCTGATCGCCTTCCTGATCCTGTTCACCTGAGCACATCGCCTGCACCGGGCCGACCGCGGTCGGCCCGGTGGAACCGGAATCAGGGGAGTACGCCGATGGGCTGCCTCGAGCCCCTACTTAAGAAAATCCGGGTTCTCGGGATTGTTGCCGTCGTCGGGCTTTCGGCCCCGATGGCGTTTGCCGAGACGACTACCGAGCCTGCCGGCCACGGCGCCGCGGTCGAGGAGCCGGGTCCTGCCGGTGGCCCCGGCGTGGCCGGGTTCGAGGAGGGCGTGCACGAGGCCGAGCATGGCGGTGGTCTGCCACAGCTCAACGCGCTGACCTACCCCAGCCAGATTTTCTGGCTGATCGTCAGCTTCGCCACGCTCTACTATCTGCTGAGTCGCCGCGCCCTGCCGCGCGTCAGCGAGATCCTCGAGGCACGACAGGAGCGGATCGCCGCCGACCTCGACCGTGCGGCCACCCTGCGGTCCGATGCCGAGGACGCCTTGCGGCGACATCAGGCCGTGGTGGCCGAAGCTCAGGCCAAGGCAGCGGCTGAGATCAAGGCGACCCAGGACCGGCTCGCGGCTGAAGCGGCACAGCGTCAGGCCGCTGTCGATGCCGACTTGGCGCGTAAACTGTCCGAGGCCGAGGCCGGTATTCGAGACGCCAAGGACACCGCCCTGGCGCAGATTCAGAATGTCGCTGCCGAGGTGGCGCAGGCGGCGGTCCAGCGTCTGGCGGGGCTCGACGTCGCCCGCGCCGACGTGGATGCGGCGGTCGACCATGTGCTGAGGGAGGCTGCCTGACATGCTCGAGCTGACGCTACTCGTCTGCCTGATCATTCTGGTCGTGCTGATCTGGAAGCCCGTGAAGAAAGCCGTGCTGGGTGCGCTCGACGCCCGGGCGGATAAGATCCGCAGCGAACTCGAAGAAGCGCAACGGCTGCATGAGGAGGCCAAGAGCCTGCTCGCCAAATATCAGCGCCAGCTGCACGAGGGCGAGAAGCTGGCCGCCGATATCCTGGCCCAGGCCGAAACGCAGCAGCGGCGCTTCGAGGAGAAGATGCGGGCCGACTACGACCTTGCGGTCAAGCGCCGGACCGAACTCGCCGTCGAACGCATCGCCCAGGAGGAGGCGCAGGCCGTCCAGGAGGTGCGCAGCCGCGCTGCCGATCTGGCGATCCGAGCCACCCGTCGTCTCCTGGTCGACAAGATCGGTAACGCTGAGGCCAAGTCTCTGGTGCAGGGTGCGATCGGCGAGGTCGGGCGCAAGCTAGCCTAGCCTAGCCTTCCGCGCATCCGACTGCCAAAGGCTGTCGACAAGCCGGCAGCCGCTGCCCAGACGGGCGGTGGCTGCCGGCTTGTTTTTTTATGGGCGTCCGCACCGTGCATTACGCATCCCTCGCATCGCGTTAACGGGCCCCGTCTACCCAGACTCGTCGATTGCCACTACGCTGGTGGCGTGCCCAGACTGGCACAGTGCGGGGGTACGGCGATGAATGTCGACGGCCAGGTTGCCATTGTCACAGGGGCCGCATCGGGGCTGGGCCACGCCACGGCCATGGCGCTGTCCGACGCCGGGGCGAAGGTCGCCCTGATCGATCTCGATGCCGCCGGCCTGGAGCAGGCGGCAGGTGCGGTGCGTGGGCAGGCGTTTGCCCTCGACGTCACCGATGCCGATGCGGTCGAGGCGGCCATGCCGGCGATCGAAGCGCTCGGGCCGGTGCGCGTTCTGGTCAATTGCGCCGGCGTGGCCCCGGCGGCTCGTATTGTCGGCCGCGACGGTCCGATGCCCCTGGCGGCGTTCGAGCGGGTAGTCCGGATCAACCTGATCGGCACTTTCAACCTGCTCCGTGTCGCTGCCGCTGCGATGGAAAAACTCGACGCCATGGAAGGGGGCGAGCGCGGCCTTGTCGTCAACACGGCCTCGGTTGCCGCCTTCGAGGGGCAGATCGGCCAAGCCGCCTACGCCGCGTCGAAGGGCGGAATTGCGGCCCTGACGCTGCCGGCTGCCCGCGAGCTGGCCGCGCAAGGTATCCGGGTCATGGCCATCGCCCCCGGGCTGTTCGGCACCCCTCTCCTCCTGAACATGCCGGAAAAGGTTCAGGAGAGCCTCGCGGCCACCGTCCCATTCCCCTCCCGGTTCGGCCTGCCGGAGGAGTTCGCGGCCCTGGTGCTGCATATGGTCGGCAACCCGATGCTGAACGGCAGCGTGGTTCGCCTCGACGGTGCATTGCGCATGGCGGCTCGATGAAGGCTCCCACCAGCGAGGATATCGCCACCATTGGCGAGGCGATCCTGAAGGAGCTGCCAGCACCTTTCGGTGAGGCGGTGAGCACGGTGCCGATCATGGTGCAGGACTGGCCGGACGAGGCCACCCTGGATGCCATGGAGATCGACGATCCCCTCGATCTGACGGGTCTCTACGCGGCCGTGCCCCTGGGTGAGCGTGTCGGGCTAGCCGTGCCACCGACCGAACCCGAGATGATCTATCTCTACCGGCTGCCGATCCTGTTCGAATGGTGCGAGCGGGGCTGCACGCTCGAAGACGTGGTGTTCGACGTCCTCACCCATGAGATCGGCCACCATTTCGGCATGGACGAGACAGCGGTCCTGCGCATGGAGGGGCGGGCCGGCGAGGCCTCCTAGCTGGGTGGCGCCAGCTCGAACGCCTCCGCCAGGAGACTGTAGGACCGTAGCCTTGCTGCATGGTCGAACACGGCCGTCGTGAGCATGATCTCATCGGCGCCGGCTCGGGTGGCGAAGGCACTCAACCGATCTCGCACCGTCGACAGGCTGCCGACGAACACCCGGGCGCGGTTTGCCAGACGCGCCTGCTCCTCCGCCGCCGAGTAGCTGTAGGCCAGCGCCTCCTCCGGGCTCACCAGCGGCCGGTACTCACCGGTCAACCGCCGCACGTAGTTGTAGTCGATCGTCGAGACCAGCCGTTCGGCCTCGGCGTCGCTGTCGGCGCATATTGCCGCCGTTGCCAGGATTGCATGTGGCCGCTCCAGCCATGCCGATGGCTCGAAGCAGTGCCTGTAGATCCCCAGCGCCTCGTCGGCCTCGACACTCGCGAAATGGTGCGCGAACGCGAAGCCCAGACCGGTACGCCCGGCGAGTTCCGCGCTGTAGACACCGGACCCGAGCAGCCAGATCGGCGGCACCTCGACATCCTCCGGCATGACCCGGATGTTCCGGAATCGATGGCCGTGCGGGAAGGCCCCCGTCTTCCACAGCATGAGCTCGTTGAAGCGCTCGAGGAAGTCGTCGTCGGCGCGGACATCCTGGCGCCGCCTGAGCACCATCGAGGTCAGCGGGTCGGTGCCGGGGGCGCGACCGATGCCGAGATCGATGCGGCCCGGGTAGAGAGCCTCCAGCACTTTGAAGCGCTCCGCCACCATCAGCGGCGCATGGTTCGGCAGCATCACGCCACCCGAGCCGACGCGGATCCGACGCGTCGCGGCGGCAATGGCGCCGATCATGATCTCTGGCGCACCACTGGCTACGGATGCCAGATTGTGATGCTCGGCTACCCAGAAACGGCGGTAGCCGAGGCCATCGACGAGGTGAGCCAGCCCCACGGTGTTGTGCAGCGCCGTAGCGCCCGCCGTGGCGGTCGTGGTGAAGGACAGGTCGAGCACGGAGAGTGGGTACATGCCCTTAATCTGGCTACGCCCACAGCCACCGGCAAGATGTGGCGCCGTAAGCTCAGACCTTCCCCGCTGCTAGCCGCAGCACCTGATCCTGCTGCGGCTGCTTGGGCCGTGGCCGGTCGCCGCCGCGTCGGCTGTGGAGCGTCATCAGCGCCACGGTTATCCAACTGGAGTGGAACGCGAGCCCCGCCAGTAGCACGAGTTGCCCAGGAATCGGCCCAATCGATGCCCGCTGCCATACCTCGGCAATATGCTCGATCGGGACCGGGTGGATCAGCAGCTTGCCGACATAAGCCACCACTTGGATGGTGAAGATCCAGGCATAGTTGCGGCGCAGCCGCCGGCCGATGGCCTCGATCGTGCTGATGTGCAGATTGGGATGCCGATAGTCCTGGTAGAGGATCTCGTTCCAACCGTTCTCGGTACGCACACCCTGGCCGCGTAGGATGGGGCCGAAGAAATTGATCTCCAGCACGTGCGCCCGGACACGCCAGAAGTCGAAGAATCGGTAGCGGCGAGCCTCGATCGATAGAAATACAGCCACAAGAAGCCCGACCAGCGCCAGCGGCAACGGCGAGGCAGTGGAGGTACTGAAGGTGACGGAGAGCGCGATACCTGTCGCCACCACGGCCCAGTTGGTGGTGGCATCCAGCCGGGTCCGCCACACCGTGCTGCGGTAGAGTTCGCCGCGATAGAGATGCGCGAGCGCGCCGATATCCGCCGCGCTGAACACGGGTTGCGCTGGCGGTGCGCCAGATTCAGTCATGGTTCAGCCCCCTGCCGATGGCCCTGTTGCAGCATCCTACCGCCGCCCTGTCGCCGCTGACCACAGCAACCCGACCGCTTGCCGTCGTCGTCCTTGTCCCGGACCGCCGCAGGGCCCACATCCTTGACGATCAGACACGCCAGATCATGGAGGAGCGCAGGCGTTGAGCACACGGCTCGATACGGATCGCATGATGCGCTATGACGCCAATCGGAAGTCAGCAATCCTCGCTTACATCCTGTGGTTTTTTCTCGGCTGGTTCGGGCTGCACCGGATGTACTTGGGCCGCATCGCCTCGGGCGTCGCCATGCTGCTGCTTCAGGGCGTGTCCTGGCTTACGCACTTCATCCTGATCGGCTACGTGGGCTTCGCTATCCTGGCGCTCTGGTGGTTGATAGATGCCGTGCTGATCCCCGGCATGACCCGAGACTACAACAATCGCCTGATCGACCAACTCGCCCGCTAGCCGTTGCCTTCCGCGGGAAGGGTGTGTGTGCCAGCCTGCTGCAGGAGGTCGGCGCACGATGCCGGCGCTTGCGGGTCCATCGTTTCTGCAAACGCCGTGAATGGCTTGAGCAGAATGCCCAAGGTCGCTGCGGCAGCGCCCCTTGCAGCCAGCGCCAACGGGTTCACCTCGAGTTCCAGCTTTGCCAACGTCCCCGAAATGGAAATTCCAGTCAGATCGGTGAGCAGCGGCGTCTTCTTGGGCTGCGCCGTGAGCGAAATGTCGATGGCCTCGGTCTGAAGGTTGACGGTCCCCTCCCCGCCCAGTTGGGCGATCTCGGTGTCGATGATCAATGGCCGCGTCGTGACCATGCCATCTCGAATCTCAAGGTTCACCAGCGAACAGTGCAGCGGAACATTCTCCGGCGTCGCGCCGATGAACGAGCCGAACAGACGAAGCAGATCCAAGCCCAGCCCTGCAACGATCGTCCGATTGATCTGGCCGCCCTCCATAAGGAGCTGAACGTCGCCGTCCGAGTTGGCCAGGATCTCCTTGATGCTGAATCCGCGGCCGCCGACGCCGACCCCCCCGCGCGCCTGCCCAGACAGCGTGCCGAAGGCGGCGACATCGACATCGAGACGATTGAGCAGTCGGGCCATCGACAATCGCTGCATCTGCAGGTCAACGTCGGCACGAACCGACGGCTTCCGTCCATCAGCCTCGATGCTGCCAGTAACGTGCCCGTCGCCCACCCGCAGATCCAACGGCTCCAGGTGCAACAACCCATCCGTCATCGCCAACCTGCCCGAGAATCCGTCGAGGGGGATCTTGCCAGCGTGGATCTCGTCGGCTTGCAGCGTGAGGTCGAGATCGAACTTGCGCCAGCGTGTTGTGTCGAGATGCTCTGTCGGCAGAACCTGATTCTTGTCGGCCTTGCCGTCCGCTTCCGCGCGCTGCCCGGGTGATGCGGTCTCACCCGGACCGGTGCCTGGCTGTAAGCCGACGAGCCCACCCAGGTCATCGACGTCCAGCAGCTTGGAGCGAACCTCGCCCGTGATCTTGGGCCGTTCGCCCGCGAAGTTCATGGTGAGATCGGCGGCAACGTCGCTGTCACCGACACGACCATCCAGTTTCTTTACCTGGAGCGCGTCCCCGGCATTGGTGACCACACCGCTCACCTTGTAGGGCGGGATCTGCAGCTTGGGCAGTTCGAACAAGGCCAGGATCGGCGACGGGTCGGGCCCCGCCGCACTCAATGTGGCGGCGAACTTCCGTTCGGTCAGCGGCAAGGAGACGGTGCCGTTGACCCTGACGTCATTGTTGCCGAGCTGGGCCTCGACCGTGAACGGGTAATCGCCGCGATTGGCGGCAATCGACGCCACCGAGCCGCCGAAGGCCTTGATCTGCAGCGGCCGGTCCCCGGCCTGCGCGGTCGCCAGCAAGGTGAGCGCCTCCGGGCGATCCGGGTCGAGCGTCACGGACAGCGTCGCTTCCGACACGCGGCTCTCGAGCTGCGGCAGCCGCAGCCCGGAAATGTCACCCTTCAGCTCGATGCCGCTGCGCGTGAGGAGATCTTTTCCGTTGGACCCACGTAGGGTGCCGGTCAGATGTCCATTGAGGCTGCCAGCGACGTCCTGGATTCGTACGGCGGCGGCGAGATCGACCCCCTTCGCTTCCAGGTCGACGTCGGCGGTGAAGCCGTCGTCAAAGGGGCCGGCCACGATCTGGCCCGCAATTTCGCCCTGCGGCAGGACCGCGCGGAACGGATCGAGCCTCAAACGGCCGTCCGCCAGTGCTGCCGTCACGGTAATGGAGCCGAGATCGGCGTCGGGTACCGTCAGGTCACGGCCCTCCCCCTCGAACCGCAGCCGGCTGTCGGCAAGCAGTGTCTGGATCGGCCCCATCGCCAGGGTGCCGGCCAACTTGCCGTCGACATTGCCGCCATAGGCATCGCCGGCGACACCCGCCAGGCCGACGCCGTTCGCATCCAGCTGCACATCGACCATCAGGGCCGCCGCATCCAGACGGTTGGTGGAGAGCTCGCCGTCAATCTTGCCCTGAGGCAATCCAACCGACAGCGGGGTGACCGAGAGGCGGCCATCGGCAAGCTTCAGCCGCGCCTCTGCGTCCCGCAGCACGAGCTGCGGCGGCAGCCGGACCTCGCTCAGTATAATGTGCAATTCGCCGTCGTAGCCGGCGAGCGGTGCCAGGGGATTGCCGGTGGGCGTCTCGGGTTCGTTCGGCGTTTCGGCACTGGTGGCAAATGCCGGCCATAATGGCACCAGGTCCAGGAGCGGCGACCGCAGCTCGCCGCTCAGGTTCGGACGTGCTGCCGTCGGGTCGGCCTGCAGCTGTCCCTCGATGGAGCTGTCGCCCCAGCTGGCCGGGCCGATCTGCAAGTTGAAGGGTCCAGCGTCGCGAGTAAGCTGGGCCGTGATCGCCAAGGGCGGCAGTTCGGCCTCGACCGGGCGGCCCGTTAGCGCCAGCAAACTGCGTGGATCATCGCTGGCGATCCTGAGCGCCATGTCCAAACCGTGCAGCGAGGCGGGATCGCGGATGGTGCCGTCGAGGTTCACCGTGGCGCCGGCAAGTTCGAGCTTGCCGACGATGCCGAGCGGAGCGGTCAGGGCCGTAGAGCGAACCTGAAGCGTGAGGTTGAGCGGGTCCGCACGGACTGTCCCGCTGCCCTGTACAGCGAGGCCCGTTCGGCCAGCATCCTCAGCCGTCGTCGCGAAATCGGCCGCGACATCGACGTCTCCCATAGCGTCGATGTAGGCGACATGACCGTCCGTCACCTTGAGCGAGTCGATCTGGGGCATAGACCCGGTGGCTGACTTTGGTGAATTGTCCTGTGCTGGCGTCGGCCAGTTGGTTCGCGCCTGCGCGTCGCGTTCCAGGGAGGCATGCGGTGCATCAAGGACGAGTTCAGTCAGATGCACGGTACGATCGCGCAGGTAGGAACTCACATCGACGCTCACGCGCAGCCGATCGAGCGTCGCCAGATCAGGCTCGCGGGCCCAATCCGGTGCGGCGACGCGCAAGCCCTCGAGCTCCACGGTGGTCACCAAGCCGGGCCAGATCCGCAGCGGGCCTCGCAGTTCCACCGCTTGCCCGAGCTGTGCACTCAGCACGCGTTGCAGTGGTGCCTTGAGCGTATCCGGAAACCAGACGAGCCACGCTACCGCCCCGCCGACCGCGAGCGCCAGAAGCAAGAAAAGAATGCCGACAACCTGACCGAGCCGACGAGCCATGACATCGGCCCTCCACCAAAGCTTAGGTCGGTGGTCAACGTATCGTCGCAATTGCGGTTCCCGATCAGAGTTACGCTGGTGGATTGCGCAACTCTGACGTTCAACCCCGCACCAGTTCCAGCACGACCCCATTCGCTTCGGCTGCCGGCACAATCACATCGCCATTGGGGGAGCGGGCAAATGAAACAGCCTGCAGCTTCAGAAACGCCGCCGCCCGCTCCGGATCGGTTACCTCCAGAGTCAGGATGGCCGGTAGCGGCAGGGCCGCGTCGTCCGGCAGATCCAGCAGCGGGTGCATCAGCTCAGCATCCTCTGGCATCGCGGCCATGATCACGCCGTGGCCGGTATGCGCGGCGACGACCCGATCGGTACGGGTAATCGCCGCCGAACCGAAGAGACGCTGCAGCGCGGCTGCCACTGAATCCATGTCCCGCGTCACGACGGTATAGGAGCGAATCGCCGTGGCCCCGTTGGGGTGGGAGAGCCAAGCCGGCTGCCGCATCGGTCCGGGCGTCAGGTGCTGGCAAGCGAACAGGTTCAACCCGCCCATATGGTCACTGGGCAGCATCACGTTCCTGAACTGCAGCTCGATCGGCCCGTTCTGCGTTTCGAGCAACCGACCCAACATGAGCGGCTCGCTTGGCTGCGCGCCGGCCGCGAGCCAAGCGGTTTGAGTTGCCACCGCATCGTCCGTGCCCAACGCCAAACCCAACAAGCCCTCGCGCTGCTCCAGGAATCGATCCAGCCCATTGTTGAACTCGGCAGGATCGACGATGCCAAGCAGCTCGAGATAGTCATGCTCGAACATGATGCAGTAGTTGGCCGTGCCCCAGCCGACATGGCGCCCCCGTGGCGTCGAATTGAAGCCCAGCCGGCCGTAACGGACGCGGGCCGCCTCGAGATCACGCACCCCGATGATCGCGTGGTCGATGCGAGCGGTCTGTTCAGTCATGGGCGTGGTCCTCCGTCAGGCTGGCGGCGCTAGGCGTACCATGCGGGTGCTGGCTCGTCGTCCACAAGCTGGCTAAGGAGGACGCCGCGCCCGCGGTGGAAGGAGCCCTCGATGACTATTGGCCTGATCTGCGCCATCCCACAGGAACTGACGCACCTGCGGGATGCGCTCGAGCATGTGGCTACCGTCGACGCCGCAGGCGTGCGTTTTGATCAGGGTCGGCTGGATGGGCACGAGGTCGTACTGGTCGGCGCCGGCATCGGCAAGGTCAACACGGCACTCGTGGCAACCATCCTGGCGGATCGGTTCGGCTGCCGATTGATCGTTTTCTCCGGCGTGGCGGGCGGGCTCGACCCGGCGCTCCATATTGGTGACGTGGTCATCGCCGACCGCACACTGCAGCATGATGCGGGTGTGATGGAAGACGAGCGCGTCGCCACCTACCAGGCTGGGCATGTGCCGTTCTTCAACCCGACCGACGAGCTCGGCTATCCAGTCGAAGCGGCCCTGGTGGAGCGGTTGCGGCAACGCCTTGAAGGCTTTGCCCTGCCGCCCCTGTCGCGCGCCGCCGGTGGGGCGGGCGCGGCACCGCGGATCGTGTTCGACACCATCCTCTCCGGCGACCAGTACATTCACTGCGAGGCGACGCGGCAGCGCCTGTTCCAGCAGCTGGGCGGGGCTGCCGTGGAGATGGAAGGTGGTGCCCTGGGCCAGGTGGCAGCGGCGTTCGGCATTCCTTATCTCGACATTCGCGCGTTGTCGGACCTTGCCGGGAAAGACTCACGGTTCGACTTTGCGGCCTTCGTGCACGAGGTCGCCGGCAGTTCGGCGATGATTCTTCGCCGCCTCCTGCCGGTGCTCTGAGCTCGGTTTCGACCGGTCTTTCTGGCTGACCTCGATCGAGACCAGCCGGGCCAGGATGATCGCCGGGTAGAGCTGGCCGAGCGCCGCCTCAAGCGTCGACAGTGAACGCGCCGCCGCACCGAGCGGAACCGTGTCGCCGTAGCCGACCGTGGTCAGGGTCACAAAGCTGAAATAGACGAAATAGGATGGATGTATCGGGCGCCCGGGCACAGGGTCGGGCAGCTGGAATGATCCGGGCGCGAGATGCTCGATCAGGCTGTAGGCGACGGCGAAGGTCAAGCCAATGTTCAGGTAAAGGACGACACCGCCCAGCACTTGATCGAGCTTGATGCGCCGGCTCCGGAACAACGAGATGGCCAGCACGCCCGTCAAGAGGAGCAGAAAGCAGATCAGACCAGCCGGGTGGATGACCAGAACCAGTGCATCAGGCAGCAAGTACCGCCACAGCTGGACCGGCAGCATCGCAAGGCCGAAGACGATGGTCAGCCGCCCGGTCCAGGCGCGGTTGTCGGTGCTGATCATCCCAGCGACGAGGATCAGCGAGAAGGTCAATCCGAGCAACGGATGCGGCAGCGCACCAAGCTCGATCAGCGGCGCCAGCCCGAAGATGGCAAACGCCTCGAGAACGAGAAGCAATGCCAGCCGGTGCTTCAGCGTGTAGTCGAGCGCCCCCTGCCATCGCGGCTGGCTTACGGCACTGCGATGGCGCGCGGGCATCAGCCCTCCTCATGTCGATCGGCAGACTTGGACCCTACCCAGCCAACCCACCCACGGATAGTCGGATGATGGTCGCCCCGCTGGCACGGCGTTTTCCAGTCGACAACCGCACCCAGTCACGGGAAAAGGCAGCAGCTGAACGAGTGAAACTGGGACCACGATTATGCGTGCCAAGTTGCTGGGATGGGCGCTGCTGGCAGGGATGCTGCCGCTGGCCGGTTGCGGCGGGGGCGATCCACCGGTCGTGCAGGTCAGCGGCGGCTTGGGCGGAGGCGGGATTCAGGCCCAGACCATCGAGGAGCAGTTGGTGAACATGCAGAGCCAGATCACGGCATTGCAGCAGGAGGTCGGAGCACTTCGAGCCAAGGCCGGGCAGTAGCGCCTGGCGCCGCCCCGCGCCGCAATGCACCGCCCAGGCGGTTGGGCGGCCTGGGCCTCGACCTGACACCGGCAACCCACGCCACAAGACTAACGGCGGTGCAGCAGCGGAACAACTAGGAGTGCAGTCGTCGTTCGGGTCAACCGGCGCCGGCCGAAAAGCAGAGCCGCAATTGTTGCGCCGCCGTTTTGCAGAATGTCAGAAGACAGCATGTCGGCCACTTTGGTAGCCAGCGCTCGTTTCCAGCGCCTAGTTGCGCCTTCGCATGAAGCCATCCGCATCGCTTGACCGCGGCAGGCCGTTCCCGCAATCTCCGCTCGGTCCGCGCGGCCGGGCCGATAACAGGAGGGCGGGACGATGGGTAGGCTTTTCGGCTTGGCATTGAGTGGCGCGCTGATGCTCGCGGCGAGCCAGAGTTCGGCCCAGGATGCCAGGACCATCGCTCGAGCATGCGCAGGCGATATTGAGCGTCTATGCGCTGGCGTGCCGCCAGGCGAAGGCCGGATCAAGGCGTGCATCAAGGCACACATCACCGAGCTGTCGGCGCCCTGCTTCGACACACTGCTGGGTGCCGTCGCCTCCGAGAAAGAGCCGAGCTAAAGTGGCGGTGCGGGTGGCCCGCACCAGCCGGGCACCTGCCAGTCGTCGATGCGATCAATGCCTGGAGTGTCGGCATGAGCTTGGCTAACCAGAAGCTGCGGTCACCTGCCGTCACCGTGAGGTCCGGCTCACGCTTCGGCCTTGCCGCCATCGTCGTCCTCGGCAGCCTGATCACACAACCCGCCAGCGGCCAGGAGGCACCGCCCGGTGCTGCGGGGAGGCCATCGCCGGCCGTTCTCGCGCCCAGCTATTACCTGCCGGCGCAGCCCGAGCTCGAGCCCAAGGCGGTCGAGCTGATGCAGGCGATGAGCACCACGCTCGCTGCCGCCAAGACGCTCAGCTTCACAGCGGTGTCCACCTACGAGAGCCCGGCGCGAACGGGCCAGCCGCTGGCGTATGGCTCGCGGTCCGACGTGACGCTCGAGCGGCCGGACAAGCTGCGTGTGTTGACACCGTACGATGGCCCGCCATCGGAATTCTATTATGATGGCAAGACGATGATGGCCTACGGCCCAGATAGCGGGCTGACCGCGGTCGCGGATGCACCGCCCACCATTGATGCCATGCTCGAGGCGCTCTACCGACTGTCGGCCACCTACTTCCCGTTCAGCGACGTTGTGGTCGCCGATCCCTGGGGGGATTTGGAGCAGGGGCTGAAGCTCGCGTTCGTCGTCGGGCAGTCTCGGGTCGTGGGTAGCACGTTGACGGACATCGTGGCGATTGCCGACGACAATGTTCAGGCACAGTGGTGGATCGGGGCCGACGACCATCTGCCGCGCAGAATTCGCGCCACCTTCTTCAAGGAGCCGGGCGATTTCCGTCACCTGGTGGAGCTCACCGACTGGCGGCTGGATCCTCCGCTCCCGCCCGGCACATTCGCCTCCGCCGCAGCGGCCGGCGCCAAGCGGATCAGGTTCGCCGCGCCGGGTGCTCCATGAGAGGAATGACGGCATGAGAATTCTGTTGCTCGGCATGGCCGGCATCGCGTTGGCGACGCTGCCGCTCGATTCTGCCGACGCTTGGTCGCGTGCGGGCCGCTTCGGGTCCGCCTCGGGAGGAGACGGGTCCTGGGATGCCAGCGGTCGATATGGCGGCACCGCCTCGGGCGGTGATGGGTCGTGGAGCGCACAGAACTGGCGCGGCAGCGCCTCCGGCAGCGACGGCTCCTGGAACGCCAGCAACCGATGGGGTGGCAGCGCTTCCGGCGGGGACGGCTCCTGGAATGCACATAGCGCCTATGGCGGCAGTGCTTCCGGCGGCGACGGCTCCTGGAACGCTCATAGTGCCTATGGCGGCAGCGCTTCTGGCGGCGACGGCTCCTGGAACGCCAATGGCAGGGACGGCGGCACCGCCTCGGGCGGGGATGGCTCCTGGACGGCGAACGGCGCCAACGGCGGCTCGGCCTCCGGCGGCGACGGTGAATGGCATGCGACGAATGCCTACGGTACCCAGGCCACCGGCGGCTACGACCACCCGACACAGGTCTATGGCGAGAACGGCCGCTATGTCGCCTACCCGCCGCATTATTATGGTGGTTCCTATTATGCGGGCTATCACCCGCCGACCACGGTCGATTACTATGGCAACACGTGCCAGAATTGTGGTGGCTGGAGCGGCGGTGCCGTCGCGGCGGCGGGGGCGTTGGGGGTAGCTACCGGTGCCGCACTCGGTGCCAGCGCCGCAGCCAGTGGCGAGGCCGCGACGGTGCAGGCCAGCAACGCCGCTTCCTATTCGGCCGGCGAGGCTGCGGGCGCAGCTGCGGCTACGTCCAGCGCGGTCTACACGACACTACCCGCCAACTGCCAGTACAAGGACGTAGGGGGCAACAACTACTTCCTATGCGGCGGCACCACATGGATGTCGGCAGCCTATGGTGCCAACGGCCTCTACTACAAGGTCGTGCCGGCACCCTGATACTGCCTGGGGCTATGGCCCCAGGCAGCGCCATCCACCTGTTCCGAGTGTCGCCCGTCACGGCGCGTGCGCGGATGCGATCGCCGACATCACCGCATCGAAACAGCCCGCCGACAGCTCGGTCAGGTGCGCCTTCATGCATTGCTTGATGAGCCCCTGACGTGGCGGCACGCCGGCGCAGAAGCGCTCGATGTCCGGGGCGCAGGCGCGCGCGATGGTCAGCTTCTCGGCTTCCGGTACAGCCGGTGGCGCAGGCTGGTAGGCAGCCGTCGGGGGCGGCGCATAGGTCGGCGGCGCCGCCCGGTTGCAACCCGCCAGCGCCAGGATCGAGCCGGTCACGAATAGAATGGGCAGTCTCGCTGCCATGCCCGTGACCACCGTCCGCACATCGTGTCTCATTCGTGGACTGCCTCTTCGTCGTGCCAAGCCCGGCTAGTTCGTCCAGCCCTGACGGCCGAAGAAGCTGGCAAGCTGCTTGGCGATGCCCTTGGATGCCCTATCGGAATCGGCAACGACAGACGTGCCCAGCGATTCGTCGGCCACCTGCAGCCCACCGCTGACCAAGGTCGACACGAGGAAGTGCCCGGTCAGGGCACCGACGCCCATCGTCTCGGCCATGCCGGGCTGGAGCCCACTTTTCGCATCGACCTCGATCTCGTCAGCCAGCCGGCGACCTTGTGGGGTCACGTCGAACACCTGCACCCGCACCCGGACGTCACTTCGCCCGGCACCCAGCCCGAGCGTCACCCGCTCCGTGCGGTTGCCCTGGTCCACCGCGACGAACTGGCCGGTGATGACCAGACCCGTCTGTAGGCCCGGAGGCAGCCCGTAGCCGCGCTGGGCCGGCAGTCCGAGATCCCGAATCTCGGCCACGAGCTTGTCGGCCATGGCGTTCGCCGCCTGCCGGCCGACCTGGAGCTCCTGGGCCGTGCGCGGCGCGCCGTTGTTGGCACCGAGCGTCTCGTCGATCGTGCCGCTCAGGCCAGGGTCGAGCTGGACCTCGCCCGGCATCACGGCGAATTCCTGCACCACCACCACCTGCGGCCGTGGCAGTTCGGCGTTTCCAGTCTCGAGTTGGCTCGAACTCGACGTACAGCCCGCCAGCAGCACCAGACCCAGTATCCCCGCCAGGTTTCTCATTGCGTTGCAGCCTCCATTGTTGGTGTTTCACCACCTCATAAAGGGATTTGCACCACGGAGCGAGGTCGCGTCGTAGCGGCACTCCGCCGCCGCGGACGCATTCAGACCGCCGTCGCCGGCTCGCCCACCGACCGCGCCCGCACCGCGACGATCGCCCCACCAATGATGAGCGCGGCGCCGGCCAGCGTGGCCAGGGACGGGATCTCCCCGAAGAAGACGATGCCCAGGCCGGTCGCCCAGACGAAGGCCGTGTATTCGATGGCGCCGAGACGGCTCGCCTCGGCACGCCCGTAGGCCCAAGTCAACGCAACATGCCCCGCGGTGCCGAGCAGGCCGATGAGGGCGAACCACAACAGTGTGGAGCCCGTGGGCGTCGACCATGCCACCACGCCGAAAGGTGCGATGAGCAGAGCAGCGAACGCATTCTGCAGAAGCACGATGGTGGCTATCGGGTCGCGGCCCGCGCGCGCCTTCAGACTGACCATTGCGATCGCGTAGGATGCTGCGGCAGCCATGGCGGCTGCGATGCCCAGCAGCGTACCGCTACCCGAGCGCTGCAGCTCGCCGGCGAGCACGACCAGCACTCCCAGGAAACCGACACCGATCGCTGCCAGCACGCCGCCGCTCGGTCGCTCGCCGAGGCTCAGTCGAGCCAGCAGCGCGATCATGATCGGCGCCGTGAAGGACAGCGCCAGGGTCACCACGAGTGGCAGTACCGAGAGTGCGTAGAAGAACGTCACGGCCGTGAACACCACGGCCAGCGCGCGCAGCAGATGGGCCTTCAACGTCTCCATCGGCGGCAGGCGATGGTCGCCCGCCAGGAACAGCGGCAGCGCGAACAGCGTGCCGAACGCATAGCGCAGCAGCACGATCTGCCAAGTTGCGATGCTACCGGACACCTGCTTGACGGCAGCATCCATGATCGACAGTAGCCCGATCCCGACGATCGCCGCCAGCACGGGCCGCGCGCGGCCGGAGGAAGTCATGGCCCTGATCCAACTGCCACTTCACGGCATGCTGATGGTGCAGACGAACGGCTAGAGGGTCGAGCTTATAGTCCGGCATCGCCCATGCGCGACAGGCTCTTTGCGGCTTCCGTCCACAGAACCGGAAACCAGTCCTCCCGTAGCCGCTGACCCGCCTGCATGTCATGGCCGGGATAAGGCGGCGAGGTCCGGCCTGGACGTTCGGCGTAGCGCGCATCGTCGCCGACCCAGCGCAGCGACAGCACCCGCCGCCGGCTCGGCGTGGCGTTGCCGCGAGCACCATGCACGGTCCTGAAATCGAACAGCACGGCATCGCCCGGCTCGAGCGCCCATTCCAGCACCTCGAGATCGGGCTCCCGATCGGGATCGGGGACCGGCCGATAATTGCCGGATTCGGCGTAAAAGCTGCTCTGGTTCAGCCAGCGCACCGGGAGCACCCACTTGTCCCACCGCTGCGAGCCGGCGATCAGACGCAAGGTAGCCTCCCGGACCGGCTCCACCGGGATCCAGAAGCTCACGGTCTGGCTGCCGTCGACGAAATAGTAGGGGATGTCCTGGTGCCAGGGCGTCTGCTTCTGGGTTCCGGGCTCCTTGACCAGTACATGGTCGTGAAAGAACTGCGCCGTGCTCGAGCGCATGACCGCGGCGGCAATCGCGGCCGCCGGGGATTCCTCCACGAGGCGACGAAATTCCGGGATGCGCTCCCAGTTGCAGTAGTCGTCGAAGAAACTGCCGGGCTCGCCGGCGCGTACGCTCTCGGCCGCATAAGGCCCGGGCTCGCGCATGTTGCGCTCGATCCCTGCGGCAATCTCCTCGATCCAGTCCCTGAACACGCCCCGCAGGCAGACCGCCCCATCCCGCTGGTAGGCGGCAATCGCCCCCTCGGTGATCGCGCTCATCCCCGTTCTCCTCATCGAGAGGGAACGGACCGCTTCCCTCCCATCACGCCGTCACACACGCTGCCGCAGCTTCTGCGCATAGACGTTGATGACCAGTGCCAACAATAGGATCAGACCTCGAATCAGGACCTTGAGGAAGCTGTCGATGTCGATGTGATCCAGGCCGTTGTTGAGCACGCCCAGCACGAAAAGCCCGAGGATGGTGTTACCAATGCCGCCCCGGCCGCCAAACAGGCTGGTCCCACCCACGACCACGGCCGAGATCGAATCGAGCAGATAGTCGTCGAACTCGTTCTGCTGCGCACTGCCGAAATAGGCCACCCCCAGCATGCCGGCGATGCCCGAGCAGACGGCCGAGATCACCATTACCGCGGCGATCACCAGCTTGACGTCGACACCGGCATATTCGGCGGCCTCACGGTTGCCACCGACCATGTACACGTAGCGGCCGAAGCGCGTGTAGGTCAGCACCAGATGGCCCACGAGCAGGAACAGCGCCGCAACGATCACGATCCACGGCACGGGACCCAGGGTCCCCGAGCCCAGCGTCTTGATGACCGGCGGCACCGCGTAGGCGATCTGCCCGCGGACCAGCATGGCGCAGATGCCGGCGCCGATCTGCAGCATTGCCAGCGTCATGATGAAGGATGGGATGCCGATCAGGGTGACGCCCGCCGCGGTGACCAGGCCCAGCACGGTCGCGGTCATGAGCGCGCCGATGATGGCAAGCCAACCCGGCAGCGGCAGGTTGGCGATGTTGACGTAGGATTCCTGCAGCGTGAAGAACGCGACCGCGATCCCAGCGACATTGGCGACGGCCGCCACCGACAGGTCGATCTCCGCGGTGAGGATGACGAAGGTGAGCCCGGTGGCGATGATTGCCGTGATCGACACTTGGCGCAGCACGTTGCCCAGATTGTCCAGCGTGGCGAAGGAAGGGCTCAGCACGCAAAACACCACGACCAGGAACACCAGCGTCATGAGAGGCGCGATGTTGGTCAGCCGCGCGGCCAGCCAGCTCCCCCACCCCGCCGCCGGTGCGGCCGGGCCGCGTGACGCCTTTGCTTCCATGGTCCTACCTCATGCCGCGGCGAGCAGACGGTCCTTGCTCACCATCTCGTCCTTGAATTCCCGCGTGATCGAGCCCTTGCGCATCACCAGGATGCGGTCGGCCAGGGCCAGTACCGTCTCAGGCTCAGCCGAGGCCACGATGACCCCGACGCCCTCCTCCTTCAGCCCACGGACGATCTGCACCACATCCTCCTTGGCGCCAACGTCCATGCCTCGGGTCGGCTCGGCCAGGACCAGGACCCGCGGCATGTGCGTGAGCCAGCGGGCCAGGGCCACCTTCTGCTGGTTGCCGCCGGAGAGGGTGCGCAGCTCAGGCTCGACCGAGTAGGGCCGAATCCGCAGGCGATCGACATGACCCTGGGCGATCCGCCGTTCCTCGCTTGGATGCAGCAGGAAACGCCCGATCCGCTCGAGGATGCTGATCGAGATGTTCTTGTAGACCGGCTCGTCCGCGAACAGCATGCTGCGGCGGCTCTCCGGCACCAATGCCACGCCGGCCCGGCGCGCTTTGGCCGTGCTCGTGAGCCGCACGGTCTGGCCGCCGATGCGCAGGTCTCCCGCATCCGGCGGCAGCTTACCCATCAGCGCCTTGGCGAGATCAAGCTGGCCCGAGCCCATGAAGCCGTAAAAGCCCAGCACCTCGCCCGGGCGGACGGAAAACGACACGTCGGCGAAAGCACCCTTGCGGCATAGGCCCGTGGCCTCCAGCACCGCCGGCCCCGTAGCGGTAGTGGCCAGCGCCACCCGGCCCTCGATCGCCTCCTCCAGCTCTTCGTGCCCCTGGCCGATCATCTGCTCGATCAGCCAGTGCTTGTCGACATGCGCAGCATCGGCCGTGGCGATCCGCCGGCTGTTGCGGAATACCGTCACGCGGTCGGAAACCTCAAGCACGTCCTCGAGGAAGTGCGAGATGAAGATGAAGCTGGTGCCCTCGGCCTTGAGCCGGCGCAGCACCGCGAACAGGCGCTGGATCTCCGGCGGTGACAGGGCCGAGGTCGGTTCGTCCAGAATGATGATCCGCGCCCCACTGAACAGGACGCGCCCCAGTTCGACCAGCTGCTGCAGCCCCAGCGGCAGCCGGCCCGCCTCGGCCGCCGGATCAAGATCGATCCCGAGGCCGGCCAGATGTTCCTTGGCGGCACGTTGCATCGCCCGCCAGCGGACGATTCCGGCCTGATTGGTGAGCTGGTGGCCAAGAAACACGTTCTCGGCCACGGTCAGCGAGGGCACGATCGACAGCTCCTGATGGACCATGCCGATGCCTGCCGCGAGCGCATCCTTGGCGCTACGGAAATGCACCGGTCGGCCGTCGAGGCGCATCTCACCTTCATAGGTGCCGTGCACACCGGCGATGATCTTCATCAAGGTCGACTTGCCGGCGCCGTTCTCGCCGATCAGCCCATGCACCTCGCCTGCGGCCAACTTGAAATCGACCCCAGTCAGTGCCGTCACGCCGCCGAAGGTCTTGCCGATCCCGGACAGTTCCAGGATCGGCTGGCCTTGCTCGCCGCTCAGTGTCTCGCTCACCTGCCACTCAGACCCTACGGCTCAGATCAGGAAATGCCGCTGCATCCACAGCATGCCCTCGGCATTGGGCTTGGTCACCACCGGGCCATCGGTGATGACGTGCTGCGGAATGCCGCTGCTTCCCGTCTTCTCGCCGGTCAGCACCGCGGCCACGCCGGCCACGATGGCACCGCCATGGATGCGGCAGGATGGATTGCGCACGGTGGCGAGCATCCGCCCATCGATCACCGCCTCGATCGCCGGTGGCATCGCATCGACGCCACCGACCAGGATCTTGTCGCGGCCACGCGCCTTCATGACGTTCTGCGCGGCCAGCGCCATGTCGTCATTGTGGAAGAAGGCAGCCGAGATGTCCGGATATTTGGTCAGCAAGCTGTCCCAGATCCGAGTTGCCTTGGTCACGTCCCAGTCGGCCGGCTGCGTGTCGAGCACGGTGATGTCGGGGTACTTGCTGACCACGCTCTCGAAACCCTTGGCGCGGCCCTGCGCGCCGGTGTGCCCGAGCGCTCCCTGGGTCATGGTGATCGTGCCCTTGCCACCGATCGCGTCGACCAGCGCCTGGGTCACCGCCGCACCCATGAACTCGTTGTCCGGCGCCAGGAAACTGTGGACGCTGATCTGGTCCAGCGGGGCGATCAGCGTGTCCATATCCATGACCGGGATGCCGGCATCGATCATCTTCTTGACGGGGTCGGTCAGCGTGCCGATCCCGAACGCCTGGATGGCGACGAAGTCCCATTTCTGGGAGGCCATGTTGTCGATGGCCGCACGCTGCTTGGTGGCCGACAGCTCACCGTCGAACCAGGTCACCTCGACATTGAACAGCTTGCCCCAGAACTCGGCCGCCTGCTTGCCTTGCGCGCACCAGGTCGCCTGCAGCCCAGCGTTCGAGAACGCGGCCTTGAGCGGCTTCTCGGACCGGCCCATGTCGGCCGCCATGGCGGCACTCATCATGGAATCCATGCCGAACCCGCCAAACAGCGCTGCCGCCGCTGCACCCGAGCCCGCCGCCTTCTTGATCAGCGAACGCCGGCTGGCTGGCGACATCTTGTCACCCATGCTCATGATCTGCCTCCCTGCAGGCTTATCGATCGTTCGAAGCGATCGGATGCGCGGCACTTTGGAGCGCTTCGGCAGGGTTGGCAATCCTGTCCGCCTCGAAACGCAGACACATAGGATCATCGCGTGCCTGCCTCGGCGCCCCGCAGGCCCTACGCTTGCTTACCCGGCCGTCGCCCCCTGATATCAGCATAGCGCCGGCGACGAGCCGAATTCAGATGCCGACCGTCACGCTCTGGTCAGTTCGCTCGCCAGGGCGCTATATGGCCGGAGAATGCACGTCGCTACAAGGCGGCAAGGGGGGCTAACGTGAACGAAACCCAGGTCAAGGGCCATTCGAAGCGTCGGAAACTAACATTCAGCCAGTATTATAATTCCAGCCAATTGCGCGCCGACACCTGGAATCGGCTCAAGCTTGATGCTCTATCACTAGCCGAAACTGCCACGCGCAAAGCAGATGTTAGCAAGTTGCGCGAAAACGTCACGGATGCCCTCGAGATATTGGCGCCGATTGAAGGATACTGGGCGTTTCCCGGGCGCGAGACGATGGCCGTCCTGCGCCATCTTCTCGAGGTGGAGGATTATCGCAACCTTGCTCTGGTTGCCGGTCGCATCGTGCGGTCCCTGTCGACGGATTCGTACCGGCGCCGCGAGATCTCGCTGCACGGCGGCGAGGAAAGCGACAATGACGACGACGCCGAGTTCGACCAGCCGGTCGGCGATGCCGCCCACGGCCGGCCCTATTTCGAGGTGCTGGTTGTCGACACCATGGGCCCGCATCAAGAAGAGGCGCTTCGCCACGGCATGCACAGCGCGCGCCGGGTGGACGACCCCTTCACCTATGAACTGCTGGTCGTCCGCAGCTTCGAGGACGCACTCATCGCGGTCTTGACCAACTACAACATCCAGACGGTCGTCATTCGCTTCAGCTTCCCGTACCGAACGCCAACCAACGTCGCAGCCCTGCAGCGCGAGTTGCTGGGTATCGGCGAGGCCGACTTCGCGGCCGTATCGGCCAGCGATCGCGGAATTCTGCTCTGCGAGGTAATCGGCCGGCTGCGACCGGAACTCTGCGTCTACCTGGTGACCGACGTCTCGGTCGAGGAGCTGGCCGGCCGGGTGCCCACCAACTGCCTGCGAGTCTTCTATCAGCAGGAGGATTTCCTGGAGCTGCATCTCAACATCCTGCGCGGGGTCAACGCGCGCTACCAGACCCCCTTCTTCACCGCCCTGAAGGAATACAGTCGGCAGCCCACGGGCGTATTCCACGCGATGCCAATCAGCCGGGGAAAGTCGATCACCAAGTCGCACTGGATCCAGGATATGGGCCAGTTCTATGGTATGAACATCTTCCTGGCGGAGACCTCGGCGACCTCGGGCGGGCTCGATTCGCTGCTGGAGCCAACAGGGCCGATCAAGAAGGCTCAGGAACTGGCCTCCCGCGCGTTCGGCTCGCAGCACACCTATTTCGTCACCAACGGCACGTCGACCGCCAACAAGATCGTCATGCAGGCCCTCGCCAAACCCAATGACATCCTGCTGGTCGACCGCGACTGCCATAAGTCGCACCATTACGGGCTCGTCCTCTCCGGCGCCCACATGGTCTATCTCGACAGCTATCCGCTGCATCCTTACTCGATGTACGGTGCCGTGCCGCTGCGTGAGATCAAGCATCAGCTCCTGGCCTTCCGCAAAGCCGGCAAGCTCGATCGGGTCAAGGCCCTCCTGCTGACCAACTGCACCTTCGACGGCATCGTCTACAACGTGCAGCGGGTCATGGAAGAATGCCTGGCGATCAAGCCCGATCTCGTCTTTTTCTGGGACGAGGCCTGGTTCGCGTTCGCCCGCTGCGGCGTCACCTATCGCCAGCGCACGGGCATGGCCTCGGCGGTAACCCTACGCGAGCGGTATCGAAGTGCCGCCTACCGCGAGGCATATGCCGAATTCCAGAAGACCTTCGACGCCAGCGACGACGAAGCCTGGCTGAACACCAGGCTGATGCCCGATCCCGACAAGGTGCGCATTCGGGTCTACGTCACCCACTCGACGCACAAGACGCTGACCAGCTTACGTCAGGGCTCGATGATCCATGTCTATGACCAGGACTTTAATCATAAGGTCGCCGACACCTTCCACGAAGCCTACATGACCCACACGTCTACCTCGCCTAATTACCAGATCCTGGCCTCGCTCGACGTCGGACGCCGGCAGGTCGAGCTGGAGGGCTTCGAGCTGGTCAAGAAGCAGCTTGAGATGGCGATGGTGCTGCGGGAGCGGGTGGCGACCAATCCGGCTCTGAGCCGGCACTTTCGGTTCCTGACCGTCAAGGACATGATCCCGCCCGAATATCGCAAAAGCGGCATCGAGGCCTATTATGAACCGGAAAAGGGTTGGACTGACTTCTTCCAGGCTTGGCGCAACGACGAGTTCGTCCTCGATCCGACCAGGCTGACGCTGTTCGTCGGCTTGACGGGCGTGGACGGGAATACGTTCAAAAACGCTTATTTGATGGACAAATACGGCATCCAGATCAACAAGACCTCGCGCAATACCGTGCTGTTCATGACGAATATCGGCACCACGCGCAGCTCCGTCGCCTATCTGATCGATGTCCTGTCGCGGATTGCCGCCGAGCTCGACGCCAGGAACGAGGATTCGAGCCCTGCCGAGCGGGCGCTGCTGGCTCGGAGGGTGCACAATCTGACCGAGAATCTACCGGATCTGCCGGACTTCAGCCGATTCCACGACCGTTTCCGGCCCGACCCCAATGGCCTGACACCCGAGGGAGATACCCGCCCGGCCTTCTTTCTGGCTTACGACGACTCCACTTGTGAATATCTACCGCATCAGGACAGTACCATCGACGATGCAATGGCGGATGGCCGCGAGATCGTCTCGGCCACCTTTGTCATCCCCTACCCGCCGGGGTTCCCCATTCTAGTCCCTGGGCAGGTGCTGAGCCGAGAGATCCTGGACTTCCTGCGCAAGCTCGACGTCACCGAGATTCACGGCCTGCGCCCGGAGCTGGGGTTGCGGGTGTTCAAGGACGAGGTGTTGCGCCCGACGATCGAAGCGTAATAGCCGACAAATACATACTTCCGGGGGAAATGCCTATGCAGCTCGATGTTAACGTCATACTGACGCTGGTCGTCGCCGTAGCGGTGCTACTGGTCGGCCGCGTCATCGTCGGACATGTAGCTTTTCTGAACAAGTACAGTATTCCAGACCCCGTGGTGGGCGGCCTGATCGCCGCCGTCGTGATAACGGCACTCCGGTTCGGCGCTGGGGTACAGATCACGTTCGATATGTCGTTGCAGACTACGCTGTTGCTGGCGTTCTTTTCCACCATCGGGCTCAGCGCCGACGTGCGCATGCTGCTCAGGGGCGGCATGCGGCTGGTGATATTGCTCGTCGTCGTTACCGTGTTCCTGGTGGTGCAGAACGCGCTGGGGGTGGCTGCGGCTATCGGCCTGGACATGAACCCGCTGATTGGGCTGCTCGCCGGGACGGTGACCATGTCCGGTGGGCACGGCACCGGCGCCGCCTACGCCAAGCTCTTCGGCGAGGTCAACAATCTGCAGGGTGCCATGGAGGTGGCCATGGCCTGCGCCACGTTCGGCCTCGTGATGGGCGGGATCATCGGCGGCCCCGTGGCCGAGCGGCTGATCAACAAGCACGGCCTGCGCGGCACCTCCGGCATTGCAACCACGCCGGAGCTCACTTCGCCGGGCGAGCTCGGCCCGGATGAGCGTCGGCCACTCAGCCCGGAATCATTCTTCGAGACGGTGGCGCTGATTCTGGTCTGCGTCGGCGTCGGCAGTCTGATCGCCAGCTACGTGAAGATACCCTGGTTCACCCTGCCGACCTTCGTCTGGTGCCTCCTCACCGGCATCGTCATCTGCAACGTCTTCAGCGTCACACGCATCTACCGTATCGACACCTCCACCCTGGAGCTTCTGGGCACTGTCTGCCTCTCGCTGTTCCTGGCCATGGCTCTGATGGCGCTCAAGCTGTGGGAATTGGTGGGGTTGGCCCTGCCCGTGCTCGTCATTCTGGCAGCACAGACGGTCTTGATGGCTGCCTATGCCACCTATGTGACCTTTCCGGTCATGGGTCGGAACTACGACGCGGCGGTCATCGCCGCCGGTCATTGCGGCTTCGGTCTCGGTGCCACACCTACTGCCATCGCCAACATGCAGGCGGTGACCGGGCGGCACGGGCATTCGACCCTGGCCTTCCTGCTGATCCCGATCATCGGCGCGTTCCTGGTCGATATCACAAACGCGTTGGTGATCCAGGCCTATCTGGCCCTGCCGCAGCTCGGCTTCTGAGGAGAGATGCCATGACCACTGCTCGTAGTCTGACTTCCGCTCTCCTGCTCGTCTTTGGCCTGGCCCTGACCGGATGCGACAAGGGGCCGGACGCCGAGGCCACCAAGGCGGTGCTCCAGGAACGGCTGGGCGTGGCACTCAAGCCGCCAGTGACGAACGTGGAAAGCTTCCGCCGGGTCGGCAGCGGCCCGCTGCAGGCCACGGTCGACGGCAAGGCGCGCCGCATCGTCTATTACAATGCGGTCCTGACACTGAACCAGGATGTCAATTTCGCTTCCTGGAACGGGCTCAATGCCAGCGCTTTCGCGGCACTCCTCGGCGCCACCGACAAGGGCATCACCGGCATCAAGCAAAACGGCAACAAGAGCGGCGACCAGCTCCACGTGCATGGCACGGCGACGTTCGTCGACGAAAACGGCACTTGGCAGCCGGTGCCATGGGTGTCGCCCTTGGTGGGCGTGGCCTCGCCCGAGAACAATACCGGGCTGCCCAGCGAGGCCAAGCAGCAGCTCGACCGCGTACAGGCTCTGCTCACCGGTGGCAGCGGCACACGGGAACCGCGCAATACCATTATTGCCGACGAGTTGGCCAAGGCCTATGGCTGGATGCAGCTGCGTCTGGACCGTTTGGATCGCACTTTCGTCGTCGCCGGCGGACAGACCGGAGGCGAGTACGCCGCCATTGCCGATCTCATCGCCGGCCAGCTCGGCAGCCACGGGCTGCCGTCCAGCGCGGTGGCGACGGCCGGCAGCTTTGAGAATGCCCGGCTGATTCACCAAAAGCTGGCCGATATCGGGCTGCTCCAGAGTGACATCGCCGCCCTTGCGGCAAAAGGGGAAGGCGTGTTCGCTCAGGATGGACCAATGCCCGAGTTGAGAGCACTCGGTAGCCTGTTTCCCGAAGCGATCCAGATCGTCACGGCCAAGGGCTCGCCGATTACCACCGTGGCTGATCTGAGGGGCAAGCGGGTCGACATCGGTCAGCCCGGGTCAGGTACCAGGCCAAACGCGGAAGCAGTGCTGGCCGCCAGTGGCGTGGCGTTGAGCGACCTCGGCGAGATCAAGGCGGCGGGGCTGGTCGAAGGGCTGCGGATGCTGGCCGCAGGTGAGGTGGACGCGGTGATCACCACCATCGCAGCACCGGCGCAGAGCTTGCAGCGTGCCGCTACCGTTGCCGGCATCAAGCTGATCTCGATCGGCCCCCAGGAGCGCACCATCCTGGCCGGTGCGCATCCCGATCTCGTCTCGGTGACGCTGCCCGCGAACACCTACCCGGGCCAGACCGAAAGCGTGGACACGGTGGCGGTGACCGCATTGCTGGTCGGTACCACGGAGCTGTCCGATTCTGCCGTCGAGACGCTGCTGACCGAGGTCTACGGCGGCATCGACTTCATGCGGGCCGGCAGCACGGCGGGCTCGTTGGTCTCCCGGGCTACGGCACAAACGGGCCTGACGCTGCCGCTCCATCCCGCAGCCGAACGGTTCCTGCTGCGCAGCGCTGCCACCCAGTAGGCAAACGGGGCGGCGTGTCAGCCCGGGCTAGGGCTGATCGCCGCTCCGGCCGACGGCAGCCACCGTGCCGCCAGTGAGGTCGACCAGTTCGCCAAAGCTGGTCGCAAACACCCGATGCGGATGGCCGGCAGCAGCAAACAACCGCTCAAAGCGGCCGAGGCTGGCGTCGATCACGATCGGCAGCGGCCGCAAATGTCCAACAGGTGCCACGCCGCCGATGGCGAAGCCGGTCACGTCGCGAACTTTGGCCGCGTTGCAGCGCGAGGCCTCACCCGTTTCGCCAAGCGCTATAGCCAGCGCGCCTAAATCACAGCGGCGATCGCCAGCAATCAGCGCCAGCACTGGCGCTCCCGCGACCTCGAACAGCACCGACTTGACGATGGCGCCAACCGGCACGGCGCAGGCACGAGCGGCGTCCTCGGCCGTGCGCGCGGTATCTGCCAGGGTCACGATCCGGTCGGTAATCCCATGCGCCGCCAGGGCCGACTCGACCCGACGGACCGATGCACTATCGCCGTTGCTCATGCGGGTAACGGGATAGTGTGCCCGAGCTTTGGCACATCGTAGCCCCGCTGCACGCCAGGGCGCGCCGCCAGCTCCACATACCACCGGCGGACATTGGCGAACTCGACAAGCTCGATCCCCTGCCACTCCCAGCGCGACAGCCACGGCCAGGTCGCGAAATCGGCGATGGTGATCTCCTCGCCGGCCAGATAGGGAACTTCGCCCAGACGCCGGTCCAGCACGCCGTAGAGCCGCTTGGCCTCCGTTGAGAACCAAGTCTCGGCAAATGGCGCCTTGCCCGGGTTGAACTTCAAGAAGTAATGCGCCCGGCCCAGCATCGGGCCGACACCACCCATCTGGAACATCAGCCACTCCATTACCGGCAGTCGCTGTTTCGGGTCGATCGGCATGAATTGGCCCGTCTTCTCGGCGAGGTAGATCAGGATGGCGCCGGATTCGAACACGCTCCAACCGTTGTCGCGGTCGACGATGGCCGGGATCTTGTTGTTCGGGCTGATCTTGAGGAATTCCGGAGCAAACTGCTGGTCCTTGCCGATGTCGACCGCATGAACCTCGTACGGCAGACCGCATTCCTCCAGCATGATCGAGACCTTGCGGCCGTTCGGGGTGGACCACGTGTAGAGGTCGATCATGTCGGTGCGCCCTGCCGCTGGTTGCCTTTGACTGGATAGCGACTGGCGACGACGGCGCCAAGAGCCGGCTCAGAAGATCGAGAGCTTGGTGTAGCGGGTGAACAGCTCGAGCGCTGCGGTCCCGACATAGGAATTCCCGGACAGGTCGAGCTCGGGCGACCAGACGCAGATGGTGAGCCGCTCGGGCACCACCGCGGCGATGCCCCCACCGACCCCGCTCTTGGCCGGGAAGCCCACGCGATAGGCGAAGCTGCCGACCGAATCGTACATGCCGCAGGTGAGCATCAGCGCATTGACGCGTCGCGCCTGGCGGGCCGTCAGCACGCATTCCCCCAGCAGCGGCGATGCTCCGCCCGCCGCCAGTGGCAGGAAGGCTCGGGCGAGGTCGTTGCAGCTCATCGCCAGCGCACAGATCCGGCAATAGGCGTCGAGCACTCGATCGACCGGGTTGAGCAGAGCGCCATGGCTCTTCATCAGGTGGGCGAGTGCTGCATTGACGTCAGCATGCGCCCGCTCGGACTGCGCCACCTCCGGGTCGAAATCGATGCTGTGATTCTGCGCCAGCACGCGGACATAGTCGCGAACCCAAAGGTCCGGGTTCGGCCTTATCGACAGCAGGATATCGACGACGACGAGTGCCCCCGCATTGATGAACGGGTTGCGCGGCACGCCCTTCTCATGCTCGAGCAGGATCAGCGAGTTGAACGGATCGCCGGACGGCTCCTTGCCGACGCGCGTCCACACCTGATCGCCCACGGCGCTCAGCGCCAGCATCAGCGAGAAGACCTTGACGATGCTCTGGATCGAGAACAGCTCATGGCCGTCACCGATAACACGGTTCAGACCATCGACGGTCTGCAGGGCGATTCCGAGCTTGTTTGGGTTGATGCGCCCCAAGGCGGGTATGTAGTCCGCCACTTTGCCCTTACCGAAGTAGGGCTGCGCCTCGACGTGGATCTCTTCGAGAACCGCCTGCAGATCCATAAGCCTAGCCAATCGCAAAGTAGGTGCGTGCCAGCATTGGGCCGGCGGGTCCCACTATAGGGAGGCCGCCCTATCCGAGTCAGGAGGTGCTATGACCGCAGCCGTCAGTCCATGATTGCGCCGACATGGAACGTGCAGGCGACTTCGAGGCGCTCACCGGCTCGAAGCACGCGCAGCCCTGGAGCGCCCGGGAGATGATAGGCGTCAACGGGATGGGAGACGGGCTCGAGGCAGAAAAACGTAGCAGCCTCACTTGGCGAATAGACGATGCAGGTGCCGAGTTCCGGCGTCGCCGTCAGGGTCAGCTGCAGATCGCGCTCGGGCCACAGCACGCGTGCCGTGCCGCTCCAGCCTGAGAAGCCGTTGTTGATCCAGTCGGTCGGGAGCGGGCGCGCTTGGGCAAAATCCCACGCCGGCCGATCGCCGATAGGAACCTTCCCGGCCGGCATATGGTCACTTGTCTCCAGCCAGACCTCGGGTGCCGGCAACTCGAGCAGCATGCCGCGCGTGCGCGGCAACCAGGGATGAAAGCCCAGCCCATACGGGACGGGAACGGTGCCCCGGTGCTGGACAGAGAGCCGCATGGTCAGGCTGTGGCACGCCAAGGCGTAGGTCAGCCCGGCACGGTAATCGAACGGCGGCTGCTCGTTGCTGTCCAGCGTCAGCTCGATCGCCTCGGCCGCATGCCGCTTCACCTGCCAGGGCCGGCGCCAGCCGTCGCCGTGAATCGGGTAGAGCTCTCCCGGCCAGTTCGGCTGCAGCGACCAGAACCTCCCCCCGGCCTCGATCCCACCGCCGGAAATGCGGTTCGACCAGGGCACCAGCGGGTAGCATCCGAGTGCATTCGGGTCGTGCGTCGTACCATCCCACGGTCGAAAGATCGGCACGCCGCGCCAGTCCAACCGCGCGACCCCGCCACCGATTTCCGGCGCAACGGCGACGTGCAGGTCGCCCAAGTCGAGGTCCAGCGTCATTCCGGATTGGACACCCTAACCACTGCATCCTTGCGGCTGGTGAGGTCCGGCAACAAGTCGAGCCCGAGGCCGGGACCGGGCGGCGGGGAGATCATCCCATCCTTGACCTCGGGCAGCGCGGTCACGAGCTCCTTGTACCAGCCGGTGTAGAAAGCGCGGACGGATTCCTGGATCAGGGCATTGGGCGCGTTGCAGGACAGATGGGTCGATGCCGCCAGGACGACCGGGCCGGTACAGTCGTGCGGGGCCACGGGCAGGTGGTAGGCCTCGGCCATGGTAGCGATCTTCTTGGCCTCCGAGAGCCCGCCGCACCAGGACAGGTCGAGCATGACGATGCCCGTGGCGCGCGCTTCCAACAGCTCACGGAAGGACTGGCGGAAGGCCAGGGTCTCCGAGGCACAGACCGGGGCGCGGCTGGCAGCGGCGTAGGTCTTGAGGTCCGCCAGCGCGTCCATCTTGATCGGGTCCTCGTGCCAAAACGTATCGAAAGGCTCCAGGGCACGGGCGATGCGGATCGCGGTCGGCAGGTTCCACATCGAGTGGAACTCGACCATGATGTCCATCCTGTTGCCGACGGCGGCGCGGATCTTGCGAAAAGGCTCCAGCGCACGGTCGAGGTCGGGGCCAGAGATGTAGTGGCCGCCCGAGGCCTCGGCGGCAGGGTCGAACGGCCAGATCTTCATGCCGGTGATGCCCTGCTCCAGGAGCGAGAGCGCCACCTCGTCGGCGCGGTGCAGGAAGCCTTCCAGATCCTCGTACGGGCCGGCATTGTTGCCCAGGCCCCAGTTCTCGACCTGCTGCAGGCGGGTGTCTCGGATGTACTGGTAGCCGGCGCACGTGTTGTAGGTGCGGATGCGCTCGCGGGTGCGGCCACCCAGGAGCTGGACGATCGGCTGATTGGTGGCCTTTCCCCAGAGGTCCCAAAGCGCGATGTCGACGGCGGACGCCGCCCGGGTTTCGACACCCGACGAGCGGAAGCCCAGATAGCCGTAGAGTTTGGCGGCGATCAGGTCGATGGCATGGGCATCGGTGCCCAGGATGCGCGGCGCCACGATCTCGTGCAGAAACGCTTCGACCGAAGCCGCGGCCATGAACGTCTCGCCCAGACCGTAGAGCCCGTCCTCGCCGTGGACCTGCACCCAAAGAATGTTGGGAAACTCGAGCAGCCGGATGGTCTCGAGCTTGCTGATCTTCATGCCTGGCCTCGCAATGGCGTCACGTGCTCGAGTTCGGTCCTGGCCCCCTCGATGATGTCGAGCATGGCCCGTTCGGCGCCTTCCGTGTCGCCGGCGCGAACGGCCTCGAACACCCGGTCGTGCAGCACCAGGCCCACGCTCATCGGAATCAGCGACCGGCGCTGAAGGCGGAAGGTCACCTCCAGCACGGCCGAGACGATGGCCCCCAGCCGGTCGACGAACGGGTTGCCCGACGCGGCGAACACGGCGCGATGGAAGACGAGGTCGGCGTGGTAATAGGCCAAGGGATCGTCGATCGCCGCGTGCATGCCCGCCAGCGCCCCTTCGAGGGCCGCGAGCTCATCCGCACTGCGCCGCATGGCGGCAAGCCGCGCGGCGGTCGGCTCGATCATCCGCCGAAGCTCGACCAGATGACCGATCAGCTCGGGCGACGGCCCCGACGCCGCCTGCCACGCCAGCACGTCCGGGTCGAGCAGGTTCCAGGCGCGCTCGGGGCGGACCCGCATCCCGAGCTTCTGTCGGCTCTCGATCAGCCCCTTGGCTGCCAGGACCTTGATCGCCTCGCGCACGGCCGTGCGCGAGATGCCCAGCTCCTGCACCAGCTCAGCCTCGCGCGGCAACATGGTCCCGGGCGCCAGCTCGCCGCCGAGGATACGGCGGCCGATCTGCTCGACCAGCCGGCCATGCACGCCGCGGGTCGGGTAGACCCGGCTGGCGTCGCCGGCCGCGAGTATCGAACTGGACACGCTTAGTGCATCCACCAACCACCGTCGACGCCGAGGTTCTGCCCCGTGATGAACCGTGCCTTGTCGGAGATCAGGTAGAGAATCGCGTTGGCGATGTCCTCGGGGCTACCGCGATACTTCAGCGCCTGATGGTCGACCAGGAACTTGACGTAGGTCTCGAGCTGGTCGGCCCAGACCTCGCGTTCGAGTGCCGTCGGGATCGCCCCGGGGCTCACCGCATTGACGCGGATGCCGAATGGGCCGAGCTCGCGCGCCATGGCGCGGGTCAAGCCCAAGAGCGTACCCTTGGAGCCGACATAGGAGGTGAAGTCCGACCAGCCGCCATTCAGCGTGACCGAGCAGATGTTGATGATCTGACCCCAGCCCTTGCGCTTCATCGACGGCACGCAGGCCATGGCGAGTGCCACGGCTGCGGTTGCGTTGACGTCCTGAACCTTCTGCCATTCGGCGAGGTCGTAGGCGTCGATCGGCTTGAGCGGGTTGATTGCGGCGTTGTTGACCAGAATGTCGATCCCGCCGACCTCGGCGTCGAGCCGGGCCGCGAGGTCCTTGGTGGCTTGGGGATCGGCCAGATCGCAGGCGACGAAGCGCACTTCGCCGGCGTCGGCCGGCAGCAGCGCGTTGACCTCGTCCGCCTTGTGGCCCTCCTTGACGTCAAGCATCAGGACATTTGCGCCCTCGCGCGCCAGCGCCTCGCACTCGACGACGCCCAGGCCACCCGTGCCGCCGGTGACGAGTGCGGTCCTGCCTTTGTGCTCCATGATCGATATCCTCAGCTGTTCAGGGCGAGCTGGTTCAGTTGTTCGACGATGTGCTCGACCGCGGTGCGGGGCGTCCAGCGGCCGAGCAGCAGCTCGTGGGTCGTATCGCCGACGATGGTGCAGGCCTCGATGCCGAGATCGCCGAACGGGCGCTCCTCGCGGGCGATGGCGCGGCTGGCACGGGCGACGGCCAGGATGTCTGCGCGGAAATGGCGGTCAAACTCGGGGCTGTAGAGCACGGACAGCGGGGCGGTCTCGAGGGCGTTGGATTGCAGGCCGTCTTCCAGCAGCTGGCGCGGGCTGCACAGCCACTTGGCCAGCTCCCAGGCTTCCGCGGCCACGGGCGACGCCTTCGGGATCGCCCACAAAGGCGAGTAGAGATTGGGCGAGCGCCCGGCCGGCCCGGCCGGGACCAGGGCGACGCCGCTCTTCTCGGCCAGCTCGCGGTTGGTCGCGAGGACGTGGGCGTACTCCATGCCCACGTCCATGATGATCCCAACCCGACCCTCGGCGTAGGCGCCGCGCATCTCGACGAAGCTGAGCTGGGCCTGGTCCGGCGGTGCAATGGCTGCAAGTAGGTCGGCATAGCAGGCCATGGCCGCGATCTTGGCGTCGGTGACCGGCCCCGGCAGGTGCTGACCGTCCAGCCAGCGCGCGCCGAACGAGCCCAGGAATGAGCCAATGGTCCAGACCGAGTGGCCGCCGCCACCGGCGCCACGGGTCTGGTAGGCCCAGAAGTCGCGGCCGGTATCGCAGCGCACGGCCTCCTGGAGCACCGAGCCGACCTGCTTCAGCTCGTCCCAAGAGGCGGGCATCGGTAGGCCGTAGCGGTCGAGCAGGTCGCGGCGGTAGAGCAGCATGCTGCTGACGTTGACGCAGGGCAGGCCGATGTAGGCATTGCCGTAGGTGGCGGCGCCGACAGTGGCCGGCGTGTAGTCGTCGAGGGTGATCCCGTCGCGGGCCATCCACGCGTCGAGCTCCTGGACCCGGCCGCGCCGCGCGTAGGCGCGCAGCATCACCTCGTCCATGCAGACCAGGTCGAACGGCGGATCATCGTCACCGAACGAGCGCGCCATCTGGTCGAACATGTGCTCGATGGTGCCGACGCCGACCTTGTCCCAGGCCAGCTCGACCCCGATGCCGGTCGCCTGCTCGAAGGCCGCGACCGCGGCCGGCAGGTTCTGGAACGGCAACCAGTCCTCCTGGTAGATCCTGACCTTGCGTGCCGCCATCGGTGCGACGCTCCCTGCCCGGGCTCAGACGATCAGATCGGTGAGGTCTTCGATCGAGGTGTCGGCCTTGCGCAGGTCGGCGATCTTCTCGCCGCGCGCCATGGCGACGATCCGGTCGGCAATCGGGTAGATGTGATGCAGATTGTGGCTGATGAAGATCGAGGTGATCCCCTGCTCCTGCAAGGCTACGACGAAATCGAGCACCTTGTTGGTCTCCTTGACCGACAGGTGATTTGTAGGCTCGTCGAGAATCAATACTTTCGATTTGAAGTACATGGCGCGCGCGATGGCGACCCCCTGTCGTTGCCCGCCGGACAGCTCCTCGACCGTGGTCTCGGGCGACCGCGAGCGCAGGTCGATATTGGTCAGCGACTTGACTGCGTGCTCGGCCATCTTCGCATTGTCCATCAGACCGATGCCGCCGATCTGCCAGCGGGTCAGTGGCTCGCGCCCGATGAAGATATTCCGGGCGATGGACATTTGTGGGACCATCGCCGTGTACTGGTAGATGGTCTCGACACCCAGGCTCATCGCCACCTTGGGCGACGACAGGCTTACCTCCTTACCTTCGACGAAGATGCGGCCCGAATCCGGTTGGTGCGCGCCGGAGAGGATCTTGATCAACGTCGACTTGCCGGCACCGTTGTCGCCGACCAGACCCACGACCTCCGCCCGCTCGGCGTGGAAGTCGACGCCCTTCAGCGCATGGACGCCGCCGTACCATTTTTCCAGGCTCTCGCAGCGGATCAGGGCGTCAGCGCTGGGGCGGACGAACTTGTCCCGAGGCAGCACGTGCTCGACGACAGCTTCGGTCATGGGCGCGCTCCTACCGCATCCGCCGGGCGCGCTGGCGGACGGTGGTGTTCAGGATCACGGCGACGATGGTCAGTGCGCCGATGGCGAAGCGGAACCAGTTGGCGTCGATCCGGGCCATGACCAGCCCGTTGTCGATCACCCGGATCAGGCAAGTGCCGACGATGAACCCGATCACCGAGCCGATGCCCCCGGTCAACGCCGTGCCGCCGATTACCGCCGCGGCGATCGCCTGAAGCTCCAGACCCTCGCCCAGCGCCGGCAGCGCCGACTTCAGCCGGAAGGTGGTGATCATGCCGGCAAAGCCGGCGAGGAAGCTGCACAGCATGAAGCAGAACAGCTTCACCCGCCGCGTGTCGATGCCCATGTCGTCGGCCGCCTGGCGCTGGCCGCCGGTGGCAAAGATCCAGTTCCCGAGATTGGAGAAGTGCAGCATCACGCCGAGGATGATGGCGTAGCCGCCGTACCAGATCATCGAGGCGCGGAACTGGCCGAGATCGGCCACGAACAGCCAGGTCGGCGTGGCGGCCGGGAATGGCGGCGGAAAGCCACCGGAAAGCACGGTCGCGATCGAGCGCGCCATGAACAGCATGCCCAGTGTGGTGACGAAGCTCGGGATGCCGAATGCCAGCGTGATCCAGCCATTGATGTACCCGACCGCCAAGGCCAGCCCGAGGCCTAGGAGGATTGCCAGCTCCGGGGGCACGCCCCACTTGCCCATCGCCACGACCATCAGCATCGGCGACAGGGCGAACACCGAGCCGACGGAGAGATCGAACTCGCCGGCGATCATCAGGATACCGACGCCCAGCGCGACGATGCCCAGTTCCGGCAGCGCGAACAGCATCACGCGCATGTTGCCGCTGGAAGCAAACTGAGGCGCGTAGAGCGAGAAGCCCGCGATCACAACCAGCAGCATGATCAGCGCGCTGATCTCTGGGCGCGACAGGAGTGCCTTGAGGATCGGCTGCATGCCTCATCCCTGGCCGGAGGTAAGGGACTGCGGCCCGCCGCTGGGGCGATGGGCCGGACTAGACTCGTGTCAGCGCACGCCTTGCTGGGAGAGGGCGATCAGCGCGTCCACCTGATCGGGCGTTACCAGGGCCTTGCCGGTATTCGCGTCGTAGGCACCAAGCTTGTACTTGTTCATCATATGCAGCTGGTGGATCGGCACGTAGCCCTGCAGAAAAGGCTGCTGGTCGATCGTCATCTGAATATAGCCGGTCTTCATCTCGTCCAGCACGACCGGCACCAGATCGAAGCAGGCGAGCATGACCTCACCGGGCTTCTTGCCGAGGTCGCGCAGCGAGACGGCAGCGCCCGCCGCCCAATAACCGACATCGAAGTAGGCCGTGGTCGGCGTGGTCTGGACATAGGCCGCGACGCGCTGGCCGGTGATCGACAGGTCGAGGCCGCTGTCGATCTTCTCATAGGTGACCTCACGGCCGGGATTGGCGGCCTTGTAGTCGTCCATGAACCGGGCGATGCCGGCGCCGCGGCTCTCGGCCCAGACCTGACCGGGCCCGGAGATGCCGATCAGCACATGGATTGGTCCGTCCTTTGGAAATTGAGGCGCGAGGCCGCCGGCGAGGTCGTAGCCTGCCTGCTCGAGGTCCTGGCCGGTGAAGGACAGCCGGTGGGTCTTTTGCGGATGGTCAACGTTGCTGGCCAGCACGGGGATGCCGGCCGCGGCCGCGCGGTCCAGCGCCTCGTCGAAGATCTCGCCGCCGGCGAAGGTCATGATGATGCCGTCCGGCTGCTGCGCGATAGTGGCTTCCAGGTTGTTGAGCTGCTCCTGGAAGTTACCGTCCTGCTGCAGGAAGATCATCTGGCAGTCGGCGTCGATCTGAGCGCAGGCCTCGTCCATGCCCTTCTTCACCGCCTGCCAGAACACGTTGGTCGGCGTCGCATGGTGGATGTAGGTGTAGCGTTCCTTGGCCTCGGCCGAGACCTGACCGATGAGCAGTGCCGCTGCGGCCACGGCCGCAGCGAGTGCCATCTTGCGCATGGAGAGCCTCCCTGGTGCGGCCCTCTCCGGTCGGGGCCGATGCCGTGCAGCGTAAGCGGGCAGCGGTGGCGGCTCAAGAATAAATCGTACAATATGCGCCGATGCAGGAACGGGAGGCGAGCATGAGGGTCGAAGTCGCGGTGAACGCGCGCGACGGGGTCGGCGAAGGCCCCTTTTGGGACGAGGCGGCGCAGGCCCTGTGGTGGGTGGACATCACCGGCAAGGCCGTCCGGCGCTGGGTGCCAGCAACGGGTGAGCGGCAGACTTGGCCTGTTTCCGACTTCCCATCGGCCGTCGTGCTCCGGCGCGGTGGCGGTGCGTTACTGGCGATGCGCGACGGGCTCTACTTCCTCGACCCGCATGACGGTAAGCTTGCCCTTTTCTGCCGCCCTGACGCCGATCGCCCCGACAATCGGGGCAACGAGGCCAAATGCGATGCGAGCGGCGATTTCTGGCTGGGCACCATGGACAACAACCTTCACCCGGACGGCTCGGCCCGGGAAATGACCGGCAGCACGGGAGCGCTGTACCGCGTCCGCCCTGACGGCAGCACGACGCGGGAGGTCGACGGCGTAGGCCTGTCGAACACGTTGGCCTGGACCGATGGCGGGCGCACCCTCCTGTTCGCCGATACGCTCACGGGGGTGATCTCGGCCTTTGCCGTGGAGAGCGACGGCAGCCTGGGCGCCAGGCGCGTCTTCAGCGACGAACCCCTGCCGGGATTCTGCGACGGCTCGGCGATCGACAGCGAGGGTTATCTCTGGAACGCCCGTTTCGCCGGCAGCTGCCTTGTTCGCTTCGCTCCCGACGGCCGGGTCGACCGCGTGATCGAGCTGCCGGTGACCAACCCGACCTGCTGCTGCTTCGGCGGCCTCGACCTGAAGACGCTCTATGTCACGTCCGCCCGCTTCGGGCTGAGCGAGGAACAGCTCGCGGGCAATCCAGACGAGGGTGCAATCCTTGCCATTGAGGTCAACGTGCCGGGAACGCCATCGTGCCGGTTTGCCGGCTGATGTTCGCTCAGGCGAGAGGGGTCCGGAGCGAGGCTACGGCATAAGGCGGCAGGGCGATCGAGGAGCCGACTATCGGCCGGCCCTTATCGCCGGCGCGTTCGGGATCGTCGGCCAACGCCTCGACGCTCGCCTCGTCGAGGAGCCGGAACGCCGCCCCGGGCGCAACCCCTTCGAGCCGGACCTCTTGTGATTTGCCCGTCAGATTGGTCAGCCAGAGGTGCAAGCCGGTGCCGGCTTGCACGGCCAGTGCCTGGACGTCGCGCGGCGCGCTGCTCCTGATGGCCATGACAAGGCCGCCGGCCAGTGCCGTGTGGCCACGAATCACATGGTAGCTGGGATGAACCCGCTCGCCGCCGTCATCGACGATCCCGGATGGGCCGGCGGCCGCCGCCAGCGTCACGCCTTCCATCCCGCTGGCGGCGACCCGAGCCAGATAGCCGGCGTACCAAGCGGCCCCGATCAGCGCATGCTCGCGCGGATCGACACGCGCCATCGCGACCCGACCACCGTTCGGGTTCTCGGCCGGAGCGGCGCCGTAGGGATTCTGCCGCATCGCGATCGTGGTCGGAAACAGCCAGTAGGGCGCGCCGCCAGCGAAAGCCTGAGCGCTGGCCAGAATGTAGGGAAGCGCCTCCAGCCCTTCGGTCAACGACAGGTCATCTCCGGCATGCACCAAGGGGCAGGTCGTATGACAGATGAAGTCGAAGAGGCCGACGGGTGGCCGCTTGCGGTTGAGTTCCGTGAAATAGCTGAACATGCCGCCGCCGACGGGCAGGCCCGGGAATGCGGCTTTCGCTGCAGCCGCGAGCTCCTCCCACGCCGGTGCCTTGGGCCAGACGCTGCCCGGCAGCGTGCATTTGAGATCACAGGCGGGCGAGACTGCAACGCGCGCCGGCCGTACGCCCGCCCGCTCGATCTGATCCTGGACGTAGCGCAGGTCCTTGCGCAGCACATCTGGATCGTCGGTCGGTCGGCCGGCATCGTCGACGCACGGCAGCACCACCTCGAGCACCAGTTCGGCGCCGGTGCGGCGCGCGATCTCGCCATAGTCCTGGGCCAGCGCCGCGGCATGGCCCTTGCGGGCGTCGAACTCGGCAACGAGAAACGCCGGCGATGCCGCCCGCAGCAACTCCGCATGCGCCAATGCGGCTTTTACATGCTCCGCCGGCAGCGCCAAGCCAATGGCCGGCATCCGTGCCTCGGTCGCCTCGCCGACGGCGACGGTGACCGGAGCCGCGCCTGACGCCGACGGTGACGGCAGTGCCCCTTCGACGGAAAGTGAAACGCTCTGCGTGAACCGCTGCCCGCGCTCGATCGTGTACGGCCACGGCAGGGCCAGCGGGCGGACATAGGTCTTGTAGGAGGCGTCCATCCAGTTGCGCTGGTCCTCCATCTCGAACGTGTCGCCCTCCATCCGGCAGACCACCCGCACGCCCGGCAGCACCTCGTGGGTCAGGGCACGGATGTCCTGGAACGGACAGGTCGGGTCGATCAGCTCCGGGAAGCGGCTCTGCCCGACGGTCCCGTCGACATGCAGCACCTCCACCGCGGCCCCGCTGACACCGTCGACCGGGTGCAGCACCACAAAGCCGGTGCGGTTGGTGGTGAAATCGCTCTGCGCCTCGCCGTCGGCGGTGAAGCTGAGATTGCCCCGCTCGTCGGCGGTAATCACCGCCCGGTAGGTGAAGCCTTGAGCGTCGTCGCGGCAGACGGCATCGTAGCTGACCCTGAACCCGGCTGCGCCCTGGTCGATCTTCAGGTTGGTGATCTCGGGGTTGTAGGTGCCCCAGTTGCGATCCCGCACGATGTAGCTGATCGCACGGATGGCCTCCCGCCCGCCGAGCTTGATGTGGCGCAGATTGCCGGCATCGAAGCTCGCTTCCAGCGGTCCCGCCCGTAGCAGTGGCGTCTCAGGCACGGGCTCCTCGGTGCCGAAAAGCTTGAACGCGCGTGACGGGCTCGTGGTCATTTGGGGCCTCCGCGTCATACCACCTGTTCGGATTGCGGGTCGATCAGGATCGCCCGCTGCGTGTCGACCAGCAGCCGCAGCTCGGTGCCTGGGCGCTCGACCGTGTGCGCGGGGAGCTCGGCGGTGACCTCGGCCGTGCCGAGCCGGAACGTGGCGTAGGCACGGGGGCCGGTCGGCTGAACCAGATCGATCTCGACGGTGAGCGGCACCTGTCCCGGGCGCAGGCTCGCACCTTCAGCACGGCTCAAGTGCTCCGGGCGCAGACCAAGAATCATCTCGCGGTCGCGCCAGGCCGCATAGCGATCGGGCAGCGGCAGCAATCTGCCGTCGCCGAAGCAGGCGTTTGGGCCGCTGGCTTCCATCACGATCCGGCAGGGGACGAAGTTCATCTGGGGCGAGCCCAGAAAACCCGCCACGAACTTGGTGGCCGGCCGCTCGAACAGATCGAGCGGTGCTCCCTGCTGCTCGATCACGCCATCCTTCAACAGGACGATGCGGTCGGCGAGAGTCATGGCCTCGACCTGATCGTGGGTGACGTAGATCGTGGTCTTGCCGAGTTCCTGATGCAGCCGCTTGATCTCCGCCCGCATGCCGTCGCGAAGCTGGGCGTCGAGGTTGGAAAGCGGCTCGTCGAACAGGAACATGCGGGCGTCACGGACGATGGCACGGCCGATCGCGACGCGCTGGCGCTGGCCACCGGACAGCTCGCGCGGGAAGCGCCGCAGCAGGTGGCCGATGCCCAGCATGGTGGCGGCACGCTCGACCCGGGGCTTGATCTCGCCATCGGCGAAGCGGCGAGCCCGCAACCCGAATGCGATGTTCTCGAACACGTCGAGATAGGGGTAGAGGGCGTAGTTCTGGAACACCATGGCGATGTTCCGGTCACGCGGACGAACGCCATCGACGGATTCCCCATCGAACTCGATGCTGCCACCGCTCGTGTCCTCGAGGCCGGCGATGGTGCGCAGCAGCGTGCTCTTGCCGCAACCGGAGGGGCCGACAAAGACGCAGAACTCGCCTTCGCCGATATCCAGGTCGATGCCGCGCAAGGCATGCATCTTGCCGTAATATTTGTGCAGGCCGCGGATGTTGAGGCGTGCCATGCGCTCAGCCCTTGACCGCGCCGAGCGAGATGCCGCGCACCAGATAACGCTGCAACGTCGCCACGGCGATGAAGATGGGGATGGTACCGAGCACACTCATTGCCGCGATCTTGCTCCAGAAGTTGGACTGGCCGCCGAAATAGTGGGTCACCTGCACCGGAAAGGTGGTGACCGCACTGCGGGTGAGCACGAGCGCGAACAGGAACTCGTTCCAGGCAAAGATGAACGTGAACACCGCGGTGGCGAAGATGCCCGTGCGGGCCATCGGCAGGACCACCTTGCGGAACACCCCCCAGCGGGTGCAGCCGTCGACCAGCGCCGACTCCTCGAGCTCGAGCGGGACGTCCTGGATGTAGCCGCGCATCATCCAGATGACGTAAGGGAGGTTGAATGCTGTATAGAGGACGATCAGGCCAATGAACGTGTCGACCCAGCCGAGCTTGACATAGAGCAGGAACACCGGGAATACGATCACGATTGGCGGCAGCATGCGATTGGATAGAATCCACATGCTGAAATTGTCGCCTCCGGTCCGAAAACGGGCGATCGAATAGGCGCACAGCGTACCGACCAGCATCGCCGCCACCGTGCTGACGCCCGCGATGATGAGGCTGTTGAGAATGGTCCAGACGTCGCCATCCTTGAACAGCACGGCGTAGCTACCGAACTGGATCGACGCCGGCCACCAGACCGGCGGAAAAGCGAAGATCTCGTCGGCCGTCTTGAACGAGATCGTCAACAGCCAGTAGATCGGGAACAAGAACAGCGCCAGCACCAGCAATGCCGCGAGATAGCGCAGCGCCAGACCTGTCCCGCGATCGGCCCTCATCGCGCGATCTCCACCCGCCGGAGCGCCACCAGCACCAGCATGTTGACGACCACCAGCAGCGCCACCGCCATGGCAGCCGCATAACTGGTCTCGAACTGCTGGAACCCCTGGACATAGGCGTAGATCGAGACCGTCTCCGTCATCGTGCCCGGCCCACCCTTGGTCAGGGCCCAGACCACGTCGAACAGGCGGAAAAGGTCGAGCGCCCGGATCAGCACGGCGATTGCCAGAACCGGTCGAATAGCGGGCAGGATGATCTTACGGAACGTCACAAGAAAGCCTGCACCGTCGATCTCGGCCGCCTCCAGCTGCGACTTGTCGACATTGGAGAGTGCGGCCAGCAGCAGGAGGAACATGAATGGTGTCCACTGCCAGATCTCGGCCATCAGGATCGCGGGATAAGCGAAGCTGGGATTGACCGTCCACAGGATGGTCGTCTCCTGGCCGGCGAACCAACCGATGATCTGATTGATCGGGCCGAACCGATTGTCGAGCAGCAGCCGCCAGGTCGCTCCGGCAATGATCGGCGAGATCACCACCGGCAGCACCAGCAGGGCCACGAAGACCTGCCGTCCCGGCATCCGCTCGAGGAACAAGAAGGCCAACAGCAGGCCGAGCACCAGCTCGATCGGCAGTGCTACCCCCAAGAACAGGAAGGTGTGCGCCAATGCCTGCCAGAAGCGCGCATCGGATAGTAGGCGCTCATAGTTGAGCAGCCCGCTGAACGAGGTGTCCTCCTCCAGCATGTTGATGTTCTGGAAGCTGACGATTGCCGTGTAGACGATCGGAAACAGGCCGATCAACAGAATGACCAGCACCGTCGGCGTGATCGCCAGATACTTGAACTGACGATCGGCCAGCAGCGACAGGCGCCCACCCGCGAAGGCGGGCGCCGCGCCCTGCCTCACGAGGCAGCCGGGTAGGCGTTGGGTTTGCTGGCCCAGGCCTCGTAGGCGGCGCGCTGCTTGTCGACCCCGATGCGGGCGGTGATCGCATCCCACTGCGCCGCCACGTCGTCCAGGATGGCCTGGGGTGCCTCGCCTGCCCACAGACGGGACACGCCCTGACGAATGGCCTCCTCGTACTTGTCGGTCTGGATCAACGAGAGATCCAAAAGCCCGCTGACAGCGCCGGCCTGAAGTGCTGCCAAGTATTGCGGCGCCTCGGGCCAGCGGCTCTTGTACTCCGCGCTCTGGTAGTGACTTTCCCGGAACGGGTCACGCAGCGCGTACGGCAGCTGCACGCGCTCCATGCTGATCTCCTGGCTGTTCAGCCATTGAATGAACAGGTAGGCGGGCACCTTGTTCTTGGAGCCGGCAGCGATGCTGAGCGCGAAGCCCGCCGCCAGTTGCGGATGGCCGCCGGGTGGCAAGGCATAGCCGACCTTGCCCGCGACCTGGCTCTTGGGGACCCACGACAGGGCCTCCTGATCGGTGCCGTAGCCGGCGGCCCACCGCCCGTAGGGCGGCCAGGAGACCGTCATCGCCGTATCGCCCTGGAGGAACGCCGCCAGGTTCTCGACGAAGCCCCAGGTCTGCACGCCTAGCGGCATCCACTTGTTCTCGGCCAGCCAGTCGCTGAACACCTCGACGCCGGCCGGGCCGTTGATGGTCGCCTGCATGGTCGCGGCGTCGAAGAACTTGCCGCCATTGTTGCGGAACCGCTCCTGGAACAGGAACTGGCCGTAAGCCGAATCTCGGAAGAATCCGGCGCCGTAGGGCTTGCCGCCCGTGGTCTCGGTGATCAGCGCCCCGACCTGGTCGAATTCCTTCCAGGTCTTGGGTGGGACGGGCAGGTCGGAGCCGTACTTGGCCTTGTAGGCGGCCTGGATGGCAGGATCGCCCAGAACGTCGGTCCGGTAGTAGAGGATAAAGACATCGCCGTCGTCGGGCAGGCCGTAGATCTTGCCGTCGACCGTCATCTGGTTGTCGCGGTAGACCGGTGCGATCTCCTGCAGCTCTTCGCGAAAGCCGTATTTGTCGACGTAGGAGTCGAGTTGCTCCAAGGCGCCCGCCCGAACCAGATCCGGCATCCAGGACGGGATGACGTTGAGCGCGTCGTAGGCACCGGAGCCGGCGCGGTGCTCCTGCAGCGTCTTGGTGAACATCTCGGCGACCGGCAATTCGATCACCTTGACGGAGATGCCGGTCAGCTCTTTCCACTTGGGCCCGGAGAAGTTGAGCGGATCCAGGGACTGAAGGCCGGCTTCCCAGGTGATCGTGATCTCCGTGCCGGCATATTCCTTGGCAGCATTCACCGCGGCCTGCGCCGCCGAGGCCGCGAAAGCCGGCCGCGGCATGCCCATCGCCGCCCAGCCACCGAGGGCGGTGCCGGCCAGCACGAAGTCGCGTCTGCGGATCGTCATTGCTTGCTCCCTGATTGGCGCGCCCTGGGGCGCCACCTGCTCAGCCGTTTGTCCGGCCTTCGAGCGCCGCCAGCTTGCCACGCCAAGCGGCCTGGTTCACCACATCTCTGTTGACGATGCCATTGGGTACCCGACCCTGCATCACCTCCAGCACCGCACGTACGTCGGCCGCGCCGTTGCCGGCGAAGCACTCGTCGGTCCAGCACAGCGCATGCGGCGCCACGACGACATTGTCGAGCTGGAGGATCGGCTCGTCGGCGGGACACGGCTCGACCTCGAACACGTCGAGCCCGGCACCGGCGATCGTGCCATCGGTGAGCGCGCGATGCAGCGCACGCTGGTCGACTACAGGCCCGCGCGAGGTGTTGATCACGTAGGCCGTGGGCTTCATCAGCCCAAGCAGGCGCTCGCCCACGATGTGATGCGTGGCCTCGCTCAGCGGCACGCTGACCGATAGGAAATCCGTACGCTGGAACAGCTCCTCCAGCCCGACCAGCTCGACGCCGAGTTCGGCCGCGATTTTCGGGTCCTGGTAGGGGTCGTGCGCGAGGAAGCGCATCCCGAACGGGGCGGCGAGGCGGAATACCTCGGCGCCGATATTGCCCATGCCGAGTTGGCCCAGCGTCTTGCCCACCAAGCCCACGCCCATATGGTCGGAGCGCTTGGCCCAGCCGTCCGGACCCTGGCGGCAGAGGCGGTCCTTGATCAGGAGCTTCTGGGTCAAGGCCAGGATGTAGGTCAGGATCGAGACCGCCACCGGCCGGCGCACCCCATCCGGTGTGATCACCAGCGCGATGCCGTGCTCGGTGCAGGCCGGCACATCGACGCTGTCGTAACCGACACCAAAGCGGGCCACGACCGCGAGCTTGCCGTCGGCCGGCACGCTGGCGGCGGTGAACTTGGGCACCAGCAGGATCAGCGCGTCGCAGCCGGCGAGGCCGGCCGCCGGCATGACACCATCCACCGCGTCGACAAACACGACCTCGACGTCCGCATTGCCGGTCAGCGGCGACAGATCGAAGCTCGGGTAGGTCGGGCTGCCGTCGGCTTTCCTGAAATCGCCGCTCAGCGCCACCTTGAACCGGGTCATTTGCCGGCTCCGCAGGCTTCGCGGATACCGTCGACGCCGGCCTTCACGGCCGCCTGGTAGGCCCAGACGTCGCCCGAATAACAGATATAATCGAAGCCCTTGGCGTTGTAGTCGGCACCCGTCGCGACATCGGGCACCAGCCGGCCGGTGGCCTTGCCATGCTTGCGGCAGGCCTGGACCACGGTGTCGATCGCATCGAGGAAATCCTTATGCTCGAACTGGCCCGGGATACCCAGTGACGCCGACAGGTCGAAATGGCCGACCCACAGGCAATCGACCCCGTCGAGTGCAGCAATGGCATCGGCGTTCTCCACGCCGGCGCGGGTCTCGATCTGGGCGAAAAACGTGGTGCGTGCGTTGGCGGCGGCGAGCTTGTCCAGCACGGCACCGCCCTTGTAGAGGTCATGCGCCACTCCCAGCGCCACGCCGCGCTGGCCCTGTGGCACGTACTTCATACAGTCCAGGATCTGTCGCGCCTCCTGCGCGTCGTTGACCATGGGCAGCATGATGCCTTCGGCCCCCATGTCGGCGGCACGGGCGATGTGATGGTATTCCTTGGAGGGCACGCGCACGATCGCCGGCAGCCGGGCGGCCTCGAAATAGCGCATGACGCTCTTGATCGTCTCATTGTGAAAGCCCGAATGCTCCGTGTCGAACAGCACGAAGTCGCAGCCGGCATTCTTGAGCATGTGCCCGATGCCAGGCGTCGCGAACTCGACGATGAAGTGGCCGACCTTGAGGTCGCGGCTTTGCGCCTGGGCCTTGAGAGTGTCAGCAGCCATGTGTGGTCTCCCTGATCAGGATAGCGACGCGAAGCCGAGCCGGTGCACGGTCTTGGCGGCAACGAGCGGTGCGGTCGCGTCGTTGAAGGTCGCGAAATGCGGGGTGGCGAGATGAGCGTCGAAGGCAGCGGCGTCGTCGTAGATCTCATAGAGGGTGATGCGGTCGCCCGGGCCGGCTTCCGGGGTGAGCACGTCGAACTGCCGGCAGCCGGGCTCGTCGCGCAGGGAGGCGGCGGCATTCTCCAGCACGAGGCGACGGAACTCGGGCTCCTTGCCTTTGTGCAGCTCGAACTCGACCAGGATGACGAGGCGGCGGTCCATGGTGGCAATCCTCAGAGATGCACGGTCTCGCCGCTGGCGGCCGACCGGTAGGCGGCCTCCACCAGCGCGAAGGTCTTCAGGTTGTCCGCACCCGAGGTCTCGGGCTCCACGCCCCGCTTGAGGCAGTCGACCCAGTGCTCCTCGATCCGCTGCACGCTCTCCTGCACGACGTGCCAGGGCCGCTCGGCCCAGGGTAGCGGCGTCGGGTCGAGCTCGCGCTGCTCCAGCCCACCACCGCGCTGGCTGACCTGCAGGCGATAGCCCTGCTCCAGGCGCAGCACGCCGCGGTCGCCGTCGATCTCGACCAGTGTCTCGGGGAACGGGTCGGGGCTGAGCGGGGTGGAATAGCTGCAGTCGACCACCGAGACGACGCCATCCACGTGCTGCAGCAGCATGGTGGCGGTATCCTCGCCCTTGATGTCCGGGTTCACGCGCTTGGTCCGGCAGGCGATCGAGGCGACCTCGCCGAAGTAGAAGCGTGCGATGTCGAGCACGTGAACGCCGACGTCGGAGATGATGAAACGCTCCTCGGTCGCGAGGTAGGGCTGCTTGACGTAGATGTCGTGCGCAGTGCGGAAGCTGATCCGGCCGAAATGGGGCGTGCCGATCAGGCCCCCGGCCGTCAGCTCGCGCAGGGCACGCAGCGGCGGCTGGAAGCGGAAGTTCTCGTGCACCATCAACGGCACGTCGGCCGCCGCACATGCCGCGACCATCGCCTCGCAATCGGCCATGGTCGGGCCGAACGGCTTCTGCACGATGGCCGGAATGCGCTCGGCGGCGGCGAGCTCAACGAGTGCGCGATGCGAGGCCACGGTGGTCGCGATGTCGACGAAGTCCGGCTTCTGCTCGCGTAGCATCGTCGCGGCGTCGGAATAGTGCTGCCCAGCGCCGAACCGCTTTGCGGCATTCGCGGCCTTGGCGGAGTCGAGATCGCATACGGCGACCAACTCCACCCCCGGGATCGAGGCCCAGGCGTTGAGGTGATTTTCCGCGAAGAAGCCGCAGCCGATCACCGTCCCGCGCAGTCGCTCGCTCATGTTTCCCCCACGCGGATCTTGCGTTGCTCGAGGCGATCGAGAATGCCGGTCCTCACCGAGTCCACCAGAACCGCGATGAAGATGATGGCGCTGATGATCAGCGGATAGACGTACGGGTCGGCGTTGGTCATCACCAAGCCGTTCTCCACCGTCTGGATCAGCACGGCACCGAACACGGTCCCCACCACGCCGCCGCGGCCGCCGAACAGCGACGTTCCGCCCAGCACCGCGGCGGCGATGACCGGAAATTCCTTCTGAAAGCCGAAGGTGGACGATGCGGCCGCCACCTGGCTAGCCGAGACGAGCCCGCCGATGCCCGCGGCGACGCCACAAATGCAGTACACCGCAAACAGGATCTTGGGCACGTCGATGCCGGCCTTGGCCGCCGCTTCCGGGTCGGCGCCGACGGCGTAGACCTGACGCCCGAACGTGGTCAGCCGCAACGTCACCCATGCCAGCAGAAAGACCAGCAGGAAGATCCAGATCGCGGTGGGGATGCCCCACAGATCCGAGCGGCCGAGACGCGTCAGCTCCTTGCCGAACGGGACCATCTTCACGCCGGAGAAGTAGAGCGCGATGGCGCGGCCGATGAACAGGGTCGAGAGCGTGGCGATGAAAGCCGGCACCCGCAGCCGCGTGATGACGAAGGCGTTCACGGCACCGAAGGCGAGGCCCAAGAATCCTGCGGTCATGAAGCCGAAGATCGGGTTCCAGCCCTTCAGGTAGAGCGCCACGATAATGCACGAGGCGTACATGTTGGCGCCGACCGAAAGGTCGATCCCGGCGACCAGCAGGACGAAGGTCATGCCGATGGCGATGATCGCGATATGCGCCGCCTGCGTGACGATATTGATGAAATTGGAGGGTGTCAGGAAGCGGTCCGACAGCGACGCGAAGACGGCGACGAGGAGCAGGAACAGCAGTACCGGCGTGTACTGCAGCAGCAGCATCCGCACCCGGTTCGCGTCGGCGTTCAAGCCGCCACCTCCTTCGCGCCGTCCCACATGGCACGGCGCATGATGGCCTCCCGGTCGAAGCCGGCACACTCGAACTCACCACGGATCTCGCCCTGGCCCATGACCAGAATGCGATCGCACATGCCGATCAGCTCCTCGATCTCCGAGGATATCATCAAGATGCCGGTCCCTTCGGCCGCAAGACGATTGATGATCTTGTACACCTCGTACTTGGCACCGACGTCGATGCCGCGGGTGGGCTCATCGAGGATGAACAGACGGGGACCGCGCAGCAGCCACTTGCCGATGACGACTTTCTGCTGGTTGCCGCCCGACAGGTTCTTGACCAGCGTCTGCACGAAGTCGGCAGCATTGACCTGGACGTCGCGGCCGGTCCGCTCGACCGCGGCCCCGAGCCTTGTCCGCTCCAACAGCCGGGCCCAACCCGGCGCGAAGCGCGGCAGCGAGGACAGCGCAATGTTGTCCGCGATGGATGCCGCCATCATCAGGCCCTCGACGCGGCGATCCTCGGTGAGGAACGCGATGCCCCGATCCATCGCCGTCTGCGGCGTGGGTGCCTCGAGCAACCTGCCGTCGACGGCGATGGTGCCCGTCGCGAACGGGTCCAGACCAAAGAGGATCCGTGCCAGCTCCGAGCGGCCCGAGCCCATCAGGCCCGAAATGCCGACGACTTCCCCGGGTTGGACACGCAACTCGATGTGCTTGACGACTCCGGGCTGGCTGAGCCCACGCACCTCGAGCACGGGTGTGCCGGGTTGCGCTGCCGGCTCGCGCGGCGGGTAGAGCTGATCGATCGTCCGGCCAACCATTGCCGTGATCAGCCTGTCGACGGTCATGTCGGCACGCTTGGCGTTGCCGACCACATAGCCGTCGCGCAGCACCGTGATGTGGTCACACAGCCGGAGCACATCGCCCAGGATGTGGCTGATGTAGATGACGGCGATGCCTTTCTCACGCAGTCGCTCGATCTGGGCGAACAGGCGGTCGGTCTCGCGGGCCGTCAGCGACGTGGTCGGCTCGTCGAAGATGACGATGCGGGCTTCGGCACCCAACGCCTTGGCAATCTCGACCAGCTGACGTTCGCCCTGGCTGAGCCGGCTCACCTGCGTGGTCGGCGCGATATCCAGGTCGATCGACTTCAACAGCTGCTCCGCCCGTTCGCGAACCTTGCGGCGGTCGATGAAGGGGAGGCCCGCCACCAGCCGAGGAAACCCGCCAATGAAAAGGTTTTCCTCGATGGTGAGATTCTTGAAGAGGTTCAGTTCCTGGTGAATGAACGCAATGCCGCATGCCTCGGCGTCTTTCGGCCCGCGTGGCGCATAAGGCCGGCCCGCGATACTCATGGCGCCGCGATCGGGCTGATGCACGCCGCCCAGAATGTTCATCGTCGTCGACTTGCCGGACCCATTCTCGCCGACCAGGCCCAACACCTCGCCGGGCAGGAGCTCGAAGCCGACATCGTGCAGCACCTGCACGCCGAAGAAGCTCTTGCACAGACCCTGGATGACAAGGAGCGGCGACATCGGCTCAGGCCCCGCGCAGCCGCTGCCGCTGCGCGTCGGCAATCGCGGCCGCGAGGATGACCCCGCCCTTGATCGCGAACATCGACGCCAGCGACAGACCGAGCAGAGAGAGTCCCTTGTCGACGACGGTGAGAAACAGGGCGCCGAACACGACCCAGATGACCTTGCCCTTGCCGCCGAACAGGCTCACGCCGCCGATCACCGCGGCACCCACGACATCCAGCAGGATGCGCTGGCCAAGTACCGGCGTGCCCGTTTCCAGGCGTGCCGTGTAGATGACGGCGGCGATGCCAGCGCACAGCCCACAGATGACGTAGGCCCAGAACACCACCTTGCGGACCGGCACGCCGGAAACCTCGGCGGCGCGCGGATTTACGCCGATCGCAAATAGCCAGCGGCCGTATAGCGTCCGGCTGAGGACGACGTGCGCTCCCACACAGACGACGAGGGCAATCAGCAGCGAGAACGGGAGACCGGCGATACGGCCCTGCCCCAGAAAGGCGAATCCAGCCGGCAGGTTGCCGATCGAGCTGCCGTCGCTGGTTAGTAGCGTCGTGACCCAGATGGCAAGACCCGAGAAGAACATCATCGTCGTCAGCGTGACGATGAACGGCGGCATGTTGAACTTGGTGGTGCAGGCGCCGTTGAGCGCCCCCAACGCACTACCCACCGCGACGAAGGTGAGCACGCCCGCGAGGATGGCCAGCCAGCCCGGGGCGCCGGCGAAAGGGCCGCCGTCGAGGGTCATGACGGCTGCGGCCAGCACGCTGGAGATGGCGAGGTTGGACGTTGCCGACAGATCGATGCCGGCGACGATCAGCACGAAGGCCTGCCCGGTCGCAACGATCAGCAGCGGCACCATGGCACCCATGATGTCGCGCCACGTGTCGGCGGCCACAATCTCGGGCACCAGCGGCACCATGACCAGGACGTAAAGCCCGGTCAGCAGCAGCACCAGATATTCGGAGAGCAGCAGCCGGCGCAGCCATGATGGACGCGCGGCGCCATCGCCGGCGCGCACGCCGGTGACCTCTGCTGAACTCATGCCAATGCCGCCTCAGGTCCGAGTTCGGGGCGGCGCCAGCCGCCCCGAGACCGATATCACGCCTTGCCGCCGTTCTTCTTCCAGACGATGTAGCCCCACATCTGGTCGCGGGTTTCGTCCTTGTTCGCCTGCGTGATCACGAAGCCCGGATCGAGCAGCAACTTCTCGGGCTTCTGGCCGGCCCACAGGTCCTGGAAGGCCTGGAAGGCCATGTCGACCTCGAGGAACAGATTCTGGACGCCGCAGGCATCCATGTAGCCGTCCTGGATCAACTGATAGGCGTTGGCGTCACCGTCGAAGCCGCCGAGCAGCACGTGACCGTCCTCGCCGATCTTGTACCACTTGTCGAACGTCTCCAGCACCTGCTGGATCTGCGGCAGCATGAAGTCCGACGAGGTGAAGAGAAAATCGATGTCGGGATTGGCCTGCATCGCATTGGTCAGGCCGGCAAACGCCTTATCGGCGTTCCACTCGGTGGAAACCCGCGCCACCACTTCGACGGCATCCGGATTCTTGTCGACCACGTCGAAGAACCCGTCGCGCCGCTGGATGGCATTCACGTCGCCAAGGTCGCCGATCATGATCACGGCCTGCCGTTTCTTGCCGCTCTTCTTGGCCTCGTCGACCATGAACTGCACCGTCTCGGCCGCGATCTTGCGGTTGTCGGCCTGGATCGCCACCGAGTAGGCGTCGCTCTCGGCTGGTGGGCGGTTGAAGTGGACCATCGGGATGCCGGCCTCGTTGGCCGCGCGGATCGCCGGGATGACGGCCTTGGAGTCGGTCTGGATGATCAGGATGCCGTCGACCTTGCGGCCGATCATGGCCTTGACCTGCTCGAACTGCTTATTGTCGTCGAAGTTGGAAATGTTCTCCAGGACTTCCCAGCCATTGGCCTTGGCCTTGTCGCGCATGATGTCGAGACCCGACACCCAGAACGGCGACACTAGGCTGTCGAACAGCAGCGCCACGGTCTTACCCTGCTGTGCCTTGACGAACACCGGCAGGCCGAGCGTACCGGCCGCGAGCAGGCTGCCGAGGGTGAAATCCCGACGGTTCAAGCGCATGACGATGCTCTCCCTGAGCGATCCTTGGGATCTTGTTGTATAGTCAGCATACCATCGTGGTGAAGCGCCGCAAGAGTCACTTGCAGCTAATCGGCATCGATCGCGCCCTCAAACTGGCGGTACAGAAGATTTGCCCGGGTCAGGTGACTGGTCATGGCGGCTGCGGCGCGCTCACCGTCGCGCGCCGCGATCGCGGCGAAAATCGCCTCGTGCTCATCGATGGTAAGCTGTTCCGCACCGTGGAGGCGAACCAAGCCGGTATGGAACTCCGCCAGCCACTCGAACATCGCCTGGCTCAAGGCAACGTAGATCGCATTGCCGGTGATGGCGGCAATCTGTCGGTGAAACGCCATGTCCTTGTGCAGGAACTCGTCCATGTGCGCCGGCACGGCCACTCCGTTCGCGGCAAGCCGATGCTCGTGCAGGCAGTCCTGCAGGCGCGCGATGTCCTCGGTAGTGGCCCGCTCGGCCGCCATGCGAACAACGCCCACCTCGAAGAACAGCCGAGCGTCCTTGAGCTGCTCGAGCGAGGTTGGCGATGTCGCCAGCAGATGGCGTGCGGTGTGGCCGATCTGGTCGATGATGGTCCGCGCACTGGGGGCGACGATTCGCGCACGCTCACCGTGTGTGATCGCGATCAACCCCATCCGCTCCAGGGCCTGCATCGCCTCGCGCACCGCGGGCCGTCCGACCTGGTACTGGGCCATCAGATCACGCTCGGACGGCAGATGCTCGCCGGCCGCCAACTCGCCAGAGGTGATGCGGGCGAGCAGACGTTCTAGAATCTCATGCGAGAGCTTGCGCCGGCGGATCGGTTCGTTCTCGGTCATCATCGTCAGCCTGCCCGTAAACCCTGACGGCCACCCGGTTGGTCCCAGGCCTGATTTGTAAGTGCCAGAGGTATAATCATAATACCGACCAAGCGCGCATCAAGCGCTTAGATCAGCGCGATGGAGGCAAGGCGGCGGCTCGACGCCTCCTCTGGTGTGTCGTGGGCTGCCTTGCCACGTGCATTGCAGCATGCACCGTCTGCACAAAAGCTCTGGCGTAATCTCCGCGGCAAGGTTATGAATTGTGCGTTGCAGCGTGATCGAGGTTCTGGGCGGTCATGTTGCTGGTGAGGTTCGCAGTCATGAATTTCGTGCAGGCTGGGTGCAATGCCCGGTTGGCCGAAAGCTCAGCGAGCCTCCTTTTTCCCAGACGTTTAGCCTCCCTGATTAAATTGGCCGGGCCTTCGGGTCCGGCCTTCTTTTTTCAAGGACCGCATGGCCACCGTACGGGCGCGGAAACTCGTTCTGAGGGCATTTGACCGGGCAAGTCGCATCGGTGGCGATTGATTTATCCGCGGCCGGCCAGCAACGGCGGTAAGGCGTCCTGAACGCCGGTCAGCACGATCTGGACACCTATGCAGAGCAGCAGGAACGCCGTCAGGCGGGTCACCACGCGTGCGCCCGCCGGGCCGAGCAGCATCACCACACGGTCCGCCGAGGCGTAGCAGAAGCCGACCGTCACCGCGACAACCGCTGCGGCCATGGAGCTGCCGACAAAGAATGGCAGGAGTTCGATGGCGCTCGTCGGCCGATTGGCGCTGAGGGCGATCGCCACGGCTATGGCACCGGGGCCCGCCGTGAATGGCATGGTGAGCGGGAAAAACGCGACGTCGTCCGCACCGCTTGCCGTGGAAGCCTGCTCTTGCTTGCGATCCTCATGATGCTGAGGTGCCAACAGCAGCTCCCAGGCCCGCGAGGCGACGACGAGCCCGCCGGCAATCCGCAGCGCGCCGGTCGTCACCCCGAAAAAGCCGATCAGCGAGGCCCCGGCCCACAGTGCCACCAGGATGACGCCGGCCGAGTAAAGTGCCACCCGCCAAGCCAAGCGGACCCGCTCGTCATGATCACGACCGGCGGTGACCTGACTGTAGATAAGAGCCCCGCCCAGCGGGTTGACGATCGAGAACAGCGCCGGAAATGCGATCAGGAAACTGCCGACGACGCTCTGCATGATCCACATCGCCCGTCCCATCGGCGGTCTGAATAATGACCCAGACAAAGGTGGCTGTTCGCCTCGAGTCAATCGCCTTCTCGGCTGGCAGTGCCGACAGGCCGGTGATGCTCTCCTTCGCCGCTCCTTCACCATCGTGCCGGGATGCACGACCTGCCGCGAGTGTTGCCGCTTGAGAAGCCGAGACGGAATTTTCTGCGGCTAGCCTTTGAGTCTTCGGGCATTGGCCGTTGCGGTCTTGTGGACCGGAGCCATGACGGCCGCCTGTGAACGCACGGCGAAGGCACCCAGGGCCGCAGACTGCGACAATGAGCGATTGAGCCAGCCCAGCAGGAATTTGCCCTGGACAGCTACCAGCGCCGCCGGCGTGCGGCAGGCTACCATGTCCATGGTCGACTTCATCGCGATCGACATCTCAGTAACCGCGAAGTTCGCCATTTGCTGCACGATGTCGCTGGAACGCTGCAGGACGGCCGTGCCCGCGTCCGCGAAGGCTTGCGCCTTCTCAGGCACCATGCGGGCGAACTCGGCGTGATCGGCGTTGAGGGGATCGACCATAGCGGCAGCTCCTAGCGCCATCCGCTTGGCGACAACCTCGCCACTGGCCAGCGCGAGCTCACCGGCCGTGCCGTGATTCACGCCGACATCGACCATCGTGTCGGTGATCTTGCCGGTATACCGAGCGGCTTGCTTGAGCGGATTCATAGTCTTCCTACGGGGCTACGATTGTTAAGGAGGCGTTAATGCTGCAATGCAGCATAAAACACAAACGCTTTGTCGTCGAAGTGTGGAAGCACAAGTCGATCTTTTTGCCCATTTCCCACCTTCGAGATGCACAATGATGCAGGCAAGTGCCGGATCATGCCCTATTCTCATGTGCCGCACAGTGCATTTCGACTCTCCGGCAAGGGCATGCCTGAAATGACCACCGGCGGTCGTGACCGGAATCTACGGATGGGCACACCTGTGTGGCTCCGCCTCGGTGACATGCTCCTGCCGGAAGAGCTTCTGGCAGAAAATCACACGGTCGCGGTCGTCGGCAGCGGGATGAGCGGTACACTGATCACGGACGCGGTGCTGCGCACGGGAAAGAGCGTGGCGGTTGTGGATCGCCTTGGGCTGGTGCGCGGGTCGAGTCCAGCAAGTACTGCCCTGCTCCAGTTCGAGATCGACCAGCCACTGAGGGCCCGCAACCGTCTTCGATTTTCTGCGTGGCTGGATCGCCGATCTTGACCTGCATTGCAGCTTTCGCGAGCGGCAGAGGGTGCTGGCGAGGCCGATCCCGTGGTACCGATCGCAGGCTTCTGGCGCGCGGCGCGCGGGTATTTGCGCCTACGGAGATCGTCGACATCGAGCCGGCGTCACCCTCACGACCGACGCCGGTTATGCCTTGCTGGCACAGCATGCCGTAATCGCCACGGGCTACGAGCCAGGCAAACTGGTCGACCCGGGGCGGTTCACAAAGAGCTCGACCTGGGCCATGGCGACCGCACCACAACCCGACCGGTTGTGGCGGAGCCGCTGCCTCTTCTGGGAGACGGTCAATCCCTACATGTACATGCGCACGACGCTGGACGGTCGCATTGTCGTCGGTGGTGAGGACGGGAGCGTCGCGGACGAGGCCAACCGGGATGCCCTCATTCCGAAGAAGACCGCCGCTATCGGTGCCATTCTCGGCGCATTCTCACGGCCGGAGGCGCAACGCGAGCCAAGCCCTTGAATTCTGGCGTCCCCAACGGGGATCGAACCCGTGTTCCAGCCTTGAAAGGGCTGTGTCCTGACCGCTAGACGATGGGGACGCTGGCGGACAGCTAGCCGTCGGGATGGCGAAAATCAAGCGTCCGGCCGCCGTTTAGGTCGGTATTAAGCATGTGGCGGCAAGATCGATACCCGTGGCGGTCAGTACGCCGCGGCTGCCATGGGCTGATCGCAGGTGTCCCAGTGTGCTTCTTCAAACGTCCAGTTCGAGGTGCATGCCCGTCGTGGGTCGCGCTGGCTGATTGAAGCCACGGGCACCGACGTCGCCATCGCGCAGGAGCAGGCGCAGCAGCTGCTGCAGCGACCGGACGTCGAGGGCGTCAGGATCTGGACGGAGATCCACGATCCGGTGACACGCCGCACCGCCGGCCGAATCGTGTCGATGGAGGAGAAGCCTCGGCCCAAAAGGCGGTGGCGCGCCAGATCTCTGGCGCTGCCGGCACAGAGAAAAGATGCAACTGCACCAGAGCCCGCGCGTCGGCGGGTGGCGGCACCGCCGGAACGACCGGGCGATGGCGGGCTGGCGTTGACCACGATAGCCGGTGCCTGCGCGGCACTGGTGGCGCTGGCGGTCATCGCAGGCAGCAACTGACGCCAAGCGTCCGTTTTCAGCGCGAAGGCTACCAATCAATAGGTTCCACGCCTCTGGCATACGGGGGTGACAAGCGCTGCCGAGGATAGCACTCTATCGCCGCAGTGGAACCAAAGGAGCGGCGTCGGCGCGTGATGGCCAAGATGACCACGGCGATCCAGCCGGCATCAGACTCGAGTGGCGAGCCGCCGAGCGTCGTCGTCGGCCCGGCCGCGGGCGCCGTACTGCTGACCCTGCGCGGCGACTGGGTGATGTCACGCGGCATCCCAGACCTTGCCCAGACCCGGGCGCAGCTCCGGGCCGCCTATGGCCCGAAGGTGCTGCGTTTCGACGCCGCTGAGCTCGGCCGGTGGGATACTATTCTGCCAAGCTTCCTCGTCCGGGTCCTGCACATGGCGGAAGAGGCGGGATTCGACATCGATCTGGCGGGCCTGCCCGACGGTGCCATTCGGCTGGTGAGACTTGCCACAACGGTGCCAAGGCGGCTCGATCGGTCCGAGGGCCCCCCGCCGGGTTTCATTCACCGCCTGGGCTTGGCTACCCTGGCGCTCGGCCGAGCTGCAGCCGACCTGTCGGCATTCATTGGTGAAACCTGCGTTGCTATCGTTCAGCTTGTCCGCGGCCGGGCGCTGGTGCGCAGCCGTGATTTCTGGCTGGCCGTTCAGCAGGCCGGCGCCGAGGCGCTGCCGATCGTGACCTTGATCAGTATCCTGGTCGGCATGATCCAGGCCTTCGTCGGCGGCACGCAACTGGCCTTGTTCGGTGCCCAGATTTTCGTCGCCAACCTCGTTGCCATCGGCATGGCCCGGGAGATGGGGCCGATGATGGCGGCCGTGATCATGGCCGGCCGTACCGGTGCCGCTTATGCGGCCGAGCTCGGCACGATGCAGGTCAACGAGGAGATCGACGCGCTGCGGACGCTGGGTGTCTCGCCCATGCAGTTCCTGGTGCTGCCGCGGCTCCTGGCCCTGGCGCTGATGATGCCGCTGCTGGCCGTCTACGCCAACCTGTTCGGGATGCTCGGCGGTGCCGTGATCGGCATCGGCGTGCTTGGGCTGTCGCCTGCCCAATACTACCAGCAGAGCCTGCAGTTCATTGGCCTGCACGACTTCGGCGCCGGGCTGATCAAGGCGGTCCTGTTCGGCATTCTAGTGGCGGCGGCTGGCTGCTTGCAGGGGATCCGCTCCGGCCGTGACGCTGCCGCCGTGGGTGCCGCCACGACGGCGGCCGTGGTCAGCGGCATCGTCGCGGTGATCGTCGCCGACTGCGCGCTCAACGTGATCTTCTATGCCGTCGGCTTTTGATCTCGAGGCGGCCATTGCCGCCGCCGCCGATCGGCCCGCGCATATCGAGGTCGCGAATCTGAGCATGGCCTATGGCCAGCGCGTGCTGCAGTCGGGCCTCACCTTCACCATCCGCCGCGGCGACGTGTTCGTCGTCATGGGTGGCAGCGGCTCGGGGAAGAGCACCTTGTTGCGGCATCTGGTCGGCCTTCAGCAGCCCGCGATGGGCGAGGTCCACTTCGGCGGCCAGAGCTACTGGGATGCATCGCCTCAGCAGCAGCAGGCGCTGCAGCGCCGCTTCGGCGTGATGTACCAACAAGGTGCCCTATGGACATCGATGACGCTGATCGAGAACGTGGCGCTGCCGTTAGGCATCTATACTGGCCTCGACCGTGCCACGAGCGAGGAGGTGGCCGCATTCAAGCTGGCGCTCGTCGGGCTCGCAGGCTCGGAACACTACTACCCGTCCGAGATCAGCGGCGGCATGCGCAAGCGGGCGGCCATCGCCCGTGCGATGGCGCTCGATCCGGAAGTGCTGTTCCTCGACGAACCCTCGGCCGGACTGGATCCGATCAGCTCGCGGCTGCTCGACGACCTGATCCTCGAGCTGCGCCACAGCCTGGGCATGACGATCGTCGTGATCACCCACGAACTCGCCAGTATCTTCGCCATCAGCGACAATTCCGTCTTTCTCGACGCCGATACCCGGACCATGATCGCCACCGGTCATCCGCGCTGGCTGCTCGAGCACGGCGACAATCCGAAGGTCCAGGCCTTCCTGACCCGTGGCAAGCAAGGGCAGACTGCATGATCGGCCATGACCAGTGCCCATGGGGGCCAGCATGAGCCGGCAGGCGAGCCCGCAGGCAGTAGGCCTGTTCGTGCTGGGAGCGATCATGGTGGCCGCGTTGGGCGTGGTCACGTTCGGGGGCTCGCAACTGTTCCGCGATGGCGAGCGCTATCAGGTCCAGTTCGCGGAATCTCTCAAAGGGCTGCGGGTCGGTGCGCCGGTGACCTTTCGCGGCATCGAGATCGGGCAGGTCGAAAACATCCGTGCGATCTATGATCCGACCTCGGGCAGCGTGAAGGTTCCGGTCACGCTCGAGCTGCGTCCGGGCGCCCTGAGCACGAATGGCAGTGCCGACTCCGATATGATCGCCGATCTGATCGCGCGCGGCCTGCACGCCCGACTCGATCTGCAGAGTATCGTGACCGGACAGCTGCTGGTCGCTCTCGACTTCTACCAGCATCCGGCGGCCGGCGGCGCGACGGTGGACCTGCCGGCAGACGAGATACCGTCGATACCGTCGACCTGGGCGGGGCTGCAGCGCACCGTCGACGACGCGCTGCTCAACGCTCCGGAGATTGCACGCACCCTCCAAGAGCTGACCGTTGCCATGCGCGATCTGCTGGCGGGGTCGACGGGCGACAGCATCCGCCGCGGGGCAGTCGCACTGTCCGAGCTGCTGCAGGGATTCGCCGATCCCCAGGGCCCGTTTGCCCGCAGCATGGCCGAGCTGCCGGAACTCGTGGCCAGTCTCGAAGCCCTCGCGGACGCGGGCACCGGCCTCGTCACCGAAGGTGACGAGCGTCTCCAGACCTTAGGCGACGAGGCGACCCGGCTCAGCGTGTCGTTGCGACGGGTCGCCGATCAGGCGAGCGGCGTGATTGGCGATAACCGGTCCGACCTCAAGCAGTTCACCGAGGACGGGCTGCCGGCCTTCCTGGGCTTAGTCGAGGACGCAACGCGACTGGTCAACGAGCTCAATGGCACGGTGCGCGACATGCGGCAGGACCCCGCCCGGTTCTTCCTCGGCAGCCGTGACAGACAGGGGGTCCAACTGCCGTGACTAACCTCTTCGCCCGGCGCGGCCTGGTGCTGAGCGGCCTTGCTCTGCTGGCCGGGTGTCTCCCCTCGTTGCCCGGCCAGGGGCCGGCACCGCAGAGCTTCCGGCTGACGCTGAAGACGACCTATGCCGACGACCTGCCGCACGTGAACTGGTCGCTGGCCGTGGCGGAGCCCAGCGCCGAGCAGACACTCGACACGACGCGAATCGCCGTGGTCAGCGATGGCGTCGGCGTGAATTATGTGGCTTTGGCCAACTGGGTCGACCGGGCGCCCGCCATGGTGCAGACGCTGTTGGTGCAGTCGTTTGCGGCGTCGGGCAGAATCGAGGCCGTGGGAACCGATCGCGACCGCTTACGAGCCCAGTACCTGCTGCGTTCGGAGCTCCGTGCATTCCAGATCAATCGCAACAACGGCGATCTGGTCGTCCGCATCCGGCTGGACGCAACGCTGCTGCGGCTGCCTCGCCGGGAGATCGTGGGCCGCGAGCGCTTCGCCTCCGAGGCCGTGCCCGAAGGCCAGGGCGTGGCGGCGGCGGTCGCAGCGTTTGATGCGGCTATGGGGCGGGTGCTGAAGGAGGTTGTCGGCTGGACCCTTCGCACCGGCCAGAGCGTGGATATCTAGCCCCGCACCGGCTCAAGATAGGCCCGTATCGCGTCGAGCACTTCGTCTGGCGTCTCCATCATCGACATGTGGCCGGCAGCTTCGACCGTGGTCACCGTGGCATTCGGGATCAGCCGTGCCAGCTGTGCTCCGGCCTTCGGCGGCGTCATGCGATCCGCGGCGCCGAGCAGGACCAGGGCGCCGCAGCCTATTGCCGCGGCATCGGCTTCGCCGTCAGCATAGGTGTCGCACGCGGCAAGGTCGGTACTCAGGACAGTAGAATCGCCGCGGCGCAGCAGCGCTCGAGCAGCGCCCTGCAGCCAGCCGCCTGGGTTCGGGTTGCCACCGACCTTGCCACGCTGGCCAAACGCCCAATCGCACATCAGCTCGACCGCCTTGGGATCATGGGCTGCGGCCAGCGCCAGAAGCTCGGGGTGCACCGGCATCCGGGCGGCCGCGCCCAACAGGCAGAGGGCGGAGACCCGCACGGGATAGCGCGCCGCCGTCGCGATGGCCACGAGCGCGCCCATCGAATGGCCGACCAGGGCAGCAGGTCCTGGCCCATAGCCAGCGATCAGACCCGCCAACCAGTCGGCCATGGCCGCGACGGAATCCAACGCCGGCATCCCTCGCGAGCGACCGTGGCCCGGCAGGTCCACGGCGAACACGTTCCAGCCGTGGAAGGCCAGGTACCGGCCTTGCAGCGCCCAGACCGTGTGATCCATGCCGGCGCCATGCACGAGAACCACGGTCGGGGAGTCGACACGCCAGCTCTGGCCGTAAGTAGCTGCGAACGGGAGTTCGGACAAGCTCACCCCTTCTGGCTGGCGCGCAGGGCACGGTCGAGATCGGTAGTAATGTCGCCCGGATGCTCGAGGCCCACCGACAGGCGGATCATGTCGTCGCGCAGTCCGATCGCGGCGAGCTGTTCCACGCCGAGTTGCAGGTGTGTGGTGGAGGCCGGATGGATCACCAGGGTCTTGGCGTCGCCGACATTGGCCAGATGCGAGGCCAAGCTGCAGCCTTCGATGAACCGGGCGCCGGCGGCCCTGCCCCCCTTCACCCCGAAGCTGACTATCGACCCGGCACCTTTCGGCAGCAGACGCTGCGCCAGCGCATGGTCCGGGTGGTCGGCGCAGGTCGGATGGATGACGTAGGCCACGGCGGGATGGGCCGCCAGGAAGTCCAGGACGGCGGCCGTATTGGCGATGTGGCGTTCCATGCGCAGCGGCAGCGTCTCGACACCGAGCAGATGGTAGAATGCATTCTGCGGGCTGAGGCAGGCACCGAAATCGCGCAGGCCCTCCGTCCGCGCCCGCGCTGCGAAAGCCTGTGGGCCGAACGTCTCGACATAAGTAAGACCGGCATAGCCCGGGTAGGGCTCGGTCAGGGTCGGGAAGCCAGCCGAGGTGTACCAGTCGAACCTGCCGCCATCGACCACGATGCCACCGATCGCCACCCCGTGGCCCCCCAGCCATTTGGTCAGCGAGTGAACGATAATGTCCGCACCGTGCTCGATCGGGCGGCAGAGCCAGGGTGTGGTGAACGTGCTGTCGACCAGCAGGGGCAGCCCATGCGCATGGGCGACCGCCGCCACAGCCGGGAGGTCCAGCACTTCGAGGCCCGGATTGCCCACGATCTCGGCCAGGACCAGCCGCGTCTCGGGGCGGATGGCAGCCGCGAAGGCCTGCGGGTCGCGCGGATCGACGAAGCTGGTCTCGATGCCGAAGCGGGGCAGGGTGAGCCGCAGCAGGTTTATGCTGCCACCATAGAGGTTGCGCGCCGCCACGATGTGCGAGCCTACCCCCATCAGCGTGGCGATGGCCAGATGCAGTGCCGCCTGACCGCTGGCAGTGGCAACCGCGGCGACACCACCTTCCAGCGCCGCGACCCGCTCCTCGAGCACGGCCACGGTCGGGTTGGAAATCCGGCTGTAGAGATGACCGGCCCGTTCCAGATTGAACAGGCCAGCTGCGTGGTCGGTATCGGGGAAGACAAAGGAGGTCGTCTGGTAGATTGGCACCGCTCGGGCGCCGGTCGTCGGGTCGGCGACTTGGCCGGCATGCAGCGCCAACGTGGCAGGATCGAGGAACTTGGCTTCCACGGCGCCGCCTCCACGTGCTCGAGTGCGCCGGGCCTACACCGCTGCCGCCACTGCCGGGAAGCAAAAAAAAGCGCGGAGAGGAGTGGCAGGCTCCCTCTCCGCGCGACGTCGTCCCTTCCAGGCTGCACTTTCCCCGACCAGGAAGGGATTCGGAAACATCGAGCCGCCCGCGGATCGCAGATGGTGGCTACGAATTCACCGGGGCATGACCAATGCGCAGCGGAGAATGCCCTGCGGAGAAGCGCCACGCATTGATCTGGATCAAAGACTCAGGCGCCGCTTCGCGCCGTCGGAGCCAACGGGGCCACCTCTACTCGGCCCAGTACTGCGCGGCGCTCGGCCTCGGTCAGGTCGAGACCCCGACCGATGAACGTCAGCAGCGTGATCGCCGCCCGGAGAGCCGCCATCAGCAGCATCTCTTTACCTGTCGCATAAAGCTCCATCGCACATACTCCTGAGCGGTTGACGTCAGCGAACACCCTCGAGGAAAAGCTCCCCGGTCGACGCATCGGTCTTCCGGATCAGCAGCCGGCGGGATTCCCACAGGCCCAGCTCATATTGACTGTGCATCTGGCCATCGCCGCGGTCGTACTGGGACACCCCGGCAGCCGAGGGCGGGAGGCGGAACTGCATGGACGCCGTGCCGGCAGTGCCGGCGTCGGCCCGGATGAACACCGGGGCATTGCCGACTCGGCTGACCGATAGCTCGACCACATCCTCGCCGGTTTCCACCGGCCATAGGCCGAACGGGATGGTGACGGTGATGGGATTGGTGCCGTGGTTGCACCGATGCAGTTCGCCCAGATGCGCCGTGGTCACCGTATAGCTGGAGTTGCGCTCGCGGTGACGCATAGCCCAGGTCGGGTTGAGGTCGGCGTCGGGGTAGATGCCGAGCAGATAGACGTCGTTGGCGGAGGTCACCACGACCTCGACCATCTGGTACTGCTTGGCGATGGTGACCCGGCCACTTGGTGAGCGCAGGACGGCACCGCCGGAGGCGGCGAAGCGCACGCTGCCGGCACCCTGCCGGATGACCCAAAGGCGCCGAGCGCCTTGCCCTGAAGCAACGAGCCCGGCGGGAACGGTGAGCACCACCTCGCCACCATTGTTGACCCGATGGATCTTGCCGAAGTCAGCCGCCGACACGGTCAGCGCGAGATTGCGCTCCCGTTCCGGCACGGCACCACGGGAGACCGCCACCGGAATGGCATCGCCGTTATTGATGCGGGCATAAAGACCCGAGCCCAGCCAGTACTCGCCCGTGGCCGGGACTCCGGCAACGTTGGTCGCGTACCAGACCAAGCCGTCGATCGGGCGGATCGGCTGCGTCGTGCGCGGCCGCAGATAGAGCGGGTCATTCACCTGGACCCGCGCCAGCTCGCCCCGCGCGTCACCCTCGCCATTGCCGAGCTCGAGCCGGACGTCGACCAGCGGCGTCAGATTGTCGTCGGGGTCGAGCACCCCGTTGGCGACCGGGCGGGTGAGCTTCGTGCTCTGGCGGCTGGTGTGCTCGATCAGGAGCCCGTGGTAGGGCGTGCCCTGGCTCGGATGGCCGTCGGCATTGACCTGGGTCGCACCCTTGTGGTCCCCGGTGATCAGCAAGACGTCCTTGTCACGCGAGCGCAGCTGTATCGACGGCTGACGGTACTGGTCGCAGACCCAGAAGCCTTGTGCGAACAGATCGCCATCCTGTGTCCGGCCGCCGTCGCCGGCGACGTTGCCAACCGGCAGCGGGCCGAGATTGTCGCAGCCGACGAAGCTCGTGCGGATCACCGAGCGGCTGAACAGGCCATTGCTGTCGCGGTAGGCCGCAGAACCCGGATAATGGACGAAGCAGCCGATATAGCTGTTGTTCGAGCAGGCCCCGGCGGTGCCGCCGAGGCTCTCACTGTATTCCTCGAACGCGACGTCGACGACCTCGACATCGCACAGCAGGCAGACGACACGGGCAGCGTTCCACAGCTTGATGCCGTTGGTACCGGCAAGGGGGGTGATGCCGGCGCCGCCTTGTGGGGCGTTGACCTGGACCCGGCTCAGCAGCACGTTGTTGATGAGGCCGGTGCCGTTGCCCTTGAGCAACACGGCCACCGTGCCCTGCCCACCCAACTTGATCGACACCTCCTGCAGCAGGCTGTCACCGTAGTTGACGGCCGGCGTCGCGGAGCCGAGGCGAATGCCGTTGGCGAGGAGGCGGTGCGCCGCACCGCCGCCGTAACCCGCCTGGACCTCGCGGAGCATCGATTCGTTGGCGTCAACAAGGTCGAGGCACCAGCCGTCCGGGTCCAGCTGCCCCAATGGGGCTGAGCCACCAACGAACAGCAGGTTCGTCGCGCGGAATTCATGCCCGTGCGCGCGGACCCCGCCCTGGAACATGCGGATGGTCATGGCGCTGAGGGCCGATCGGTTCCAGTCGCCGCTGGCTTGGCTGTCGACCTGGAAGGCGCCGGCATTGCGATTGAAGGTGAACGCGCGCACGGCTCGGGCGTCGATCACCGTGGTGTCGCGACCAGCACCGAACAGGCGGCGGCGAGGCTTGATCTGGATCTCGCTGTCGAGCCGGTAGATGCCGGCGGGCACGTGAATCGCAGCGTGCTGGTCCAGGGCCGCCTGAAACGCGGCGCTGTCGTCGACACTGCCATCGCCGATGGCACCGAAGTCCTTCACCGAGACCATCTCACCGAGCTTGCCGGCGATGGTCCGCCGGCTGGTGCCCGGAAGAGCCGGCTGGAACGGCAGACCGCCAAGGCTGGCCCGTCGGGTGGCGTTGCTGCCCGCCTGAGAGACCAGAAGCTGGTCGTCGGGTGCCAGCAAACTGGCCGCCGGCAATTCGTGAATCTGCTTGTTGGTCATGGCTTTGGACCCGCCAGCAGAAGTTCGCCCTGGTCCGTAATCAGCGCATCCCCGTTCTCGGTCACCAGCAGCGGCTGGAGCGACGGTGCCGGCACAGGATGACGGCTAGGTCCACCCGTGAGGCGAAGACTGTCCGTGGTCAGACGTAACCGCAGGCGCATCTCACACCCGCCCGACGATGTAGGCGTCGCAGGGATCACCGTCGGCAACGAAGGCGACGAAACGCTCGCCGCGGCGCAGGGGCACGTCGAGATACTGGCCCGGGAACAGGACCGGGCTCGACATCAGGTCGGCCGTGACACTGTGATCGCCGACCTCGAAGCGGCATTGACCGGTGGCGATCAGGCTGAGGATCTGCACGTCCGACGGAATCGGCGTCGCATTTCGCACCGACGCTGCACCGACAGCCAGTTTCTGCGTACCGCGATAGTCGAAGCCGAGGACGGGTATGGGATGGCCGTCGTCGTCCAGGGGAAAGAGCACCGCCATGTCCGAGCCCCTCATGTCTGTGAATGGTGTCGGCACATGGCCGATGTACGCTTCTCATATAGTATATATTCCTATCAAAGGGAAGACCTTCCACCAAGCTGCGTGTGGTCTTCGTAGTTTTCCCTTCGCGCCCCATGAGCCGTCTGCCATAGTGCGGCTCGCTTCAATCGGGATCGAACCGGGAATGGATCACGGCAGCCGGTTGCTGATCTACAGCCATGACAGCTTCGGTTTAGGACATCTGCGCCGTTGTCGGGCCATCGCCCACCATCTGGTTCAGCGGTTCAAGCACCTCTCGGTGCTGATTCTGTCCGGCTCACCGATCATCGGCAGTTTCGACTATCGCTCGCGGGTTGATTTCGTCCGGGTTCCCGGCGTTATCAAGCTGCGCAACGGCGAGTATACGGCACTCAATCTGCATCTCGATATCGACAAGACGCTCGAGATCCGCCGATCGATCATTCACCACACCGCCGAGGTGTTCGAGCCGGATGTGTTCCTGGTCGACAAGGAGCCGCTGGGCCTGCGCGGCGAGGTCCGCTCCACGCTCGAGATGCTCAAGGCTCGCGGCACGCGCTGCATCCTGGGCCTGCGCGACGTGATGGACGAACCGGCAAGCCTAGTGGACGAGTGGCAGCGCAAGATGGTCTTCCCGGCGCTGCAGCAGCTGTACGACGAGATCTGGGTCTACGGCCTGCCGGAGCTGTTCGACCCGTTGCGCGAAATACCGGGCATGACCGAGGTTGCCGACAAGGTCCGCTTCACCGGCTATCTCAAGCGCACCGTGCCGGAGCATGCCGAGTCGATCGAGGGGCATCGGGTGCCCAGCGAGGACTTCATCCTGGTCACGCCCGGCGGCGGCGGCGACGGCGCCGAGCTGGTCGATTGGGTGCTCAGTGCCTACGAGCACGATCCGAGCCTTGCGCGCCACGCCGTGCTGCTGATGGGTCCGTTCATGCCCGCGGAGCAGCGCGCGTCCTTCCAGGAACGGGCCAGCCGAGACTCGCGGCTGCAGGCGATCACCTTCGAGGCGCGGGTCGAGCCGTTTTTCGAGCGCGCCAGCGCCGTGGTCGCGATGGGTGGCTACAACACGTTCTGTGAAATCCTGTCCTTCGGCAAACCGGCCCTCCTGGTGCCGCGGACGACCCCTCGCCTCGAGCAGTATCTTCGTGCCGAACGGGCCGAGAAGCTGGGGCTCGTCCGCATGCTAGCCAACGACGGCGTGCGGCCTCCCGAGCGGATGGCCGCCGCCTTGCGCGAACTTCCGTTGATGCAGGTGCCTGCGGAGAGTGTGCGCGCATCGATGCTAGAGGGTCTGGGCCGGATCAGTAGCCTGATCGCCCCGTGGCTGGAACCGCGGGGCGAGGTGCACGACTTCCGCCGCAGCCGCTCCGCGTAGGCGAACTTGCCCAAGCGCATCGCCATTCTGGTCAAGGGCTATCCGCGCCTGTCGGAGACCTTCATCGCCCAGGAGATCCTGGCCCTGGAGCGGCTGGGTCTGCCCCTAGAGATCGTCTCGCTGCGCCATCCAACCGACGGCCGTGTACATGAGATGCATCGCCAGATCGGCGCCCCGGTCCGCTACCTGCCGGAGTATCTCTACCAGGAACCACTGCGCGTGCTGCGGGCGCTCGGTGGCGGCCTGTTGCGGCGGCGATTTTGGCTGCTCCTGCACACTTGGCTTGCCGACCTCAGGCGGGATCCCACCGCCAATCGTGGCCGTCGGTTCGGCCAGGCACTGGTCCTGGCAGCCGAGCTGCCGCAAGACATCGACTGGCTGCATGTGCACTATCTGCACACCCCGGCATCGGTTGCCCGTTACACCGCGCTGCTGCGCGACCTGCCCTACAGCATTTCGGCGCATGCGAAGGATGTCTGGACCATCCCCGCTTGGGAGAAGCGCGAGAAGATCCTGGCGGCGCGATGGCTGGTGACCTGCAGCCGAATGAACCTGGAGCATCTGCGAACCTTTGTGCCGCGGGCCGACATGGAGCTGATCTATCACGGCCTGGAGGCGGAGCGCTTTCCGGCGCCCCCCCGCGCGTTCGGGGCCGATGGGCGAGACCCGCAGCGACCGGTGCATATCGTGTGCGTCGCCCGTGCGGTGGAGAAGAAGGGCCTGGATGTCACGCTCGACGCGCTGGCACGGTTGCCGGCCGGGCTGCACTGGCGCTTCGAGCACATAGGCGGTGGACCGCTGAGCGGCGTCCTGGCCGCACGGGCGGAGCGGCTGGGCATCGGCGGTCGGGTGCACTGGGGCGGATCGGGTACGCAGGAGGAGGTCGTGGCGGCACTGCGGCGCGCCGACCTGTTCTGCCTTGCTGCCAGAATTGCCGAGGACGGCGACCGCGACGGCCTGCCCAACGTGATCATGGAGGCGATGTCCCAGGAGCTGCCGGTCGTGGCGACCGAGGTTGCCGCCATCCCAGAGATCGTCGTGCCGGGCAGCACAGGCTGGCTGGTACCACCGGACGATCCCGACGCGCTCAGCTTTGCCATCGAAGGCCTCATCGGCGACCCGGCGCTGCGGTTGGCCATGGGCCGGCAGGGGCGGCATCGAATCCTCGAGCAATTTGCTTTCACACAGGGGATAGAGCATCTAGCTCGGCGCTTCGGGCTCGATTCCGGCAGGCGCGAGGCGGCCTGATGCGGGTGGCGTTCTATGCGCCGTTGAAGGCTCCGGACCATCCAGTGCCGTCCGGCGATCGACGTATGGCACGGGGCTTTGCCGACCTCCTCGCCAGCCTTGGGCATGAAGTCGAACTCGGCTGCCACTTTCGTAGCTACGACCGCGACGGCGACGTGGTCCGACAGCAACGCTTGGCCGCACTTGGGGTGCGGCTGGCTGAAGGGCTGCTGCAGCGCTATCGGCAGCGGCCTGTGGCACGACGACCGCAGCTCTGGTTCACCTACCATCTCTATCACAAGGCGCCGGACTGGCTCGGCCCGGTGGTCAGCCGCACGCTGGGCATCCCCTATGTGGTGGCCGAGGCGTCGATTGCGGGCAAGCAGGCGGCCGGGCGATGGGCAGCCGGCCATGCGGCGAGCCTGGCTGCGATTGGTGCCGCCGCGTCCATACTGGCCATGACACGGCTTGACCTGCCGGGACTCGAGGGTGCCGTCACCGATCAGCGGCGCATCGAGCTTTTCCCCCCGTTTCTCGACGCGGGCCCCTTCGTTGCCGCGTGCGAAAACCGTGCGACCACGCGCCGGCGGCTGGCTGCCGACCACCGCCTGGACCCGCAGCAGCCGTGGCTGCTCGCGGTGGCGATGATGCGGCACGACGTCAAGCTGCAGTCCTTCCGACTGCTGGCCCAGGCCTTGGAGCGTGTCGCCGATCTCGCGTGGCAGATCCTGCTGGTCGGCGACGGCCCCGCCCGGAGCGACGTCGAAGCCCTGTTCGCGCCATTCGGCGATCGGGTGCGCTTTCTCGGCGCCCTGCCCGGAACGGACCTGCCCGAGATCTATGCGGCCGCCGACCTTTATGTCTGGCCGGCCTGCAACGAGGCCTACGGGATGGCATTACTGGAGGCACAGGCCGCAGCCATGCCGGTCGTGGCCGGAGCGGAAGGTGGCGTCGCCGACGTCGTGGCGGACGGCATCAGCGGATGCTTAGTGAAACCGCGTTCGCCGGCCGACCTGGCGGAAGCCGTGCGCACCCTGTTGCTCGACCCGTCGCAACGGCGAGCCATGGGCCAATCGGCGCAGATGCGTGTCCTGAGCCGACACACGACGCGAGTCGCGGGTGCCAAGCTCGCGGCCATCATGGCAAAGCTGGAGGCAGGAATGTCCATCGGGGCCGATAGATGCGCGTCTGCCTGATCCGTCATGCCAGCACGAGCTGGAACGAGGCTGGTCGGATCCAGGGTCACACCGACATCCCCCTCAGCGATTTCGGCCGGGCACAGGTGGGGTCATGGCGGCTGCCCGCGGGGTTTGGCGCCGCGGCGTGCATTACGAGTCCGCTGGTTCGCGCCCGGGAGACGGCACGGCTGCTGGGCTTCACCGATCCTTCCAGCGATCCGCGGCTCGCGGAGATGCGCTGGGGCAGCTTCGAAGGCCGTACCCTCGACAGCTTGCGCGACGAGCATGGCCAGGCGATGCAGGACCGGGAGGCGCTCGGTGTCGATTTCCGGCCGCCCGGCGGCGAGAGTCCACGGCTGGTCGCCGAACGGCTCGCCGCCTGCTTGCAGGATTTGGCCGCCACCGCTACCGACCAGCTCATCGTCACCCACAAGGGCGTACTGCGCGCCTCGCTGATCCTGGCCTTGGGTTGGGACATGCGTGCCAAGCCACCCGTGCGCTACGACCCCGAACGGGCGCTGGTCTATGATCTGGCGCCGACCGGAGCTCTGCGCTTCGTGGCCACCGTGCCATTGCGCAAGGGCGCGGATTGAGCATGGGCTGGCGCTGCCTGTTCTGGGTCCAGAGCCTGCTCGGCTCGGGCCATCTGCGCCGCGCCCTGCTCGTGGCCGAGGCCATGGCCGCGCGCGGCATTGCAGTGACGCTGGTGAACGGTGGCCCGCCCGGTCCTTGGCCCGCTCCGGCCGGGGTGAGCCTGGAACAGCTGCCGCCGATCGTGGCCCGCGACTTCACGTTCAGCGGGCTGGTCGGCGTCACAGGCGTCGATGTTTCCGCGGATCTATGGCGTAAACGACAGCGCATTCTCGTCGACCTCATGGCCCGTCACAGGCCACAGGTCGTGATGACGGAAATGTTTCCCTTCGGCCGCCGTGCCTTCCGCGGCGAGATTCTTCCACTTCTGGAAGAGACCCGGAAGCTCACACCACGTCCGGTGGTGCTGGCGAGCGTTCGCGACGTGCTCGTGAGCAAGGGGGATTCAAGCCGCTACGCCTGGATGGTCGAGGCCTGCCTGGAACATTACGACCGCGTGCTCGTGCATGGTGACGAGCGGCTGCTCACCTTTGCCGCGTCGTTTCCGCAGGCGGGAGCGCTCGGCGACCGAGTGGTTCACACCGGTTTTGTGCACCCCGGAATCGGCAATTCTAGCCCAGCCACGGAGACCGCCCCGGCGGTGCTGGTGAGCGCCGGGGGCGGGGTGGTCGGCGAGCGTCTGCTGCGTGCCGCCATCGTGGCCCGGCCGCGGACACAGTTCGCCTCGTCGCCCTGGCTCCTGGTGGGCGGCCAGAATCTCCCCGCACCAGCATTGGCCGGCCTTCAGGCCGAGCTCCCGCACGGCTGCTTGCTCGCGGGTTACCGCGCGGATCTAGCGAGCCTGATGGGGCAGTGCACGGTGTCCGTGTCGCAGGCCGGCTACAACAGCGTGGTGGAGGGACTGGCGGCGCAGGCGCGAATGGTCCTCGTGCCCTTCGCGGCCGGTGCCGAGGACGAGCAGGAGCAGCGGGCCCGCAGGCTGCAGGAACTGGGGCTGGCCGAGCGTATCGGCGAGCGGGAGCTGAACGGCACGGACCTGGCC
>JBATRI010000541.1:0-3166 GCA_049292515.1 Geminicoccaceae bacterium
GCCACCACCACCTCGCCCGCCTCGCCGCCGCACAGCTCCAGGATCAGCCGCGACGCGAACTCCGTCCCCGGCAGCACCATGGCAGGGTCGAGGCCGCGCTCGAAGCGGGTGCGGGCGTCACTCTCGATGCCCAGGCGCCGGCCGGTGGCGGCGGTGCGCAGCGGATCGAACAGGGCCACCTCGAGCAGCACGTCGGTGGTATCGGCATCGACGCCGGTGCCCTGCCCGCCCATGATCCCACCGAGGCTGACCGGCCCGTCCGCATCGGCGATGACCGTGATGGAGTCGTCGAGCGCGTAGGTCTTGCCGTCCAGCGCCAGGAGCTGCTCGCCCGGCCGCGCGAAGCGCAGCTGGAGGTCGCCGTGGAGCTTGGCCGCGTCGAACACGTGCAGGGGCCGGCACAGATCGAAGGTCAGGTAGTTGGTGATGTCGACCAGGGCCGAGATCGGCCGCAGACCGATCGCCTTCAGCCGGTTCTGCAGCCAGGCGGGGCTGGGGCCGTTGCGCACGCCGCGGAACATCCGGCCCACGAAGATCGGGCAGGCCCTGGCGGCATCTTCCGGAAAGTCCAGCGTGATGCCGATGCCGGCGGGGCCACGGCTCGGCACAGGCGTGAAGTCGCGGCTGCGCAGCCGGCCGAGGCCAGCGGCGGCGAGATCACGGGCAATGCCGGCGACGCCGAAACAGTCGCTGCGGTCCGGGGTCAGCTTGATCTCGATCACCGGGCCTTCCAGGCCCAGCACGGCCGCCGCCGGCGTGCCGATCTCGGCCTCGCCCGGCAGCTCGATGATGCCGCTGTGGTCGTCGCCGAGCTTCAGCTCGCGCGCCGAGCACAGCATGCCGACGCTGGCGACCCCACGGATCGTGGCCTTCTTCAGGACCTCGCCCGAGACCGGGATGACCGAGCCCTCGGGCGCGAAGATGGCCTTGATCCCGGTGCGGGCGTTGGGGGCGCCGCAGACGACCTCGAACACGCCGTCCTTGGTCTCGACCGTGCACAGCCGCAGCCGGTCGGCGTTCGGGTGCGGCTTCGCCTCGCGCACGTAGGCCACGCTGAAGGCGCCCAGCTCGGCGCCCGGGTCGGTGACACCCTCGACCTCGAGGCCCAGCATGGTGAGCCGGTCGCAGATCTGCTCCAGCGACGCGTCGGTCTCTAGATGCTCGCGGAGCCATGGCAGGGTGAACTTCATCGTGACAGCCCCGCATAGGTGGTGGGGACGTCCAACGGCACGAAGCCGTAGTGGCGCAGCCAGCGCAGGTCGGACTCGAAGAAGGTCCGCAGGTCGGGGATGCCGTATTTCAGCATCGCCACCCTGTCGATCCCCATGCCGAAGGCGAAGCCCTGCCACTCCTCGGGGTCGAGGCCCACCGCCTGCAGCACCTTGGGGTGAACCATGCCGCAGCCGAGGATCTCCAGCCAGTCGCTGCCTTCGCCGATGACCAGCTCGTCCTTGGTCCGGCGGCAGCCGATATCCACCTCGGCCGAAGGCTCGGTGAACGGGAAGTAGCTGGGGCGGAAGCGGACCGGCACGTCGTCGCGCTCGAAGAAGGCACGCACGAAATCGATCAGGCAACCCTTGAGGTGCCCCATATGGGTGTGCCGGTCGATCAGCAGGCCCTCGACCTGATGGAACATGGGCGTGTGGGTGGCGTCGCTGTCGCGGCGGTAGGTGCGACCGGGGGCGATGATGCGGAACGGCGGCTTGCCAGCCAGCATAGTCCGGATCTGGACCGGGCTCGTGTGCGTGCGCAGCAGCAGCGGGCGGCCGCCCTGCTCGGCCTCCAGATAGAACGTGTCGAACATCTGGCGGGCCGGGTGCTCGGGCGGGATGTTGAGCGCCTCGAAATTGTGCCAGTCGTCCTCGATGTCCGGCCCCTCGGCCACGGCGAAGCCCATGTCGGCGAAGATCGCCACGATCTCCTCGGCGGCCTGGCTGACCGGATGGATCCGCCCCTCCTGCCGCTCCCGTGGCGGCAGGGAGACGTCGATCCGCTCGGCCTCGAGGCGTGCATCCAGCGCCGCCTGCTCGAGCACGAAGCGTCGCCCGGCCAGGGCTTCTTCCAGCTCGCGCTTGACCGTGTTGAAGGCCTGGCCGGCCTCGCGCCGCTGCTCCGGCGGCAGCGTGCCCAGCTGCTTCACCAGCTCGGTGACGCGGCCCTTCTTGCCGAGCGCCGTGACCCGGATTTCCTCGAGCGCGCGCGGATCGCCGGCAGCGGCGACCTGGCCCAGGATATCGCTCCGGAGACCGTCGATATCGACGTCCATCCGCGTTCCTCTCGACTGTCGAGACAACAAAAAAGGGGCCGACCCGGCCCCTCTTCGTTCATCCGGCGGCAGGCACCCGACTGGGCGCCGCGCCGATCATGCCTGGAGAGCGGCCTCGGCCTGCTGCACGAAGCCCGCGAACGCCGCCCCGTCATGGACGGCGATATCGGCCAGCACCTTGCGGTCGAGGCCGACACCGGCGAGCTTCAGCCCGTGCATAAATCGGCCGTAGGTCAGCCCGTGCTCACGGACGATGGCGTTGATGCGCTGGATCCACAGCGCACGGAACTCGCGCTTGCGCACGCGCCGGTCGCGATAGGCGTAGAGATGCGACTTCTCCATCGCCTGAATCGCAGCGCGGATGGTGGTGCTGCGGCGACCCCGCTGCCCCTTGACCTGCTCCAGCACCTTCTTATGACGGGCGTGGGTGGTCACACCGCGTTTGACACGAGCCATCTGGGTCGATCCTCAGTCTTCGGGCTGCCGGCCGGTCAGGCGTAGGGCAGCATCAATTTCACGAGCGCGGCGTCACCGGGCGCAAGGTAGCGTGCCTTGCGCTGGTTCGCCTTGGTCGCCTGCGGCTTCCCCGTCATCATGTGACGGTGATAGGCGGCAGCGCGCTTGACCTTGCCGGTCCCGGTCAGCGAGAAACGCTTGGCGGCGCTCCGCTTGGTCTTCATCTTCGGCATGTGCGGGAAAACTCCAAAACGACGCCATGCGCGCCGCGGCGCGACGACAGCCCGCGGCTTATAGCCAAGGCCGCCGCCGCACGCAACAGCGCTGTGACGGCAACAGAGCAACTATCGCGAGCGCTGGCGACGGCCTGGGCGGACCCGTTCGACGGCCGCTTCCGCCGTCCGCGCGGGCACCGATCCAGGCGAGCGACGGCCGGCCCCGGGC
>JBATRI010000542.1:0-3280 GCA_049292515.1 Geminicoccaceae bacterium
CCCGTAGACCGTCCAGCCCTCGGCGAGCAGCGCGCTCGCGGCATGGCTGCCGATGATGCCGCTGGCCCCCACCACCAAGGCGGTCCTGTCCATGCGCTTGCCTCCCGTTGCGTCCTCGCCCCCCTCACCTAGGCCCCGAGGCCGGATCGCACCAGCAGGCATTGGCGCATGGCCCCACCGGACTCGGCGCGCCACGGCCGGCCCGGGCATTGGGCAACGTCAGTTGTTGCCGCGGATCCTTGCAATCTCGGCGAACATCTCGGTCGCCAGCGCCTGGTCGACCTGGCCCGCGTATTTCTCGATCACCGGCTGCAGCTTGTCGCGCATCCGCGCCCGCTCCGCCTCGGAGACCTCGGTCACCTCCATCCCCTCATTCTTCAGGGTGGCCAGCACCGTAGCCTCCATGTCCCTGGAAGCCTGGCGCTGAAACGGCTTCACCTCGTTCGCGGCATCGATCAGAAGCTGCTGTTCATCCGCCGACAATTCGTCCCATTTCTGTTTGCTGTACAGGACGATGATCGGATTATACACATGACGTGTGGTCGATAGGTATTTCTGCACCTCGTAGAAGGTGGAAGACTGGATTGAAACGAGCGGATTCTCCTGGCCGTCGACGGTTCCCGTCTCGAGGGCGGTGTAGAGCTCCGGCAAGGGCATCGGGACGGCGTTCGCCCCCAGCGTATTGAAGATGTCGATATAGAGCGGCGCCTGAATTACCCTGATCTTCAATCCTTCCACATCTTCCCACTTGGCGACTGGATGCCTGCCATTGGTCAGGCTGCGAAAGCCATGTTCCCAATAGGCCAGCCCGACCAAACCTTTGTCCGGCAGCTTGGCCATCAATGATGTGCCGACGGGGCCGTCCAGGATCGCGTCGGCCTCCTGAGGGTTGTTGAACAGGAACGGAAGGTCGAACAGCACATATTCCGGGGTCATACCGACCAGGAGACCGGCGCCCATCATCGTCATCTCGACGGTGCCACCCTGCAGCGACGACAACATCGCGATGTCCCCGCCCAACGTGCCGCCCGGGAAGAGCTTGATGGTTATCTTGCCATCGCTCTTCTGCTTGACGAGCTCGGCAAATTTTTCGGCCCCGGCGCCCCAATGGTTGTCCTTCTGCTGCACAAACGCGAATTTGATCGTGTGCTCGTGGATATCGGCAGCATGACCCATGCTCGATAGCGTCATCATCCCGCTCAGCAAAAGTCCGGTCCAGGCAGATTTCAGGCCGTTTCCCATGCGTTTTCTCCCATCATCGGTTTCTCGATCTCGATCCGTGGCTGTCCATTCGGGATTCGCCGAATAACATCCGCCGCTAGGATCGACGCTGCCCTTTTGGGGCATGCCGGTCAACAAGTCCGTGCCCGGGGCGCCGATCTCGTCGGAAGCCGTGCACGCTATCGGGTCGGACAGGCCGCGGAGCGGTCGCGCCTTTAAAGAATTTGCTCCTATTACGAGTCCGCTGGTGGGGCGGCATGAAATTCGCTATGCAAGAAGGATTACACAATCATAAAGATACTGGCGGGAACATGCATCAGCGAATCTCTGCATCGGGCCTCCCGCGCAGGTGGGCCGACAAGGTCAAGAGGCGGATTCGGACGGCCAGCTGGCCATGGATCCTTGACATGGGCCCTGCCGTTATTGGCTGCGGTACATCTCGGCGAAGCATCATCGATGTCAGGGACAGAAGTCGTCAGGTCAATCTCGATATGGCGAGCGCCACGCTCTTCCACATTTGCATCGCCCTTGCGTTCGTTATGATGCCGTTCGATGCCACGGCGCGGGATGGAAGCAGCGCAACTGCGGAACAATTGTGGCGAGGGCCGACGGGTTCTTCCAGCCCCGCCGTGGCGGCCAAGGCCGCTGCCGTCACGCCGCCGCTGATCGCCCGCGTGCAGATGCATCGCAACGCCTTGCGCGCCGCCGCCTACGTGCCGCGATGGCAGGCGGATGCGACCGCGGAGCCGGCGCGCATCGCCCTGTCCGTGGCCGCCCAGTTCGGCATCGACGGCGACGGGTTGCAGAACGTCCGCGGCAATCTCTACCCGATCGACGGCGACGGGGACGGCACCTACGAGTTCCTGCACTTCAACGGCTACCGCTTCATGCGCGTCTACCGGCAGGACGGGGCCAAGCTCTGGGAGGTGCGCAACGCCGCTGGGCGGACGCACGAGTATGACGAGAAACGGGATACGCTGGCGGTGCTCGATGCCGACGGCGACGGCAGGCAGGAGATCCTGCACTGCTGGCGCAGCGGGGCCGCGAAGGTTCTGGTCCTGCGCAACGGCGCCAGCGGCCAGGTGATCCGGCAGGTGACCCTGACCGGCGACCGTGCCTCGGAGGACTGCCATGTGGCCGCCTTCGCCATGGCCGGTGTGGCGCAGCCGGTGGTGCTGGTCGCGCGCCGGGCGGCCGCGGGTGCCGGGTGCGCCCAGAACTATGCCGACGTGTTCGCACGGGTCACGGCGTTCACGCCCCAGCTCACGCAGCTCTGGGACCGGACCACCTGCGACGCCGGCCACTATGTCTGGCCGCTGGACGAGAACGGCGACGGCAGCGCCGAGGGCGTCTTCGTCGGCAAGTACCTGCTCGATGCCACGGGTCGCCTCGTCTGCACTCTGTCCGGGTTCACCGGCAAGTTCGGGCATGTCGATTCCCTGACCGTCGCCGATCTCGATCCCGCGCGCGCCGGGCTCGAGGTGGTGGCGATCGGACACCCAGGCACCCGCCTCTACAGTGCCGCCGGCTGCAAGCTGCGCTGGGCCTTGTCCAATGCGGTGATCTTGAACTCGCAGCACGTGAACGCCGCCAAGACGAGCTCCGGCCCGCCCACCCTGCTGATCGGGCAGAAACGCACCGAGCCGCTGCACGCGACCTATCACGTCAACGCCGCCGGCACGATCCTGGGCTCATTCCGTGACGATTCCGAGCACTCGAAGCGCACGCAGATCGCCAACGCCAACATCGACGGCGCGCCCGGTGCCGAGGATCGGGTGACCCGCTACGCCCAGGTCATCACCGATGCCGGCGAGTTGCGGCTGGATATCTCCTGGTACTGGGACCTGCAGTCGCTCACCGCGGAGGAGAAGCTGCTGCCGCCGACGGACCAGTGGGCCGTCACGCCCCTGGTGTTCGACCTGGACGGGGACGGCGACGACGAGATCGTCACCTGGGGCCGAAACCTGATCGTCGTCGGCCGGCGCTCCTGAGCCTGCCGGATCGGCATGGCGGTCGACCGGGCTGAGGCTCCGGCCAGTGCCCGGCCGCTAGGCTGCGC
>JBATRI010000543.1:0-2595 GCA_049292515.1 Geminicoccaceae bacterium
GGCATAGCCGATCCGCTGCACCGTGCCCGGCGCCGCGGCGGCAAGCGCACGCTCGGACTCGGACGCATAGCGGACCGTCCGACGGACGATGGCCGGCCAACACAGGCCGAAACCAACGCCCGGCAACAACACGCAGGCAACGATGCCGGCAAACGATCCCGCGGGAACGGCAATGGCGAGACCGGCCGAGCCCAGTGCGACCAGGACGGTGCCGGTGCGGATCAGCACCCGGCCGGCCGAGATCGGTGCCGCCGCCACGGCAATGGTGGCGGCACTCCAGGCCAGGGCTTCCAGGGCCAGGATGTAGCCGGAAACTAGCGGCTCGGTGCCGAACATGGTCGCCAGCAGCAGTGGCCCGTACGCCCAAAAGCCGGTCGTGGCGATGGCCAGGGCGAACACCGTGAGCAGGCCGGCGCCGAGCGGATGGCGAAAGTCCAGGAGCTGCGTCGGCAGAAGAGGGACTTTGGAGCGACGGTCGAGCTTTGCGGCGACGTACAGCATGGTCAGGCCGACCAGGGCCGAGGCCATAGCCGTGGCGGCACCGCCGGTGACGCCAGCCTGCGCGATCAGGAGGGTGGCCAGAGATAGGATGAACATGCGCAAGCCGGGAAACCGGCCATTCACGGACCGTGCGACCGGCCGGGGCACGAGCAGGCACGAGGCCGCCAACCACAACAGCCCTGCCTGCAGCGCGAAGCACCAAAAGACGCCGCGCCAGAAGTCGAGATGAACGAAGAAACCACCGAGCAGCGGTCCGAGCAGCGAGCCTGCCGCCCAGAGTACCGCCTGGATGCCGAACAGGCTGGCCCACAGATGCTCCGGGAACGATTGCTGGATGGCGACGTAGCTCAAGGATAGCAGCATGCCGCCACCGATGCCTTGCACGAGGCGCGCCGCCAGCAGGGTAGCCATGTCGGGCGCCAGCGCCGCCGCGACGCAACCGATGCCGTAGAGCAGCACCGCGGCGCTCGTCATTCGCTCGATACCATGACGCCAGCACAGCAGCGCGGTCGCCGTACCCGCCACGATCGCGCCGATCTGGTACAGCGCTATGGTCCAGGCGACGTAGGCCACACCACCAATGTCGGCGACGATCGCGGGCAGCGCGGTCGCCGTGACCAGGGAGTCGGCCGCGTGCAGCCAAACGCCTGCGCAGAGCAAAGCGAACTGCCCGAACTGTCCGGTAGCCTGCAGCTTCCGCCAAGTACTTGCGTCCGGTTGGACCGTCATGCCGCTCCCTCGACCGCCTCGCTGGATGACGGTTACAACCTCAACCATGGTTGAGGTAAAGGTGGTCCATGAAACAAGGACTGGCGGTCGGCGAGGTGGCGGCGCGCAGTGGCCTGTCGGTCTCGGCGCTGCACTTCTATGAGCGTAGGGGGTTGATCCGCAGCTCACGGACCAACGGCAATCAGCGGCGCTATGGTCGCGACGTGCTGCGCCGCGTGGCCCTGATCCAGGTGGCGCAGCAGCTGGGCATCGGTCTGGCCGAGATCGGTGCCGCCCTGGCGACCCTGCCTGCCGGCAGAAACCCCACACGCGAGGATTGGGAGACGATGGCATCGGTCTGGGCCGATGATCTCGACCGGCGGATCGAGGCTCTCACGCGGCTGCGCGACCAGCTGGCCGGCTGCATCGGCTGCGGCTGCCTTTCGATCGACCGTTGCGCGCTCTACAACCCAGATGACCGATTGGCCGTCAGGGGCGTCGGGCCTGTGCTGTTACGCGGGATCGAGCCGCCAACCGACAGTGATGTGGCCGCGTCTAACGGGTAGTGCCGACGATGCCGTGGCTTTTCAGCAGCCGGAGCACCTGCACCGACCTCGGCAGCGCGATCAGGGACTCCCGGTCGCGCTCGAGTTGATGCATGGCCAAAGGGTCACCGCCGCTGAACGCAGCCATATCCGCGACGTCTTCCCAATAGGACATGGTCACGAACTCGGTGTCGTCCGCGCGCTCCTCACGAAAGGTCCTTCGAGCGCAGGGTTCATTGCCAGAAGTCGGCCGCTACAGCTCGTGCAGGAAGCAGGGCGGCGAGCTGCACTCGATCGGCTCGACGTTCGGGTCCTCCTCGGCCGAGGCGACGGCCGGGCGATGGGCGCCAGGGACGGGGCGCCGGTGCCAGCGGATTCCCGCCTCGGTGACGATGGCGTCCATCGGCAGGTCGTGCGGTTGGGGGTGGACGGAGGGCAGATGCTGGCTGGCATAGCCGATGCCCAGGAGCAAAGGCCGCCGTGGCAGGGTGGGGATGGTGCGGTCGTAGTAGCCGCCACCATAGCCCAACCGGTAGGCCTGGTCGTCGAAGCCGACCAGGGGCACCAGCAGGCAGTCCGGTGCGACGGGCTCGGCAACGGCCGGCACGGGGATGTCCCAGATGCCCGGGCGCATCTCCATGCCGTGCCGCCAGCGCCAGAAGACGAGCGGCTGGGCCTTGGCGACGACGACCGGCAGGGCGGCTCCACCCGCCTCGGCCGTCAGGTCGCGCACGAAGCCGACGAGGTCGATCTCGCCCCGGAACGGCCAGTAGAAGCCGATCGTGGCGCCGCGCAGCTCGGGCACCTCAGCCGTCAGGATCGCGTGCACCCGCTCGCGCGC
>JBATRI010000544.1:0-10502 GCA_049292515.1 Geminicoccaceae bacterium
CCGCCGGGGCGCCAGCGGCTGCTGCGCTCGGCCGGGGTCGTCCTGGCCGTCGGGATCCGGCCGTGCACGGGCGCGCTGATCGTGCTGGTCTTCGCGCTGGTCAACGGGCTGTTCCTCGCCGGCATCGCCTCGACCCTCGCCATGGCGCTCGGCACCGCCGTAACCGTGTCGATCCTGGCCGCACTGAGCGTGCAGGCGAAGCTCGCGGCGTTGCGGCTGTTCAAGGCCTCCGAGGCCCGGCTCGAGCTGTTCGGCGGTCTGGTCTGGTTGGCCGGTGGGCTGGTGGTGGCGGCAATGGGCGTGAGCTTCATGCTGACGCCGGCGCCCGCCGCTCCGTTCTGAGCCTCGGGCCGCTCATCGGGGCGGCGGCGCTCAGGGCTCGCCGAAGGTGATGAGCTGGGTCGGCCCCTTGCCGTGGCTGCTGCCGGACTTGCTGTTGCTGACGATGAAGGCGGCGCGCCCGCTGGCCTTCCAATCGGGGATGGCCGCCACCGCGTCGCCGTCGCCGGCGGTGACCTGCGGGATCGCCACGGTGTGGAAGCTGCGGCTGTCGCCGTTGTTGATCAGCATCAGGTCGGGTTGCTGGCTGTCGCCGCCATTCCAGCCGGTGCAGACGTAGAGGTCGAGCGCGCCGTCATTGTTCACGTTGCCCACCGCGACATCGCGACCCTGCGCGATCGCCCTGGTGTAGCTCGGGCTGGCCGGCAGACCTTGCTCGCTGTTCAGCCAGAGCTTCAGCTTGGACTGCTCGACGATGAGCAGATCCATCCTGCCGTCGCGGTTGAGATCGACGATCTTGATGTTGCGCGACTTCGCACCCCGGTAGGGCGTATCGGCCGTGGTCTCGATGAAGGTGCCCTGGTCGTTCCTGTAGGTCAGGGTGCGGATGGGATCGCCCGACTTTCCGGCGCAGAACATGAGCTCGGGCCAGCCATCGCCGTCGAGATCCCCAGCCGCCACGCAGAGCGAGTTCTTCTGGGCGGCGACCGGCGAGTCGGCGACATCCGTGAACACGCCATCGCCATTGTTGCGGAACAGTCGGTTCGGGGTCGGATAGTAGGATGGGCCCTCGTTGGCGACGGCAATGTCCAACAGGCCATCGCGGTCGAAATCGAGGGCAGCGGCTTCGCGCCCGCGGCCATGAATATCGGCGACGCCCCGGGCCAGGGCCTGATTGGTCGAGAAGCCGCCGCCCGGCAGCTGGAGCAGGAGATCATTCTTCTTATTGCAGTACTTGCCACCCTGACATGCGCCCTCGACGCAGAAAATGTCCGGCCTGCCGTCGGGCAGCCCACCGTCCGTGGCGCTGCCGAAATCACCCGCGATGCAGCCATGCCGATCATACTTGCCGAGCACACCCGGATCGACCTCGGTGAACGTCCCGTCGCCGTTGCTGCGCATGATCGGCCACGCTGCCGCCCCATGCTTGGAGGGGATCAGATCGTAGTTGCCGTCGCCGTCGAGGTCGAACACGGCGACATCGCCTTGGGTGGCGCTGCTGTAGCTCAGCCCAGCCGCCAGCGTCGCCTCCATCGCGATCGGATCCGCCGCCTGGGCCTGCAGCGTGATGCCCACGATCACCAGGAGGGCCACGGCGGCGGCCACGTGGGCCCACCCCCCTGCACCCCTGCCCTCCCGCCCGCAGCCGATCGCTCGGGAAGTGCGCTTGGTGGAACGAACCGGAGCGTATCCGGCACGCAGTTCTCGCATCGCAAGCTCCAACCTCGGCGTGTCAATTGGCGTTGTCGAGTGTCAGCAATCAGCGCGACTGCTGTATTACTATCATTGCTTGGATGTAATGAGCGCTTGTCATAATCTGTAGATGCAAATACTGTACCGAATGCATCACCATGGGTATACAGGAATCGCGGCTGAGAACCGACTTCCGTCATGGCGGCCAATCGGTTGACCGAGCTGCGGCTGGGCGGCAGGATGGCGTCTGCCAGCCACATCCGGCCGGCGAAGCCCACCACGGTCGATCGTCTTCAGGGCACCGCGAACTTGCACATCGAATCCCGCACCCATCGAAGGTCGACTTGCTGCCGATGGACCGGCGCAGCCATCCTTCCTGTCCTTCTTTGCTGCGGCATCCTCACGGCACATGCCGAGCAGCCCGACACCGCGACGTCGGACGTTGCCACCTTTGGTGCCTGGGAACTCTACTGCAGCGACGACGCGGCCAACAGCCTGCGGCGCTGCCACATCGAGCAGGGCGAGATCCTGGTGGTCGGTATCCGACACCTCGACGGCACGGGGCTGACAGCCGTGGAAGTGAGTGGGGACCCGCCGATGCTCGGCAGCAAGATCACCTATCAGGTCGATGCCGAGCCCGCCCTCGCCTGGCTGCCCGACGGCGACAGTGAAGGTGACAGCGCCGCGCTCATCGAGCAGATGCTCCACGGCCGGGAGATCGAGGCTCGCTATCTCTCTTTTGACGGCAATCCGCTCGAGTTCCGCCCCGACCAGGCCGGCCGCTCCGCAAGCGCCTCACTCGACGGCTTTGCCGCGGCCCACGCCGAGATGCTGCAACGGCTCGCCGCCTACCGCGGCGACTGAACATGACGGCACGGCTCGGCCCCGTCGGGGACGAGCCGTGCCGCCGGTCAGTGCTGGAGGATCTGGCTGAGGAACAGCTTGGTGCGGTCGGACTTGGGGTGCGAGAAGAACTCTTCCGGCTTGTCCATCTCGACGACCTCGCCACGGTCCATGAACACGACGAAGTCGGCCACCGACTTGGCGAAGCCCATCTCGTGGGTGACGCACATCATCGTCATGCCCTCGTTCGCCAGCTCGATCATCGTGTCCAGCACCTCCTTGACCATCTCCGGGTCGAGGGCCGAGGTCGGCTCGTCGAACAGCATGATCTTGGGCTTCATGCACAAGGCGCGCGCGATCGCCACCCGCTGCTGCTGCCCACCCGACAGCTGGCCGGGATATTTCTTGGCCTGCTCCGGAATCTTCACCCGGCGCAGATAGTGCATCGCCGTCTCCTCGGCCTCCTTCTTCGGGATGCCGCGGACCCAGATCGGCGCCAGGGTCAGGTTGTCGAGGATGGTCAGGTGGGGGAACAGGTTGAAGTGCTGGAACACCATGCCGACCTCGCGACGGATGGTGTCGATGTTCTTGACGTCGTGGGTGAGCTCGACCCCGTCGACGACGATATGCCCCTTCTGGTGCTCCTCCAGCCGGTTGATGCAGCGGATCATCGTCGACTTGCCGGAGCCCGACGGGCCGCAGACGACGACCTTCTGGCCCTTCATGACCTCGAGGTTGACGTTCCGCAGCACGTGGAACTCGCCGTACCACTTGTTGACGTCACGCAGGACGATGCTGGGTGCGTCGTTGGTTGCCGTAGCCATGCCGTTCCGTTCCCGATCCGATGCCTGTACTTTGTCGCCGCCTAGTGCGTCGTGGCCTTCTTCAGTCGTCGCTCCAGCCCCTGGCTGTAGCGCGACATCGCAAAGCAGAAGATCCAGAACCCGAAGGCGCAAAAGACGTAGCTTTCGACGTCATGGCCCAGCCAGTCCTGCCCGGTGGTGATCAGTCGCCCGATCCCCAGCAGGTCGTAGAGGCCCATGATGAACACCAGGGTGGTGTCCTTGAAGAGCGAGATGAACGAGTTGACGATGCCCGGGATCACCAGCCGCAGGGCCTGCGGCAGGATGATCAGGCGCATGCTCTGCCAGTAGGTCAACCCCATGGCGTCGGCGGCCTCGTACTGCCCCTTGGGGATCGCCTGCAGGCCACCCCTGATCACTTCGGCCATATAGGCGCCGGAGAACAGGGACACGCCGATGAGGGCGCGCATGATCTTGTCGATGGTCCACCCGGGCGGGAAGAACAACGGCAGCATCACCGAGGCCATGAACAGCACCGTGACCAGCGGCACGCCGCGCACCAGCTCGATGAACGAGACGCACAGCGCCTTGACCGCCGGCATCTGCGAACGGCGGCCCAGTGCCAGCACGATGCCGATCGGGAACGAGGCGACGATGCCGACGATCGAGATCAGGAGGGTCAGGAACAGACCGCCCCAGAGTGGCGTCTCGACCACCGGCTGCACGAGCCAGCCACCCTCGAACAGCATCGAGGCGATGATGGGGTAGATGATGGCGAAGCAGATGCCGTAGAGCGCCTTGCGCGGCATCTGCGGCAGCAGCAGTGGCACGCAGCCCGCCAGCAGCAGGAAGCCGCCCAGGAAGATGCGCCAGTACTGGTCGACCGGGTAGAGGCCGAACATGTACTGATGGAACCGGTTGGGGATGATGCCCCAGCAGGCGCCATCGGCCGGGCACTGGTCGCGATTGATGGCCGTCCAGTCGGCATTCAAGATCGCCCAGCGGAACAAAGGCGGCACCACGGCGATGAGGACCAGGAGGACCAGCAGCGTCAAGATGATGTCGAACGGCGTCGCGAACAGGTTGCGCCGCATCCAGCCGATCGGCCCGGAGCGCTCGGTGATCGGTGGCGCCATGCTCAGGGATTCGGTTGCCATGACCTACCGCTCCACCAATGCAATGCGCGTGTTGTACCAGTTCATGAAGGTGGAGGTGATCAGGCTGAGCGTCAGGTAGACGCCCATCGTGATCGCGACCACCTCGACGGCCTGCCCGGTCTGATTGTTGATGGTGCCGGCGACGTTGAAGAAATCGGGATAGCCGATCGCCACGGCGAGCGAGCTATTCTTGGTCAGGTTCAGGTACTGATTCGTCTGCGGCGGGATGATCACGCGCAGTGCCTGCGGTACCACGATCAGCCGCAGGATGGTGCCCCGCGAAAGGCCGAGCGATTCCGCGGCCTCCCACTGACCCTTGCTCACGGCAAGGATACCCGAGCGTACGATCTCGGCGATGAAGGAGCCCGTGTAGATGGACAGGCCGAGCACCAGTGCCACGAATTCGGGCTGGACCTGGAAGCCGCCGCTTGGACGAAAGCGCCCCATGGTCGGGATATCGAGTCCCAGCGGCTGTCCGGCCACGAAGTAGCTGATCGGGATCAGGGCAAGCAGGCCGAGGACGATCGGCAGGGTCTTGACCGGTTGGCCGGTCAGCTCACGCCGCTTGGCCGCTTTATACAGCACCACGGGAATGGCGGCCAGTGCCAGCAGCCAGATGATCGCCACCACGCCGAAGCCCGGCTGCGGCACCGGCTTGGGCAGGAACAGGCCACCCGTGTTCAGCAGTACCGAGTCGAGCAGCACCGCGCTCTCTTTGGCCTGTGGCAGTACATGCAGCAAGATCGCGTAGATGAGCAGCAGCTGCAGCAGGAGCGGGATGTTGCGGACCGTCTCGATGTAGATGGTGGCCAGCGTGGAGACCAGCCAGTTGTGCGAGAGACGGGCGATGCCCATCGAGAAGCCGATGAGCGTCGCCAGGATGATGCCGACAACCGCCACCAGGATGGTATTGAGAAAGCCGACGATGAACGCGCGGCCAAACGTATTGGACGAGCCATAGTCGATCAGCGACTGACCGATGTCGAACCCAGCCGGTCGAGAAAGAAAGCCAAACCCGCCGGCAACGCCCAGCTTGGCGAGATTGACCATCGTGTTGTTCACGAGGTACGCGCCGGCCAGCAACACCGCCAGCACAACGACAACTTGGTAGAACACCGCACGCACGCGCGGATCGCGATAGAACGCGACCTGCGGCACGTCGCTCTTCTGAAGTTCGGCTCTCATCGATCGGTCAGCCCTGGCACGGATCGCGGGCAGCAGTGACAAGGCCGGGCGACAGGCGGCCGCCCGGCCGTCAGGCTCAGCGGAACGGCGGATTGTACATCAGGCCGCCGTCTTTCCAAAGGGCGTTCAGACCGCGTTCGATCTTCAGTGGCGTGTCCGGGCCGACATTGCGGTTGAAGCTGTCGGCATAATTGCCGACCTGCTTGATCACCACGACGGCAAAGTCGTTGGGCAGACCGAGCTCTTTACCCTTTTCTTCGATCACGCCCAGGAAACGCTGGACGTCCGGGTTCGTCGACTCGGCCTTGACCTTCTCGACATTCTCGCTGGTGATGCCGAACTCCTCTGCCTGCAGCATCGCGTAGAACGACCAGCGGACAATGTCATTCCACTCGTCATCGCCCTGCCGCACGGCCGGACCCAGCGGCTCCTTCGAGATCACCTCGGGCAGGATCACGTGCTCGTCGGGATTGGCCGTCTTCACCCGGGTGGCATAGAGGCCGGACTGATCGGTCGTCAGCACGTCGCAACGGCCCGCTTCATAGGCCTTGTTCACCTCGTCGTTGTTCTCGAACACGACCGGGTTGAACTTCATGTTGTTGGCGCGGAAGTAGTCGGCGAGATTCAGTTCGGTGGTGGTGCCCGACTGTACGCAGACCGAGGCCCCGTCCAGCTCGAGCGCGCTGGTCACCCCGAGCTCCTTCTTCGCCATGAAACCCTGGCCGTCATAGTAGTTCACGGCAGGAAAATTCAGCCCCAGGGCGCTGTCGCGCGAGCTGGTCCAGGTGGTGTTCCGCGACAGAACATCGATCTCGCCGGACTGCAGGGCGGTGAATCGCTCCTTGGCGTTGAGCGGCGTGTACTTGACCTTCGTGGCGTCGCCTAACAGCGCCGCCGCAACCGCACGGCATAGGTCGATATCAATACCTGCCCAGTTGTTGCTGCTGTCAACCGTGGCGAATCCCGGCAGACCGGAGGAATTCACACCGCATTGGACAAAACCTTTGGCCTTCACGTTGTCGAGCGTGGCGCCGGCATTGGCAGCGTTGGCTACAAAGACGCTTGCCGCGGCAGCGGTGCCTGCCAGTAGCATCGCAGAAAGGCGCATATCTGACCCTCCGTCAGTTCTATTTCTTAGTGCAAACTCGGGTCGGCATGCGGTTGGCGGTGCCTGCCGCCCCCGAGCGATGCAGGACTGTGGCACGGCGGTCTAGCGCTGCCAATCGCAAATGGGCCATGCTCACCGAATTCCCGCCCAGGATATGCGCAGTTTCCCGTGCATGCTAAGCGACTGTGCAGAGTGCTCAAGCAAACTGCTTAAAATGAGGACAGTTATCATGGACGACGCCACTCTGGTGACGGTCGCGGGGCGTGACCCGGAGCGCCAGCACGGCGTGGTGAATCCACCCGTCTACCATGCCTCCACCATCTTGTTCCCGAGCGTGGCGGCGATGGAGGCTTCGCGGCCGCACCAGGGCGTCACCTACGGGCGCTACGGCACGCCCACGACCTACGCCCTGGAGGAGGCGGTGGCGAAGCTCGAGGGCGGCCATCGGGCCATCGCGGTGGGCTCCGGCAAGACGGCCATCACCTCGACCCTGCTGGCGCTGCTGAAGAGCGGCGATCATCTTCTCGTGACCGATTCGGTCTATGCGCCGACGCGCCATTTCTGCACCGGCACGCTGTCCCGGTTCGGCATCGAGGCGACCTTCTACGACCCGGGCCTCGGGGCCGGGATCGCGGCGCTGATCCGCCCGGAGACCCGCATCGTGTTCACGGAGAGCCCCGGCTCCCTCACCTTCGAGATGCAGGACATTCCGGCCATCGCCGCCGCTGCCCACGCCCGCGACTGCCTCGTGATCATGGACAATACCTGGGCGTCGCCGCTCTACTGCAAGCCGTTCACTCTCGGTGCCGACATCTCGATCCAGGCAGCCACCAAGTATATCGGCGGTCATTCGGACCTGATGATGGGCACCATCACCTCGACCGAGCCGGTCCACGACCGGCTGCGTCGCGGCGTGTCGGAGCTGGCGACGGCGGCCGCACCCGACGACTGCTACCTGGCGTTGCGCGGCATCCGCACCCTGGCGGCGCGGCTGGAGCGGCATCAGCGCAGCGCCATGATCGTGGCCGAATGGCTGCAGTCGCGCCCCGAGGTCCTGGAGGTTCGCTATCCTGCGCTGAAGGATGATCCTGGCCATGCGCTGTGGAAGCGCGATTTCCTGGGTGCATCAGGGCTTTTCGGCATTATATTGAGGCCTTGCACGAAGGCAGCGCTGGTGGCGATGCTGGATCATCTCGAGCTGTTCGGCATGGGCTGGAGCTGGGGCGGCTACGAGAGCCTGCTGATCCCGATCCATCCCGAGACCTGCCGTACCGCGACGCCGTGGGAGGTCGAGGGCGTGCCGTTGCGCATCCATGTCGGTCTCGAGGACCCGGGCGACCTCATCGCCGACCTCGAGGCGGGTTTCGCCCGCCTGGCGGCAGCGTGAGCCGATGACCGATCCAGCAGCACTGGCCGGGTGGCTGACGCAGGCGGGCCTGGCCGGAATGTCGGAGGCGCAGCTGCTCGACGGGTTCTGCCAGCGCCTGGTCGCCGGCGGGCTGCCGTTGAGTCGCGCCCTTGCGATGGTCGACACCCTCCACCCGATCTACGAGGGGCGCGCCTTCCGCTGGGAACTCCAGCAGGCAGGTATCACCGCAGAGACCGAATATGGCCGCACCGGCGGTACGGACCAGGTCTCGGAGCAATGGCGCCGCAGCCCCTTCTATCACCTGTACGAGACCGGCGGCAGCCGACTGCGTTGCAGTCTCGTCGGTACCGATCTGACCGACTTTCCGGTCCTGCAGGAGCTGCGCGACGGCGGGCACACCGACTATCTCGCCTTGATCCATCGTTTCGACGCCGACGATGTCGTGGGCGGCATGGAATGCGTCTATTCATCGTGGACCTCCGACGCGCCGGGCGGCTTCGACGAGCCGCAGGTGACATTGCTGGAGCAGCTGGTGCCGGTCCTGGCGCTGGCGCTCAAGTGCCGCTCGCTCGCCCGCATCGCCGCCACGCTGGTCGAGACCTATCTCGGTCGCGACGCCGGCCGCCGGGTGCTGGGCGGCCGCATCGCGCGCGGCGTCGCCGAGCGGATCAGCGCCGTGCTTTGGTTCTCCGACCTGCGCGGCTACACCCGCATCAGCGACCGCGCCCCACCGGACTCGATCATCCCGTTGCTGAATGACTATGCGGACGCGATCATCTCGTCCGTGCACGAGGCCGGCGGCGACGTGCTGAAGCTGATCGGCGACGGCATCCTGGCGATCTTCCATGCCGACGAAGCCGCCACTGCCTGCGGCTGCGCGCTCACCGCCGAGGCACTGGCGCGGGAGCGGGTCGCGGCGCTGAACGAGCGCCGGGCGGCGACCGGGCTGGACGTCACGGAAGCCTATCTCGGCCTGCACATCGGCGAGGTGTTCTACGGCAATATCGGCAGCGAGGACCGGCTCGACTTCACGGTGGTCGGCCCGGCCGTCAACGAGGTCAGCCGGATCGCCGCCATGTGCCGGGCGGTCGATCGCGACGTGCTGCTCTCCTCGGCCTTCGCCGCCGCCGCGACGGAGGCCGATCGTGCGCGGCTGGTGTCGGTCGGCCGCTACGCGCTGCGCGGCGTCGGCAAGCCGCAGGAGCTTTACACACTCGATCTGCACGCTTCCGCGTAGTCAGTCGACGGCGTGTGCCGCACCGACGAGAAACTCGCGATTGCCGGCGGGGCCCAAAAGCGGGCTCGGCACCACGCCGCTCACGGTCCAGCCCGGCAGGCCGTTCAGCCAGGCCGTGATGTCGGCGCAGACCGCCTCGTGCAGCGCCGGATCGCGCACCACCCCGCCCTTGCCGACCTGCCCCTTGCCGACCTCGAACTGCGGCTTGATCAGCGCCACCAGCCGGGCGCCGGGTCGGGTCAGCGCCAGAGCCGCCGGCAGCACCAGCCGCAGCGAGATGAAGCTCGCATCGCAGACGACGAGATCGATCGGCTCGGGAATCTGGGCTGCCGTCAGATGCCGCGCATTGGTGCGCTCGAGCACGACGACCCGAGCGTCGCCGCGCAGCCGGGCGTCGAGCTGGCCGTAGCCGACGTCGACGGCGTGCACGCGTGCGGCACCGCGGCTGAGCAGGACATCGGTGAAACCGCCGGTCGAGGCACCGACGTCGAGACAGACGAGCCCATCGGGATCGATCGCAAAGGCGTCCAGCCCCGCGATCAGCTTATGGGCACCGCGCGAGACATAGAGCTCTGCACCCCGAACGCTGACCTCCAGGTCGACCGCTATCTGCACGCCGGGCTTGTCCAGCCGCTGCTCGCCCGTGAACACCCGCCCGGCCAGGATCAGCGCCTGCGCACGGGTCTTCGATTCGGCGAGCCCGCGGTCGACCAGCAGCTGGTCGAGCCGTGCCTTCCCACGCGGGCGGGCCGATGCGGCACTCTGGGTCAAGCATTCCTCCCAATCCGGGCCGGCTCGATGCCGAAGGCGCGCGCGAAACCCTCGTGGCCGGCGGCGGTGACCAGGACCGCACGGCTGTCGCGGGCGGCGCTGATCCACCCCAGCTCGAACGAGCGCCGGCACAGGGCCGCACCAAGCCTGCCGGCGAGATGGGGGCGCCGCTCGCTCCAGTCGAGACAGGTCCGGCACAGCGGCCGCCCACCTGCGCTGGCCCCCAGGTCGATCCCGAGCTCGGTGCGCAGGAACGCGCTGCCGGCGTCGCTCAGCGAGGCCGCACCTTCGCTGGCGTCGGGAATGAGCACGTGGCCGCGTGCGCACAGGCTGTCCG
>JBATRI010000545.1:0-9678 GCA_049292515.1 Geminicoccaceae bacterium
GGCAGGAGCGGCCGACGAACTACGGCGTCGGGTCGGGGCTGGCTGTCGGCCAGTGATCCTCGGCCCGGACCGCCTCGTCGGCGCCGGGCCAGGGCGGCATGGTGACGATGACGAAGGTCAGCGGCTCGACGCCCGGATTGGCGAACTGGAACTCGGTGCCGAGCGGGATCGAGTGGGCGGTGTGGGGATGCAGGTGGGTCACCTCCGCCCGCCCGTCCTGGCGGCGCCACAGCTCGCCCGCACCCGAGAGCACGTACCAGAGCTCGGCGACGGTGCGGTGGCTGACCGCCAGCGACACCGCCCCGGGCGGCAGGGTGCAATGGACCATGCTGCCGCCCGGCACCTGCGGCAGGAAGCGGATCTCCGAGCCGTCGGGCGCCAGCACGTCGTACTCGGCGCCGGGGCGGGCGGTGGCGAAGGGCACGGTCATGCGCGGGGCTCCATTAGGCCTTGAGAAAGTACCAGACGGTGAGCAGGCTGCCGATGCCGATGACGATGACGCGGAACACCTTGGCCGGGATGCGCTGCGCCAGCCTCGCCCCGAACACGCCGCCGGCCACGGCCCCGACCAGCATGGTCAGCGCCGCCGGCCAGACGACGATGCCCTTGAGCACGAAGATGACGACGGCGATGCCGTTGATGGCGGCGGCCAGCAGGTTCTTCAGCGCGTTGGCGGCGTGCGGGTCGTCGAGCCCGGCCACGGTCATGCCGGCCATCATCATGATGCCGACGCCGGCGCCGAAATAGCCGCCATAGACCGAGCAGACGGCGATCAGCAGCAGGGTGGCGGCGCCGGCGCGGAAGCCCTGGTGGGCGCCCTTGCTGCGGGCCCGCAGCCAGACCAGCAGGCGCGGGCTGAAGGCGAAGACGGAGGTCGCCAGCAGCAGCAGCCAGGGGACCAGGGCGAGGAAGGCCCGGTCCGGAGTCGCCAGCAGCAGGAAGGCACCGCCGATGCCGCCGGCGAGCCCGACCAGCACCAGCCGGGGCAGGTACTGGCGGGTGGTGGCGAGCTCGCGGCGCAGGGCGATGGTGGCGGCGAGGCTGGCCGGGAACAGGGCCACCGTGTTGGACGCGTTGGCCGCCACCGGCGGGATGCCCACCGCCAGCATCGCCGGGAAGGTGAAGAAGGTCGCCCCGCCGGCGATGGCGTTGACGGTGCCGCCGGCAAACCCGGCGGCCAGGAGGAGGATGGCGTCGACGAACGACAAGGGGCGCTGCTCCGGCCTGCATTGGCCCGCCGCACCCTAGGCGCACGGACGGCGACAAGGGAGGGGCAAAGCGGCGGGATCAGGTTTCCGCCGTCACCGGCCCCGTCCGGCGGGCCGGAATGGTGGTGACGGTCAGGATGCTGGCGGCCATCGCCAGGGGTGCGACGACGAACACGGCATGGATGCGGCCCGCGTCCAGCAGCGAGCCGATCAGGATAGGGGTCAGGGTGGCGCCGAGGTCGAGGCCCGAATAGACGAAGCCGAACACCTTGCCCGAGGCCCCGGGCGGTGCTGCCGCCCGCACCAGCATGTCACGGGAAGGCGTCGTCAGCCCGGCCAGAGCACCGGCCAGGGCCACCGCCGCCAGCAGCGCCGGCAGGGGGAACTGGACCCGCCCGATCAGGGTCAGCACGATCGCCGCCAGTGCCAGGCCGCAGACGATGATGCGCCGATGCTGGCCGCTGCGGTCGGCCCAGACACCCCCGACCATGGTGCCGCCGGCGCTGCCGATCATCAAGGCCGTGACCGTCGTCGTCGCCGTCATCAGGTCGAGGTTGTAGAGCTGGTGCAGCGTCACCGGCATGAAGTTCTGCAGGGCGATGAACGAGGTCGCCTGCAGTGCGAAGAACGCAAAGCACAGCAGGATCGGCATGGTGGCGAACAGCCGCAGATGGCCGGTCAGCTCGGTCGCGACCCCCGTGGGCGCTGCAGCCTTGTGGCCGGGTGTCTCCAGCAGGGCCCGGTTGGAGTAGACCAGGAGAGCCAGGGCGAGCCCGAGCGCCCCGCTGAACATGAGGGCCGCGCGCCACGACACGGCGGCGGCGATGCCGGCCACCAGGACCGGTGCGATGGCCCAGCCCAGCGTGCCGCCCACCGTGTGGATGCTGAACGCCCGGGCCATGCGCTTGGCGGCGACGTGGTGGCTGAGAATGGCGTAGTCGGCCGGGTGGAAGACGCTGTTGCCGAGCCCCATCAGCACGGCGGCGGGCAACAGCGCCCAGAACACGGGTGCGAGGCCGGCCAGCATGGCGCCGACACCGAGCAGCGCCAGCCCTGCCGCCAGGACCCGGGCGGCGCCGATCCGGTCGACCAGGAAGCCGGCCGGGGTCTGGCACAGGCCCGAGGTCGCGAACAGCACGCTGACCAGCAGGCCAAGCTCGGTGAAGCTAACCCCGAACGTCGCCTTGAGGATCGGGAACAGCGGCGGCAGGACCAGGTGGAAGTAGTGGCTGCCGCCATGCGCAGCGCCGACGATGCCGATGACCCGCAGATCGTGCACCGGGTCGGTGGTGGCCATGCTGGCTCCGATCGATTGAGTTGGGCGCCGCTGCATTCATCCTATTCCGCGTCAAATCAGCGCACGCCTGGAAGGCGAACTTGGTTTGGTCGGCGCCCGGCGCCGTCAGCCCAGCTTCACGGCCGTCCCACTGGCGGCGACCATGAGCATGCTGCCCTCCTTGCCCAGCACCTCGTAGTCCAGGTCGACCCCGACCACGGCATCGGCCCCGCGTGCCTTGGCTTCGGCGACCATCTCGTCGACGGCCGAGTCGCGGGCACTCTTGAGAACTTTCTCATATGCCCCGGACCGCCCGCCGACGACATCGCGAATCGAGGCAAAGAAATCACGCACCACATTGGCGCCAAGAATCGCCTCCCCGGTGACCAGGCCGTGATACTCGACGATACGGCGCCCCTGGACATCCGATGTCGTTGTGACGATCATGCAACTTCCTTCGGCAATCTTGTCGACCTAAACTTCCGTCTAGTTGCTTGCCCAATCGGCCGGCGGATCGCAAGAGAGGAAAGAGATGCGGTGGACCGCTCCACTCATTGCACTGGCGACTTGGCTGGTGATCGCACCGGCGCAGGCGGTGACGCCGGTACCTCCAAGTCCTGCCGACGTCGCGGCCATTCGGGGCGTCATCGAAGCACAGCTTCAGGCATTTCGCGCCGACGATAGTGCCCAGGCATTCGCTTACGCGTCACCGGCGATCCAGAGCATCTTCAAGACCCCCGACACGTTCATGACCATGGTCCGGGCCGGCTACAAATCGGTCTTTCGACCACGCGAGGTCGAGTTTCGCGATCTCGTTCCGGTCGAGGGGCGCTGGACGCAACGTGTGCTGGTGGTCGGTTCCGATGGCGTTCCGGTAGTAGCCCAGTACGTGATGGAGCAGCAACCCGATCGTAGCTGGCGCATTGACGGTTGCGTCCTCGAGCAGTCGAACGAACAGGCGACCTGATACTGATTCAGCCGGCTGCGGCGGGCTCCTGCGGCTGAGACACACCACTGCGCAGCGGCCGCTCCTCCATGACGAGGAGGCAGATCAGACTGGCGGCAAAGCCCGCGGCCGCCGCCAGGAACAGCTGGTGGAACACGGTTGTGAGTGCCGCGGCTTCCACGCCGGTCTGATGAACGAAGCTGGCACCACCACCGTGCATCGGCACCCCACGCAACAGGATCGCCCCGAACGCGGCAACGGCGATGGCGCCGCCCAGCGAACGGAAGAAGCTCATGACCCCGGTGGCGGTCCCCAGCTGGTGCATGGGCACCGCGTTCTGAATGGCCACCGTCGTCACCGGCAGCACCGTCCCCATGCCGGCACCGACCAGCGCCAGCAGCAGCGCCACCAGGGGTAGCGGGATCGCCACAGGGTCGTGCGAGAGGGTGAAGGCCGCGAGCGCCGCCACGGCCAGCCCGAGCATCGGCGGCCGCTTGTAGTGGCGCAGCGACGTCATCATCCGTCCGGACAGCGTGGCACCACCAATGACGCCGACCATCAGCGGCACCAGCGCCATGCCCGACTGGCTTGCGGTCAGTCCCAGGGCCAGCTCGAAATAGACGGGCACATAGATCGAGAGCCCGATGAACGTGCCCATGGCAAAGCACGCAGTGGCGGTGCCCCAGCTGACCACGGGTTCCAGCAGGATCGACAGCGGCAGGAACGGCTCCTCGGCGGTGGCGATCCGCAGTGCGAACAGGGTCGCGAGCACGGCGGTCGCCGCCAGCAGGCCCAGAATGGTCGGCGAGAGCCACGGGTGGCGCACGCCGCCCCAGCTCAGCGCGAGCAGGAAGGCTATGGTCGTCGCCACAATCAGCACCGCACCCAGCAGATCCAGCTGGTGCGGCCGCTCGTGGCGGGGCAGTTGCCTCAACGTGCTGTCCGTCATGCGCAGTGCCACGAGGCCCAAGGGCAGGTTGATCCAGAAGATCATCGACCAATGGAGGTGCTGCGCGAAGAAGCCGCCCAGGATTGGGCCGGCGACGCTGGAGGCAACGAACACGGCGGCGAAGTAGGCCTGGTAACGGGCGCGCTCCTTGGGCGCCACGACATCGCCGATGATGGTCTGGGCGAGGGAGATCAGGCCGCCACCGCCGATGCCCTGCAGGCCGCGGGCGAGGATGAGGATCAGCATGGTTGGTGCCAGCGCGCAGGCGATCGAGCCCAGCACGAAGATGCCGATGCTCACCAGCATCATCGTCCGCCGGCCATGGATGTCGCTGAGCTTGCCATAGAGCGGAGTGACCGCGGTCGAGCTCAGCAGATAGGCGGTGACCACCCACGGCAGCTGTTCGACGTCGTGCAGGGCACGGCCGATGGTCGGCATGGCCGTCGCAACGATGGTCTGGTCCAGAGCCCCCAGGAACATGGCGAGCATGATCCCGATCACGATCGTGCGGATGGCCGCATGGTCGAGCGGGGCGGTCGACGAGCTATCCGGATGGTGCGCAGTACTCATCGGCTTCCCCGCTGGCGTGCCGAAGAGTGGCCCGCGCAGCGGCAAAGTTGGCGCCGGTAGTGTTCCGATCAAGCGCCGGTTGAACGGCGCATGCTAGCCATGCGCTGTTCGTCGGTGCGGGTCGATCACCAAGGAGCGCTGATGTATTCCCGCAGGCTGACCGCTTCCTGCTGGATCTCGTCCAGATGGTGCTTGACCACGTCGCCGATGCTCACGATGCCGACGAGCCGCTTCTCGCCGTCGACGACCGGGATGTGGCGAATCCGGCGGGCGGTCATCAGCGCCATGATGCTGGCGACCCGATCGTCGCGCTGGCAGGTGAAGACCTCTTTGGTCATCACGTCACCGACCTGGCGCTCCATCACGGCAATGCCCTCGTCGGCGATGGCGTTCATGATGCCACGGTCGGAAATGATGCCGACGATGGTAGCGCCATCCTCGGAAGCGACCAGCGCGCCGACGCGCTCGCTACGCATCCGGCGCACGGCTTCGGCGATCACGGTCTCCGGCCGGACGGTCCGGACTTCAGAGCCCTTCGCCGACAGGATCGTCTCGATGTTCATCCACTACCCCCCAATTCCCGGCAGTGGCGCCATCAGCATCATCTGGATAACGCCACGATTACCGGGCTGAGGAAGCAGTTTCCCATCAACCAGCGGCAATTGAAAGTTCGCGTTCGTGCCGAATTGCCGCTGTCTCGACCTGGAACTCCTACCGTGGCTCAGAACGGAATGTCGTCGTCGAGCTCGTCGGCGATGCTCGGCGCCTTGCTGCGCCCGCCGCCCGGGCCCGATGTCGCACCACGGCCTGCCGGCGCCGAGCGCGGTGCCGGGCTGCCGCCGTAGGACTCCTCGCCATAATCGGACGACCCGCCCATGTCGCCACCGCTGTCGCCACGGCCGCCGAGAAGGGTCAGCTCGCCCCGAAACCGGGACAGCACGACCTCGGTGGAATAGCGCTCCTGTCCGCTCTGGTCGGTCCATTTGCGGGTCTGCAGCTGGCCCTCGACATAGACCGAGCTGCCCTTGCGCAGGTAGCGCTCGGCGATGTCGGCCAGGTTCTCGTTGAAGATCACCACGCTATGCCACTCGGTGCGCTCCTTGTTCTCGCCCGACTGGCGGTCCCGCCACCGCTCCGAGGTGGCGATCCGCATGTTGACGACCTTCTGGTTGTTCTGGGTGTGGCGCACCTCGGGATCGCGGCCGAGATTGCCCACGAGGATCACCTTGTTGACGCTGCCGGCCATGACACGCTGATACCTTGTTAGGGAGAACCGTTGACCGCATTTAAGCGTACATCGAGCCGGCGGGCCATAGCGCTCGGCACGGCACACCGCGAACCCCGTCCCGATTGAGCCGACGACATGGACGATTTCATCCGGATTCGCGGCGCGCGCGAGCATAATCTCAAAGGCGTCGACGTCGACATCCCGCGCCACCAGCTGGTCGTGATCACGGGCCTGTCGGGCTCCGGCAAGTCGAGCCTCGCCTTCGATACGATCTACGCCGAGGGCCAGCGGCGCTATGTCGAGAGCCTGTCGGCCTATGCGCGCCAGTTCCTGGAGCTGATGCAGAAGCCGGACGTCGACCTGATCACCGGCCTGTCGCCGGCGATCTCGATCGAGCAGAAGACGACCTCCAAGAACCCGCGCTCGACCGTGGCCACGGTGACCGAGATCTACGACTATATGCGCCTGCTCTGGGCGCGGGTGGGCATCCCCTATTCGCCGGCGACCGGCCTGCCGATCGAGGCGCAGACCGTCTCGCAGATGGTCGACCGGCTGCTGACCATGCCGGAGGGCACCCGGCTCTATCTGCTGGCGCCGATCGTCCGCGGTCGCAAGGGCGAGTACCGCAAGGAGTTCAGCGAGCTGCTGCGGCAGGGCTTCCAGCGGGTCAAGGTCGACGGGGAGATGCACGACCTGGATGCGGTGCCGGCGCTGGACAAGAAGCGCAAGCACGAGATCGAGGTCGTGGTCGATCGGGTGGTGACCGCGCCGGACCTCGCACAGCGGCTGGCCGAATCGATCGAGACCGCGATCGGCCTCGCCGACGGGCTGTGCGTGGCCGAGAACGCCGACAGCGGCGAGCGCCTGACCATGTCGGCCAAGTTCGCCTGCCCGGTGTCGGGCTTCACGCTGCCCGAGATCGAGCCGCGGCTGTTCTCCTTCAACAATCCCTACGGTGCCTGCCCGACCTGCGACGGGCTCGGCCGCAAGATGCTGATGGACCCGGAACTCGTGGTCCCCGACCCCGACAAATCCGTGGCCAAGGGTGCGGTCGAGCCGTGGTCGTCGACGACCATGAACTGGTACCCGCAGACGCTGATCTCGATCTGCAAGCATTTCGGCGCCAGCCCGGACACGCCGTGGAAGCTGCTGCCGGCCAAGGTGCGCGAGGTCATCCTTTACGGCTCCGGCAAGGAGCCGGTGCGGATCGAGCTCGAGGACGGGCTGCGCCGGTTCGAGACCACCAAGCCGTTCGAGGGCGTGGTCCACAACCTGCAGCGCCGCTGGCGCGAGACCGAGTCGGCATGGATGCGCGAGGAGCTGTCGCGCTACATGAGCTCGACCACCTGCGAGGCCTGTGCAGGCTATCGGCTCAAGCCCGAGGCGCTGTGCGTCAAGATTGCCGGCCGGCACATCGGCGAGGTCACCGAGCTGTCGATCCGCGACGCGGTCGCATGGTTCGCCTCCTTGCCCGGCCAGCTCAGCGCCAAGCAGCAGGAGATCGCCGCCCGGGTGTTCAAGGAGATCCGCGAGCGACTGGGCTTCCTCGACAAGGTGGGGCTCTCCTACCTGACGCTCGCCCGCGACAGCGGCACGCTGTCCGGCGGCGAGAGCCAGCGCATCCGGCTGGCCTCGCAGATCGGCTCGGGCCTCACCGGCGTGCTTTACGTGCTGGACGAGCCGTCGATCGGGCTGCACCAGCGCGACAATGACCGGCTCCTGGAGACGCTGCGGAACCTGCGCGACCTCGGCAACACAGTGATCGTGGTCGAGCACGACGAGGACGCGATCCGCTCCGCCGACCATCTGATCGACATGGGGCCGGGGGCGGGCGTCCATGGCGGCGTGATCGTGGCCGAAGGCACGCCCGAGGAGGTGATGCACGAGCCGGCCTCGCTCACCGGCCAGTATCTCTCCGGCATCCGCGCCATCCCGGTCCCGGCCAAGCGGCGCAAGGCCAAGAACCTGCGCTGGCTCGAGCTGAGCGGCTGCCAGGCCAACAATCTGCAGGACGTGGCCGCCCGCTTCCCGCTGGGGTGCTTCGTCGGCATCACCGGGGTGTCGGGCTCGGGCAAGTCGAGCCTCGTGGTCGACACGCTCTACCCCGTGCTGTCGCGGCGGCTGATGGGGGCCAAGGTCATCCCGGGCCAGCACGACACGCTGACCGGCATCGAGCATGTCGACAAGGTGGTCGACATCGACCAGTCGCCGATTGGCCGCACGCCGCGCTCCAACCCGGCGACCTACACCGGCGCCTTCACCCCGATCCGCGACTGGTTCGCCGGGCTGCCCGAGGCCAAGGCGCGCGGCTACGGGCCGGGCCGGTTCAGCTTCAACGTCAAGGGTGGCCGCTGCGAGGCGTGCCAGGGCGACGGGCTGATCAAGATCGAGATGCACTTCCTGCCGGACGTGTTCGTCACCTGCGACGTCTGCCAGGGCAAGCGGTTCAACCGCGAGACGCTGGAAGTGACCTACCGCGGCAAGTCGATCGCCGACGTTCTGGACATGACCGTCGACCAGGCGGTGGGATTCTTCGAGGCCGTGCCGCCGGTCAGGAACAAGCTGGTGGCCCTGCAGCAGGTGGGGTTGGGCTACATCCATATCGGCCAGCAGGCGACGACGCTGTCCGGCGGCGAGGCGCAGCGGGTCAAGCTCGCCAAGGAGCTGAGCCGGCGCGCCACCGGCCAGACCGTCTACATCCTGGACGAGCCCACCACGGGCCTGCACTTCGAGGACGTCAAGAAGCTGCTCGAGGTGCTGCACGCGCTGGTCGCCACCGGCAACACGGTGATCGTGATCGAGCACAATCTCGAGGTCATCAAGACCGCCGACTGGCTGGTCGACATGGGCCCGGAGGGCGGCTCGGGTGGCGGGCGGATCGTGGCCGAGGGCACGCCGGAGCAGGTCGCGGCCACGCCGGGCAGCTACACTGGCGGCTACCTCGCCCGGCTGCTGCCCAGCCAGGACCGGCGCGCCAGGGCTTGACCCCAAGCAATCCCGGCTCAGCCATCGGGTCGCTGCACGACTAGATGCGGGTAGGTGGTCTCGATGAGGATCCGGCCATCGCGGGTGAATGGCTCGAACAGGCTTTCGGCTGACCCTGGCAGCCGGCGGGCGGCTTCCGGACCGAGCAGGAAGCGCAGAACGCGGCGTCGCGCGGTCGGTTGGTCGGGGAGGGTCACGGCGTAGCGAATGGTCTCGCGCCGGGCCTGCGGACCCAGCCGGCGGAAGGCCGCCTCGGCGTCCTCGGCCAGCGGGAACGGGAACGGCAGGCCGGCCTGGGCGAAGCCGTCGCGCCAGAGGCGGGCGAGGGCATTCCGCCGGTCGAGCAGGGCCGCGATCAGACGGCCCCGTGGCGCCAGCAGGCGCAGCAGCCTGGCGGCGGTCGCATCCAGGTCGGGCACGTAGTAGAGGCTGTGGTTGGCCAGGATCAGGTCGAAGCTGCCGTCGCCGGCACCGCCCGGGTCCGCCCCGAGGCTGCCGACGCGCGCGGCCCACGGT
>JBATRI010000546.1:0-1838 GCA_049292515.1 Geminicoccaceae bacterium
GCCTCACACCAGCGCGATGACCCGGCTGGGGCCGCCTGTGCCACCCTTCACCGTGGGCCCGCCCAGGACCAGCATGGCCCCCTTGGGCGGCAGGGTGTCGAGGTTGGCGAGGCATTCCACGCCCCAGCGGCCACTGCCGAGCCAGCCGTAATGCACCGGGAACGGGCCGGTGTTGAGCCCGGTGTCGAGCGACAGCGTGTCGACGCCCAGGCCCTTGACGTTGCGCTCGCTCATCAGCAGGTGGGCGGTCTCGCCGTGGAAGCCGGGGGTGTGATTCTTGCCGGCGTCGTCGCGGCCGGCGAAGCGGGGCGTCATCAGCAGCTTGTCCCAGCCGGAGTTCATGGCGACACAGCAGCCCTCGGGCAGCGGCCCGTGCTTCTGCTCCCAGGCCTTGATGTCGTCGGGCGTGAGGGCGGCGTCGGGGTCGTCCTGGGCCCGGCTGGAGATGTCGACGATCGCCAGCGGTACGACGAGATCGGCGATCGGGATCTCGTCGACGCCGACACCGTCGGCGGTGAAATGCAGGGGGGCGTCCATGTGGGTGCCGGTGTGCTCGACCACCGTCCAGCGGTTGATGTTCAGCTTCTCCTTGGCGAAGGTGAACATCGGCTCCATCGTGAACCACTTGTCGCCGCCGAACGTCGGGAAGCCCTCGAACAGCGGATGGGTCAGGTCATGGACGCCGGAGAAGCTGTGAGTCGCCGGCGTCGCCGCCCGGGCGGGCGCCGGGAAGGTGCCGGCACCATAGGCGAGGGCCGCGGCAGCGGCTGTGCCGGCGCCGAGAAACGAGCGGCGATCCCCGTGGGGGCACAGTGCGGCCAGAAAGCCGGGTGGGCACATGGTCTTCCTCCCTGTCCTGATGGGGAGGAAGCTTGGCGGAGCCCGCGCGGCGCTGTCAATTCGCGTTTGCCGATGGCTCCCTACGCCGCGGCGGCGAGCCCCCCGGCACGGGCGATGAAGTCGATGACCTCGGCCGTCCCCACCCCGCCGCGCAGGTTGGCCATCACGAACGGGCGCTCGCCGCGCATGCGGCGGGTATCGCTCGCCATGACGCCGAGGTCGGCGCCGACCAGAGGTGCGAGGTCGGTCTTGTTGATGACCAGGAGGTCGGAGCGCGTGATGCCGGGGCCGCCCTTCCTCGGGATCTTCTCGCCGCCGGCGACGTCGATGACGTAGATGGTGAGGTCGGCGAGCTCGGGGCTGAAGGTGGCCGCCAGATTGTCGCCGCCGGATTCGATCAGCAGCAGCTCGAGGTCGGGGAAGCGGCGGGTCATGTCGCGGACGGCCGCGAGGTTGATCGACGCGTCCTCGCGGATGGCGGTGTGCGGGCAGCCGCCGGTCTCCACACCCATGATGCGCTCAGGGTCGAGGGCGCCGGCCTCGGTGAGCAGGCGCTGGTCCTCCTTGGTGTAGATGTCGTTGGTGATCACGGCCATGCGCCAGCGGTCGCGCATGGACTTGCACAAGACCTCGCACAGCATGGTCTTGCCGGAGCCGACCGGGCCGCCGATGCCGACCCGCAAGGGCCCGTGGTGGGAGGTGGTCATGAGCGAAACAGCCTCGTGTACTGGGTCTCGTGGTGCATCGAGCAGAGGTCGACCATGAAGGCCGCGGTGCCGAGTTCGTCCAGCGCACAGGACGGGGCCAAGGCCGCCACCTCGTGCACGACGGGCTCGAGGGCGGCGGTGGCGCGCTGGCCGTCGGTCTGACCCAAGGGGACGAGGCGGACCGCGGCCGAGACCAGGTTGGCCGCGAACGCCTGCAGGTAGGCCGGGAGCAGGAGCGCCAGGGGGACCTGGTGGCAGGCGGCGACGGCGCCGACGGCGAGCGGGTAGGTC
>JBATRI010000547.1:0-1644 GCA_049292515.1 Geminicoccaceae bacterium
GCCATGGCCTTCGAGCGCGCGATCACCCTGCCGCTCGCCTACCATGCAGGGGCGGGCTCCGGCCGCCTGGTGCGGACCATGCTGGCCGGCACCGATGCGCTGTTCATGGTCTGGCTCGGCTTCTTCCGCGAGCATCTCTCGGCCCTGGTCGGCATCGCCTGCCTGGTCCCGACCGCCCTCCTGATGAACGTGCCGCTGGCCTGCCTGCTGGGCGCGCTTGCCATCGTCTACGTCTTCGTCAACGTCGTCGTCGTCCGCCGCACCCAGGCCGGCCAGCAGGCGGTCGAGCGCCACCACCAGGACGTGTTCGGCCGCGTCGGCGACGTCATCGGCAACGTCACCGTCGTCCAGAGCTACGCGCGCCTTGGCGCCGAGGCCGCCGAGCTGCAGGGCATGATGCGCCGGCTGCTGGCGGCGCAGTACCCCGTGCTCACCTGGTGGGCGCTGCTCACCATCCTCACCCGCGCCTCGGCCACCGTGGTCATGGTGGTGATCTTCGCGGCCGGCGCCGTCCTCGCCCGCAGCGGCGAGATCAGCGTCGGCGAGATCGTGAGCTTCGTAGGCTTCGCCAACCTGCTGATCGGCCGCCTCGACCAGCTCACCGGCTTTCTGGGCCGCTTCTTCGTCCAGGCCCCCACCGTCGAGGCGTTCTTCGCGCTGCTGGCGACCCCCAGCGACGTCCGCGACGCTCCCGGCGCCACCGAGCTCGCCCATGTCAAGGGCCGGGCCGCGTTCGAGGGCACCACCTTCCGCTTCCCCGGCGCCACCCAGGGCGTCTTCGATCTCACCTTCACCGCCGAGCCCGGCCAGACCGTGGCCCTGGTCGGCCCCACCGGCTCCGGCAAGACCACCACCCTGGCCCTGCTCCAGCGCCTGCGCGACCCCGATTCCGGCCGCATCTCGATCGACGGCACCGACATCCGCACCGTCACCCTGACCTCGCTGCGCCACGCCATGGCGGTCGTCTTCCAGGAGGCCGGCCTGTTCAACCGCTCGATCGCCGAGAACCTGCGCATCGGCCGGCCGGGCGCCACCTTGGCCGAGCTCGAGCACGCCGCCCGCCAAGCCCAGGCGCTGGACTTCATCCAGGCCAAGCCCGGCGGCTGGGACTTCGTCATCGGCGAGCGCGGCCAGCACCTCTCCGGCGGCGAGCGCCAGCGCCTGGCCATCGCCCGCGCCCTGCTCAAGGACGCCCCCATCCTCCTCCTCGACGAGGCCACCAGCGCGCTCGACACCGAGACCGAATCCCGCATCAAGCAGGCCCTAGACGCCGCCCGGCAGGGGCGCACCACCTTCGTCATCGCCCACCGCCTCTCCACCATCGTCGACGCCGACCTGATCGTGGTCCTGGACCAGGGCCGCATCGTCGAGCAGGGCCGGTTCGCCGAGCTGGCAAGGGGGACCGGGCCGTTCGCAAGGCTGGTGGCCGAAGGGAGCTTCACGACGCCGGCCTGAGAAGCGGGAGGGGACGCGGCCCCGTCCCCTCCCGCACCCGCCCCTCGGGCTTTGTTTCTCGACGACCCGGTGGTCTCAGCCTCTCACCTGGCGGCGACCCTTGGCCCACCCCCGGCCGGCCGCACCAGATCGACCAGCCGCCGCAGCATCGCCGCGTCGACCGGCCCCGCGCGCAGCTCGGCCACGGAC
>JBATRI010000548.1:0-4298 GCA_049292515.1 Geminicoccaceae bacterium
CGCCAGGGCTTCCAGCCGTCGGCGCTGGTGGCGGTCGAGGGCCGTGCGAGCGGGCGCCTTTGGTGCTGGCGGCGGCCTGCTGGGCGGGCGAGCGGGTGGCAGGCATGGCGGTCTCCTGGCCAGAGGGAATCCACCAGTCCATCGCTCATAGGTTGAATGCAATCAAGGATTAAAGTCCTGTGAACCGTGCTTCCGGTGGACATGCCGCGGCATCGAGACCAGCGCAGCGGGTGCCCGGCGGCGGTAGGGGTACCTGATGCCGATCGCCCAGGCCCCACCGCCTTCCAATCGCGCGATGCGACGAGGTGGGCCAGGCCAGGGCAATCGTCAACTATTTGGGATGTTGTCCTCGTAGTTCCCCCGCATATCTTTCGTTGACGCTGACCGTCCCTTGGCTCACGATTCGTCGCACACTGTGTAAGCTGTTAACGTCAGTCTCTTTGGGGCGCGACCATGTACATTCTCTATGGGGGCGACTTCACTAGATCTGTGCTGGTCCAATGGATTCTCGAGGAAGGTGGGCTCGAGTACGAGCTCAGAAAGATCGATATCTTGAAGGCCGAGCACAGGACGGCTGAATTCCTGGCTATCAACCCGGCCGGCTTGGTGCCTGTGATGATCACGCCTGATGGACAGGCACTGTATGAAACAGCCGCGCTGATGGTGTATCTCGCTGATCGACACGGGCTCACGGATCTGGCTCCTCCCTTGACGGATCCAGCTCAAGGCCTCTTTCTTTCCACGATCTTCTATCTTGCTAGCGACATTCAATCGGAGATGAAGCGCTTCCATTATCCTCACCGGTATTCACCAAGGAGAGAGGACAATACCAATATTCAAGATCTAGCAAGAGCGTTTATTCTTAGCCGCCTGGCAGTAATAAATGATCGGCTGGCGCAAAGCGGACCCCACACACTTGGAACACGATTTTCCCTTGTGGATTCCTACCTGAGCTACTGGGTGGCGTGGCTTGGACGCAACGAAGTCTGCAACAGATTGCCATTGATAACGAAATTGTATGACTTGATTAGAGCCCGTCCACGTATAGGCTCCTATATCGAGGAGACTGAAAGGATGGCGGCAGCCTATGCGAGCATGATGAAGAAAAACCCTGAAGGTATCATCTCCTGATGAGCCACAACCTATGCGACACAGCGCAGCCTCTCGGGCTTCAATGAGTTTCGGGAACCTAGTGCGATTGCGCCAGGTCCCCGAAACTCCCGCTATCAGGTAAGCGCCGGCTGCGCGTCGCATGGCAACGCCTACTCGTTTCGGTTGACCAGCGATTGGGTAAGGCGCACCGTTTTGGTTGCCGGCCGAGCCCATCCAGGGAATGCAGGGCGACAAAAGGAGTTTGCAATGTCCACCAGGCGTGACTTGGCTCTCGGGCTCGTTCTCGTGGGAACGGCATCGGCTTTGGCGGGCAACATGGCACAGGCGCAAGCCGAGGTTTCCGAGGCGGATGCGCTTGCAGCTCTCGATCCCTGGGTGGATGCGCTGGTCACTGGCGATCCTGCCGTCGTCGACAAGGTTCTGGCGGAGGAGTTTCAGATCCTGCGGTCCAATGGTGTCGGTCACGATAAGGCGAGCTACCTCAAAGCGCTCCCCAAGCATGCGGCCCGGCCCAAGTTCAGCGATATCATGGCGACCGGCAGCAGCGGGACACTGGTTGTCCGCTACAAGATCGAGACCGAGCAGACCATCGACGGCACCCCGGTCAGCGGCATCTCCCCTCGGCTGTCGGTGTTCCGCAAGGAAGCCGGACAGTGGCTGATGATCGCCCACGCCAACTTTGCGCAGCTCGCGGCATGACCTTCGCTGCATGACGAACCAGGCCGGCTTGCCTAGTGTGAAACGGGCACATGGGCCGCCAGTGGTGCAAATCAGGCGCAGGAGGCGAAACGCCCCGGCCAGAGATCGCAGCAGCAGGCCGCCCTAGGGCTCGCCGGGTGAGAGCAGGTAGCCCTGGCCGCGTACCGTGCGCAGCACCAGAGGCTCGGCGGGGTCGACCTCCAGGCGCCGGCGCAGGCGCATGACCAGCGAATCGATGCCTCTCGCCCCAGCCTTGGCCTCGACCCCGTGCGCCAGCTCGCTGAGCCGGTCGCGCGACAGGGGGATGCCGGGATGACGCAGCATGGTGCGCAGCAGCTCCAGCTCCATGCTGGTGAGCGGGACCTCGGCACCGCCCTCGACCGCGGTCAGGCGGCCACTGGCGGCATCGAGCAGGCAGCGGCCCAGGCGGATGGGGGGTGGCGGTGCGGAGCCGCGTGCGATGGTGGGCCGTTGCCCGGCGACGGGCACGCGCCGCAGCACGGCATTGATGCGCGCCAGCAGCTCGCGCGGCTGGAACGGCTTGGTGACATAGTCGTCGGCCCCGCGCCCGAGGCCGGCCAAGCAATCGTCGAGGCCATCCCGGCCGGTCAGCATCATGACCGGCACACCATGGCCGCGCGCCCGCAGCTCGCCCAGCAGATCGAGGCCACACTCGGTGCCGATCCCGACATCCAGGATGACCAAGCCGATCGGATGCGCGGCCAGCTGCGCCCACATGGTCGGGCGGTCAACGGCCTCGTGCACGACCAGCCCGCGCGGTCCCAGATAGGCCACGAGCAGCGCCCGGAGCTCCGCCTCGTCGTCGACGATCAGGATCGATCGACCGGCAATGTTTGGTGATCCGTCCGGCAGGCTCATTTACTGGCCCCGACCGGCTCCGCCGACGCCACCCGCCACATCGCCCCTCGCCCGCCCGAGCTCAATGCATGATACCTAATATTGGCCGTGATCGGCGCCCCCGCATGACGCCGATGTAGCCACATTGGGCCAGCTTGGAAAAGTGCCAACGAGGGCTTGGCGGTCACATTCCCGGCCTCGACTCCGTCACGATGGCACGTGTACGGCAGTCGAGGCATGGAGTTCGAAGGATGTCGCTCAGTTGGACTTCACGCTCAGCGTGTAGGACTTGGCAAAGAAATTCTCGGGTATCTTCACGAAGAAGAAGCCCTTCGCGGTCGCAGTTGCCGGTGGTGTCGTGCAGGTTTCCTTGGTACCCGCCTGCTGCGTGTAGCAGCTGCTTACCGCACTGCCCTTGCTGTTCAATACCAGCGCCTGCAGATCGATTGCGTCGTCGTTAGGGTCCGGTGTCACGATGGTCACCCGATATTTCTTGCCGCCGACGACAGGGAATTTCCAGTAGTCGGTATCCTTCGGCGAGAACAGGGTGCCGGGGGTAGCGACGTTGAGCGGAAGCTTGCATTGCGTGCCGAGATCGTTGGCGCAATCCTTGGCGATGGCGACCTTGCAGTAATCGACCGACGAGTAGCCAGCCTGATCCTTCAGCTCGACGAAATATTTGCCGGTGTAGGCGGCCCGGAACTCCACCCCGGTAGGCGCTTCGTTGTCGCCGCTGGCGCTGACGACGATGGTGCCCGTGCTGTCGCGCACGGCAACCCGGAAGGCCTCGTCGTCGCCCAGGGACAGCCGGACCGCGTAGGACTGGTCCTTGGTCAGCGCCACCTTGTACCAGTCGGAATCGAACGGGGCGTTGACCTCGCAGGCGATGCCGCCGGGCCCCAGCGGCAGTACCGCCGTCGTGCTGGCACTGCCTGGAATGTCGACGCCCGCCAGCGCCGCGTTGAAGGTGCCCGAACCGGCAGCGCCGAGGATGCAGCCCGCCGCCACCAGCACTTTTTGTTTCATGCTCGACATGTTTGGATCCTCCGTTGCGGGGCGGCTGGCCGATCCAGCAAGCCCGTGCACAAAATTTCGGCGCCGCGGGTCGCAGCAAAATCGCAGGATGGCAGAAAGTTCGTTGCAATTGTCGCAATGCGGACGATGCGAACGCTGGTAGCACATTGTCTCCCGTGCCATAGCTGCCTTGCGGTTGGGTTAACGGCGCGGTAACCTATCTGCCCGCCCCGGCGACGAGGTTTAGGCCATCGCGGATCTCATTGCGGTCGACGACGATTTGGCCGTCTGCCAGATGGTGGCAGACATGCTGGGCATGGCCGGACACCAGGTGCGCATGGCCCGCGACGCCGCGGGCCTGCGGCGCCAGCTGGCACGGCAGCCGGCCGACCTGATCGTGCTCGATCTGACCCTGCCCGACGAGGACGGGCTGGCGGTGGCCCGTTGGCTGCGCACCCTCGCCGTCGAGCCCGGGATCGTGATGCTGACCGGGCTCGGCGACTCGATCGATCGGGTGGCCGGGCTCGAGGCCGGCGCCGACGACTATATGGCCAAGCCGTTCGAGCCGCGCGAGCTGACCGCACGCGTCGAGGCGGTGCTGCGCCGCCTCGACG
>JBATRI010000549.1:0-5014 GCA_049292515.1 Geminicoccaceae bacterium
GGGTAGGCGCCGACGACCAGCAGATCGGCGCTGGCGCCGAGGTTGCAGTGGCCGACGCCGGCCGGGATCAGCACGGCGTCGCCGGCCTCGATGTCGAGGGTGGTGCCGTGCTCGCCGCCGAAGCGGACCTTTGCCCGCCCGGCGGCGATGCCCAGCACCTCGTGCGCCGTGCTGTGATAGTGGTGGAAGCCGTAGATCCCGTTGCGCCACATGCCGCCCCAGCCGTGCTGCCTGAACAGCGCCTCGAAGGCGGTGGCGCGGTCGCCGGGGTCGGAACCAAGGATGCTCGCATAGACGAGCAGTGGCAGGTCCGGGTGGTTGGGAATCTGGCCGTCGTCGGTGAAGCGGTGGCTGGTGGGTGGCATGGCGCAGTCTTGGAGTTGGGATTGGCCACTGGGATATGGCCCTACCATGCACCCGAACCCAGCCCCCACCAGCCAGTCGTCACCGCTGCCAGGCGAGCCTTCAGGTCTACCTGTCGGCTCGCTTGGCGAGTATCGGCAGGCTGCTAGAACAGATCGCGGTAGCGCTGGGCCGATCTGGACAGTCTCGTCGACGGGTAGAGCGTGGATTCGCCGGCGTTGAAGTAGCTCTCGTGCGCCAGCCCGTCGCCGGCGGCGCGGAAGAACTCGTACATGCTCTCGATATAGGCCGGGTTGTCGCCGCTCCGGCCGACGCCCCACTCCGCCATCTCCAGTTTCTTCCCCTTGCTGCGGGCGAAGTTCAGCCAGGCGCGGAGACCCCAGGGGCTGCCACTCACGGTCTCCGTGCCGAAGCGGGCCTGACTGTCGTCATAGTGGCTGACGCCGACATTGGTGATCGGTGCCTGATCCGGCCAGATCGTGGTGACGTTGACCTGGCCCCGCTTGGCCATGTGCCATGTGATCCGCAGCTCGGACCCGCCAAGCTTGAGCGCCCTGGCGGCATTGGTGAAGCAGGCCTTCCAGTCGCTCGCGGACCTGCCCACGGCGGTCCAGGGGTACCAGGAGCCGTTGGCCTCCCAGCCCAAGCGGATCTCGGCATCGCCGACGCCGTTGGCCGCAAGGCGGCTGCCGATGTTGCGATGATTCGTGGCGTATCGGTTGGCGGCGCAGTCGGACAGATTGCCGCCGCTCTTGGGAAACAGCCCGACGCCGATACTGACGTTCGAGGACAGGGAGCGCAGCTTGCGCGGGTTGCTGCCGCTCATGTAGCTCAACATGTTGTCCCAGTTGTCCCATGGCGCCCAGCCCGTGACCATCCCGAGCGGCGCGCCTCGCCATGCCGCGAACTTGTCGGCTGCCTGTCCATTGCCTCCGGATCGCCAAGTGGGGTCGGCCAAGGCCGTTTGACCCGTCAGGCAAAGCAATATGAGAGCTGCCAGAATCGTGTGCATCATCGGTTCCCCGTCAGAAATGAGCAGACGCATCGTCGTGTGCGCATGTAAATCGACGGATGTTATCGTTCTTTCTTCCTTGGATTCATGAAAAGTCTACGCGTTTCTCGGTTATGAACATGAATGGACCTGAATTATGCGCGGTTTGGTTTGGGGATTGCATACTATAATACTGTATTCAACGAGTATGATATTCCATTTTTTTAAGAACATAAGTATCATAATACTGTGAGGTCGCATCCGAGACGGCGGGCGGGCAACCGGATGGTGCTGCTCGATTCGTGCCGGCTTCCGCAACAAACCGGCAGGCGCCAAGGCGGAAATCTGCACAGGCAAAGGCATGGGAAGCAGGTCAATGACAGCAGCCGACCGACTGCGGTCAGCAATCAAGGTACTCACCAAATATAAATATATTCGATCTAACTTATGGAATATTGTTCAATCTGGAGTTTGCCTAGAGGCAATGGATCGTCAGATTTACTGTATCGGAACAAAATACCGTTCTCGGGTGTCCTATTTTTCTTTCTTGTCGTCGACGGCCAGTGGAGTCGTCGTCTACTCGTCTGTCGCCCCTTCCAGCGCTGCCCACCCCGCCGGCCGGCCGGTCGGGGGCAGCGCTGCCGCCTCGCGCTTACGCCGCAGCAGGTTCGCCTTGGCGAGCATGTGCGCGGTGATCGGGGCGGTGAGGAACAGGAACAGCGTGATCAGCAGCTCGTGGAACGAGAAATGGCCCCGCACGGCCCAGAAATAGAGCATCGAGGCCAGCAGCAGGCCCCCGGCCCCGAGGGTCGCGGCCTTGGTGGGGGCGTGCAGGCGCTGGATCAGGGTCGGCAGCTTGACCAAGCCATACGAACCCACCAGGAGGAAGAAGCTGGCGGCCAGGATCAGGATGGCCACCACGAGCTGGAGCAAGAAATCGATCATCGCACTACTCGATCACGTCGCCGCGCAGGATGTACTTGCACAAGGCCACCGTCGACACGAAGCCCAGCATGGCGATCAAGAGTGCCGCCTCGAAGAACAGGTCGGAACCCAGGCCAATGCCGATCAGCACGATGAGCGCCACGGCATTGACCGACAATGTGTCGAACGCCAGCACCCGGTCGACGATGTCCGGCCCCAGTGCCATCCGGTAGAGATTGAGCAGCATGGCCAGCCCCACGGCTATGCCACCGATCATCACCGCGGCCTGGATCATGCGAAGATCTCCATCAACCTGGCTTCGTAGCGGGCCTTGATCTCCGCCACGAGCGCGTCGGGATCGGGCACGTCGAGACCGTGGACCAGAAGGGCCCCGCCGTCGGCGGAGAGCTCCGCGCTGACCGTGCCCGGGGTCATGGTGATGGTGCCCGCGAGCACGGTGATGGCCTCGGGCGAAGTCAGGGCCAGGGGGATGGTCACGTAGCGCGAGCGCAGCTGGTCGTTCGGCACAAACAGGATCAGCCGGGCCACCTGCAGGTTGGCCACGACGATGTCGTAGAGCACGACCAGACCGTACTCGACGATCTTGAGTGGGCGACGGACCCGGGGTCGGTCGGGCCAGAACGCGGCGGTACCGATCGGCACCAGCACGCCCAGGATCAGCCCCATGACGAGCGAGCCCAGGCTGACCTCGTTGGCCAGCGCCATCCAGACCAGCGTCAGCGTCAGGGAGAGCAGCGGATGGGGGAGGACTGCGCGCATGCCCGTGCCCTACCTTACGGCCAGCTGCGTGCCGCTACCCAGCACGGCCTCGATGTAGAGGGCGGGCTTGAACAGCTGCTGCGCCGTTGCATCCATGGCCGTCATCGCCGGGCCGGCGAACAGCGCCAGCAGGGCTGGAGCCGCCACCAGCGCGACGGTGGCGCACAAGGCGGCCGTATCGTGCAGCGGGCGAGTGGGCTCGTGGGCGCCGCGCTCCGCTTCGCACTTCCAGAACACGACGCTGCCGGCCCGGGCGAAACCGACCACGGCGATCAGGCTGCCGACCAGCACGACCGTCCACAGCCATGGCCAGCCGGGTTGCCCCAGCAGCGTGTCCAGGATCAGCAGCTTGCCGATGAAGCCCGACAGCGGGGGCAGACCTACCGTGGCGATCGCCGCCAGGAAGAACAGACCGGCCAACAGGTCGAGCTGGGCGAAGGGTGGCGCCGCCGCCAGCCGGTCGCCGGCGCCACCGCGGCGGCGGGCGACGAGATCGGCCAACAGAAACAGTGCCCCACCGGCCAGCGTGCTGTGCGCCATGTAGTACAGGGCCGCAGCCGTGCCGCTTTCAGTAAACAGCCCCACGGCAATCAGCAGCGTGCCCACCGAGCCAATCAACGCATAGCTCGCGAGTGCGGTGAGGGTGCGGCTGGCCAGCACCCCGATCATGCCCACGGCCAAGGTCACGGCGGCCGCGGGCAGAATGTAGGGCGCCGCGATCCATGCAGCGGCACCGGCGTCGCTGCCGAAGATCAGGATGTAGACGCGCAGGATGGCGTAGACACCGACCTTGGTCATGATGGCGAACAGAGCCGCCACCGGTGGCGAGGCTGCGCCATAAGTGCCGGGCAGCCACAGATGCAGCGGCACCAGCGCGCCCTTGATCGCAAACACGATCAGCAGCAGGGCCGCCCCGAGGCGCAGCAGGGCCTGATCGGCCTCCGGCACCAGGGGCACCTTCAGCGCCAGATCGGCCATGTTGAGCGTACCGGTGACCGCATAGATCAGGCCGACGGCGAACAGAAACACCGTCGAGCCGGCGAGGTTGATCGCCACGTATTTCAGGCCCTCGGTGATGCGTCGGGGGCCGGCCCCGTGCAGCATCAGGCCATAGGATGCGATCAGCAGCACCTCGAAGAAGACGAACAGATTGAACAGGTCGCCGGTGAGGAAGGCGCCGTTGACGCCCATGAGCTGGAACTGGAGCAGCGCATGGAAGTGGCGGCCCCGCTTGTCCCAGCCACTGGCGGCATAGATCACCACGACCACGGCCAGGATGGCGGTCAGCAGCAGCATCAGCGCCGACAGCCGGTCCAGCACGAGGATGATGCCGAACGGTGCAGGCCAGTTGCCCAGCGCGTAGGGGCGGGGCACACCGTCGGCCGCGAGCCCGTAGAGCCCGATGGCGATGGCCAGCAGCGCCACCGTGGACGTGATCGAGAACACGCGCTGCAGCACGATGTCGTGGCGGGCCGCCGTGACGATGAACGGCGCCATCAGCGCCGGCAGGATGACCGGTGCGATGAGCCAGTGGTTCAAGGGCCCGCCTCCGGGCGACCGGCCAAGCCGTCGACATGGTCCCGCCCGGTTTCGAGATAGCCCCGCAGAGCCAGCACCACGAGCAGGGCGGTCATCCCGAATCCGATCACGATCGCGGTCAACACCAAGGCTTGCGGCAGGGGATCAGTATAGGCCTCGGCCGACTTGCTGATGATCGGCGGCAAGCCGACCTCCAGCCGGCCCATGGCGAACAGGAACAGGTTGACCGCGTACGACACGAAGGTCAGGCCCAGCACCAGGGGGAAGGTCTGGGCGCGCAGCGCCAGATAGATCCCGACCGCGGTCAACACCCCGACGCCGGTCGCCAGCAACAGCTCCATTTCAGGCCCCCCCTGCCGTCGGCTGCGGCAGGACGATGTCCATGGCGGTCTCGGGGGCGTCAACGGGGTCGGCCGT
>JBATRI010000550.1:0-4184 GCA_049292515.1 Geminicoccaceae bacterium
ATCCACGGCTCGATCAGCACCGCCCCCAGCAGGATCAGCCCCAGAAAGGCCGGCACGGCCCCGGGCGGCAGCGAGGCCATCGCCTGCACCGGCAGCTCGGTGTCGCCGACCTTGAGCATCCGGGTGACGGGCACGCCCTCGCGCAGCACCTTGTCGATCAGCACGACCAGCACCGCACCCAGGCACGAGCCCAGCACCCGGCCGCGCCCGCCCAGGATCGAGGCGCCGCCGACGATCACGGCGGCGATCACGATCAGCTCCGCCCCCAGGCCGTATTGGGAGGTGACGCCCTTGTCCTGGGCGACGTTCATCAGCCCGGCCAGCGTGGCGCACAAGGCCGCCAGCACGAAACCGCGGATGCGCACCAGGCGCGTGTCGATGCCGGCATACTCGGCTGCCTGCGCGCTGCCGCCGACGGCATAGGTCTCGTAGCCCCAGCGGGTCCGGGCGAGCACGACCCCGCCCACGACCGCCACGATCAGGAAGACCAGGATCTGGTTGTTGAAGCCCAGCGCGTTGCCCTGGCCGAGGGCGAAGAAGGCGGACTCCCGGGCCTTGACCTCGTAGGCGATGGTCTGGCCGCCGGTCAGCCCGAGCACGAGGCCGCGGCCGATGAACAGCATGGTCAGCGTGGCGATGAACGAGGGCACCTTGAGATAGGTGACCAGCACCCCGTTCAGCAGGCCGACGGCCGAGCCGGCGGCGAGGCAGATCAGCACCCCGGCCCATGCCGGCAGATCGTGGTGCGAGGGCGCGTAGGCGATGGAGAACAGCACGGCCACGAGCCCGAGCGTCGAGCCGACGGACAGGTCGAGGTCGCGGTTGACGATGACGAAGGTCATGCCGACGGCCATCACGCCGTAGCGCGCGGCGTCGCGCAGGACCGACTGCAGGGCCGTGAGGTCGCCGAAGAAGCGCGGGTTGATGGCGGTGCCGAGCAGGTAGAGCAGCGCCATCACCACCAGGAGGCCGAACTCCCAGCCATAGGCGAAGCCACCGAAGCGGGCGGAGGCCATAGCCCCCCGCCCGCCCGGCAAGGTGTCGGCCGGCGCCGCCATCGGCTCAGTTCTCGAAGCGCTTGCCGACCTTGTCGACGTCGTCCTTGGTCACCAGCTGCGCGCGGGTGTCCAGTTTGGCGGCCGCGATGCCGCGGTCGATCTGCAGATAGAGCTGCATCACCGGCCAGAAACCCTGCAGGAAGGGCTGCTGGCCCAGAGCACCGTCGAGCGCGCCGCTGCGGATCTGCTCCTGCTGCTTGGGGCCGAGGTCGAAGCCGTAGGAGCAGATCTTGTCGCCGATCTTGAGCTGGGCCACGGCATCGCCGATCGCCGGGGTGACGAAGCCGTTCGCCCCCATGATCCCGACCACGTCGCCGCGACTCTCGATCAGGCTGACGATCGAGCCCACCGGGTTGTTGGCGTCGACGTCGATGCCGATGTTGGTCGGGCCGGCGTCGACCTTGAAGTCGCCGAGCCTGCCGGCCACGGCCAGCGTCGCCACGGTGGCGGTGAAGGCCGCGGTGATCCGGTTGTTGACCTCGACATTGCCCAGCGTCGTGGTGTTCGGGAACACGATCGAGCCGCCCTGGACGCCGCCGTCCAGGATGCACCTGGCCAGGGCCTCGCCGCCGATGGCGGCAGCGGTCGCATCCTGGCCGGTGTGGCTGATGGCGGAGCGGTCGTAGAGCGTGCCGTCATAGCTGTTGGTGGTGGCGACCGGCACGCCGGCGTCCAGCATCTTCTTGACGATGTCGTTGTAGGCGCCGGCCTGCGGCGTGGTGATGATCAGGCCGTCGATGGTCGGGTCCTGCACCACCTGGTTGATGATCTCGAGCTCGCGCGGAATATCGTCGACCGGCGCTTCCGAGCCCAGCATCAGCAGGTTCACGCCGACCATGTCGGCCGCCAGCTTGGCGCCGACATAGACCGGGTCGAAGAAGCCGTTGCCGGCGGTATGGGTGACGATGGCGAAGGTGAGCTTGCCGTCCTTGCTGTGGAAGTCCTTGGTGCCCGGGGCTTCCTTGACGGCGTCCTCGAAAGTGTAGCCGCCCACCGCCTTGGACAGGGCGCCGGATTGCGCCATCGCACCCTGGTCGGTGAACGTGACGAGGGCGAGCGCGCTCGCCCCGAGCATGACCTTCCGCATCCCTTTGTTCTCCCTGATGCCCGGTCGTCGCCGGATTATATCACCTTATCCCGTAGCATCTCCGCCGTGGGCTGGCTATCCGATGCCGAGAGCGGTCTCGTGCGCCGGCCGCTGCACCTTGCAGAAGGCATGGAAGGAGCGTTCGATGGCGCTTCTGTCGAGCCGGCGGCCGATGACGACGAGCCGGGTCCGGGGCCTGCCCTCCGGCCATTGCTCGAGATGAAGCGGCCGGTGCACGAGGTGCTGGACACTCTGCACGACCACGGGCCGGTCGATGCCCCGCACCTGCAGGAGGCCCTTCACCCGCAGGACGTTCGCCCCGTGCCGATGCAGCAGCAGCGACAGCCAGAGGCCGAACGCGGCCCAGTCGAGCGGGATGTCGGCGGTCAGGCAGAAGGTGACCATGCCACCGGCATGGTGGGCATGGGCCGCGCCCGCGGCGTGCGGGCCGAGCTCCACGGTGCCCGTTCGGTTGGCGTCGCCCGACAGCAGCCACGACGGCGCCGGGTCGGACTCGGCCGACAGGTGCAGCGTGGCCGTGGGGTTGAGGTCGGCCAGGCGTCGCGCCAGGCTCGCCGCGCCAGCCGGGTCGAGATCCACCTTGCTCACCACCAGACGATCGGCCAGCGCCACCTGGCGGGCCACCTCCTCGAACCGGTCGAGATTGGCGGCACCGTTGACCGCGTCGACCACGGTGACCACCGCGCCCAGCTTGAAATGCCAGCGCAGCGACGGGTCGGTCGAGAAGCCGGCGACGATCGGCACGGGGTCGGCCAGCCCGGTGGTCTCGATCACCACCCGCTCGAACGGCTGGACCTCACCCCTTTCCATCCTGGCATGGAGACGGTCGAGCCCATCGCGCAAGTCGCCGCGGATGGAGCAGCAGACGCAGCCACTCTTCAGCAGCACGACCTCCTGGTCGACCACCTCGACCAGCAGATGGTCGAGCCCGATCTCGCCGAACTCGTTGATGAGGACGGCGGTGCCGCGCAGGTCCGGCTGCGCCAGCAGTCGCTTCAGCAAAGAGGTCTTGCCGCTGCCGAGGAACCCGGTCAGCACGCTGGCGGTGACGCTGCGCCACTCGCGGATCATCGTGCCAGCCGCTCCACCCGCTCGATCACGGCAGGGTCGAGCGGATCGATGGCGCGCCCGGCCAGCTTCTCGGCCGCCGGCCACAATGCCCCCAGATGGTCCACGACCACGCTCCGCCCGGTCGGGCCGCTGAGCGTCAGTCGACCCTGACTTTCGGCGCAGCCCACGCCGAACAGCTCCAGCACGGCACTGGCGACCTCGAGTCGGTAGCGCCGCTCGGCCGCCCGATCCAAGCCCGAGGCTCCGGACTGCTCGGTCCAGTGGTCGGCGCCGCCGAACATGCTGCACAGCCCGCACATCGGAACCTCCTCCGCCACGCACCCACATCCGCTCGCGCAGCCCGTTCCGGGAGATATAGCCATGCAGGGCATCCGAGCTACTATGCAGCGTATGCCCCGCCCAGCCATCGACGCGCAACTCGCCGCCGTTCTCGTCGCCGATGCGATCGCCGGGAAGTCGCCCGCGGGGCTGCTGGAGGGCCTGTGCCGCGCCCTGGTCGCGGCCGGCGTGCCGCTGGTCCGCGCCACGGTGGGTGCTTTGCTGGTCCATCCGCTGCTCGATGCGACACTGGTCATCTGGCGGGCGGATCGGGGGGCCTATCTCGACGATACCGCCCGCCCCGCCGTCCGCGGCAACGAAGCTTGGCGGCACAGCCCGTTTCATCGCCTGCAGCTCGACGAATCCACCCTGCTGCGCTGCCGCCTGGAGCGAGGCGAGGGGGTGCGGACCTATGCCGTGCTGGCCGGGTTCGCGGCGGAAGGCGCCACGGACTATCTGGCGCTGCGCACCCAGCTCGCCGCCGGCGTCACGCTGGGCGAGGGGACCAGCATCTACTCGTCCTGGATCACCCATCGTGCGGGCGGCTTCAGCCAGGCCGACGTCGAGATCCTGCAGGGTATCGAGCCGATGCTGGCGGTGCTGGCCGCCGCCGCGCTGGGCACCGCCAC
>JBATRI010000551.1:0-5443 GCA_049292515.1 Geminicoccaceae bacterium
GGGGTCGAGCGCGGCCTGCCACCCACCGCTCATGCGGTCGCCTTGGCCCGCTTGCGCATGTATACCCGTCGCGCCGGTTGGGCTGCCACCGGCGCCGGCTCGGGAGCTGCTGCCGGCTCGGGCGCCGGTGTCGTTGCCGCCGGCTTGCGGCCGAGCCCCAAATCCTTGGCCATCTTCGAGCGCATGGCCGCATAGGACGGTGCGGCCATCGGATAGTCGTCCGGCAGCCCCCAGCGCTGCCGGTACTCGGCCGGCGTCATGTTGTAGCGCGTCGCCAGGTACCGTTTGAGCATCTTCAGCTTCTTGCCGTCCTCGAGACAGACAAGGTGGTCCGGCATGACCGACTTCTTGACCGGCACCGCCGGCACCAAGGTGTCGGCCGGCGGCTCTGGCGGCGCCGCGCCGGCATCACGCAGCGTCGCGAACACGTCCTTGATCAGCCGCGGCAGCTCGCCCGCGGGCAGCGTGTGGCTACCGGCATAGGCCACCACGATCGCCGTGGTCAGGTCCAACAGTTCCGGCGGCGCGCTCGCTTCGTCCATCCATCCATCCCTGGGCTCGAGGTCCTTTGCGGTCGCTCGGATGTACAACGCGGGCCAGGAAGCGCAAGGCGTAGCCGATCGTCGTTGACCATCGGGTCCGCAGGACTTTATCCACAGTTCTTGGGAGAAGTGTGCGGACGTTCCTGGGGATGGTGCGGACCGCACCGATGCTAGACGCTTGAATTCATATGCACTTGGTGCGGTAGGGGCGCTCAGCTCACCTGTTCCGGCCGGCGCCGGCTGGCCACCGCCATGCCCACCGCCCGGCTGAGCTCGAGATAGCGCCGGTGCAGCTGCACCATCCGTTCCTGGCTGGCCTGCAGGATCCGGTCCTGGCTCTGCAGGACCCGGTTCCAGTCGACGGCTTTGCCCGCCCCATCACCCTCGACAGCCTCGGTGAGCGCGCGCAGGGTGTCGACCTGGTGGCGGATCTGCGCATGCGCCACGGCCAGCAACGCACGGCCGATCTCGGCCGCAGCCGAGCCGCCCGGCCGTGGCTCGATCAGGTCGCGGGGTATGCTGCCTTCACGCTGCGACAGGACTCGGCCTGCCGCCGCCATGCCGGCGGGGCCTTCCTCGACCTTGATCATGCTGCTCCTCCCCGAGCTTGCTTGGCGCCTTCGCCGTTGTCGTCTTATGGCAAAGGCTCAGCAGCAAGCCAAGAGATCCTTGCACAAGGCAGGAATTAGGCAGTAAGCCGCAATCTTCTCTACCTGGAATGTTTTAAAGATGCACGATCGATTTCTCTCTTGCCAGCCGCGAGAAGGATGATCGAGTTCCGTTCCGGCTATGTCTGCACGCGCCTGCCACTGAATACTTAAAACGTTTTATGGCTTTGTCGTTGCCCAGAGGCGGCCGGGCAGCGGCTCCCAGCCGCGTCGGCCAGAAAAGAAGCCGGGCCCGAAGGCCCGGCCAAGTTTCTCAGGGAGGCTAAACGTCTGGGAAAGAAAGCTCGCTGTCCCTGGCATTGCACCTGGGACAAGGCCGTGGCAGGCACCTGCGAGCCTCATCAGCATGATCGCCCAGAACCACGATCATGCTGCATTGGATAAGCAACAATCACGCCAGCGATCTTCGCCGGTGGCTCGGTAGGTTGCTTTTCCGGCTCGAGGCAGCAGGCCTGGAGCGGGCGGCGGGGCGTCAGTAGCCCATGTCGTCGTCGTAATCGCGGTCCTGCTGCCGGCTGGTGGACGGCCCGTCACGCTCCTGGCCGAGATCGGCGTCACGGCCGCCGGGCTTGGGCTTGCGCGTGTCGTCGTCGGTGCGCTCCCGCTGCTGCTGCAGCGCACGCTCGCGCTGCTGCTGCTGCTCGTGTTGCTGCTGGCGTTCCCGCTCGCGTTCCTGGGTGACTTCCTGCATCGCGGCCCGGGCGATCTCTGGTGCCTGCCTGGCCTCGAGCCGGTCCAGGGCCGCCTGCTGCTCGCCCGAGCGCTCGCGAATGGCCTCGACGAGGCCGGCCCGGTCGCTGGTCGCCAGCACGACCCCGTCCTTGGCGCGCGAGATCAGGACATAGAAGCTGCGCTGGTTGATCAGGTTGAGGCGCCAATGCTCGGCATGGATCAGTGCCCGCTCGGCGGTCTTGCCCTGCAGCTTCATGGCGGTCTGGGCATAGGCGTGCTCGAGATGCCGGGCCTCGGTCGAGCCGGCATCGAGCGTGATCCGCTTGCCGTTCTGCTCGATCGTGAAGCTGCCTCGAGCCGGATCGACCGCGGCGACGGTGGCTTTCTGACCGTTGGCGATACCGATGTCCGGCAGGGCCTTCGTCCAGGTGATCCGGTCGCCGGCAGCCAGCTCGCGTTGCTCGCGGCCATAGATCTCGGCATCGCGCGCACCGTGACTGCCGGGTCGCCAGATCACGAAGCTGCCGTCCGCCTTCTGCAGCTGGATGCGGCCGCCATGCTGGTCGGTGCCGGCGACGGTGTAGTAGACACCCTTCTCGAGCCGGTCCTGCTGGTGGGGTGCCAGATCGCGGCGGAAGGCGACGATGTCGCCGCGGGCATAGAACACGGGCTGCTTCTGCTCGCCCGTGGTCAGGCCCTTCGGCACCAGGATGTCGAGCGCGAGCGCCGGGCCGGACAGCTCGCCTTGCGCCCGCATCGCCTCGCGTACCTGCTCGTTCAGTTCCTTGCTGCCCGCGCGCGAGGGGTCGGCGAGCAGCGTCCTGGCACGCTCGGCCGGTGACAGCGCGGCATAACGCTCGGCGAGGAAGGCGCGTCGATCGTGCGCATCTTCCTCGTGCGACTTGCCCTTGATCTCGACCACCTCGCCGCCGCCGCGCTCGATCGCCTGCAGCGCTCGGCCGGCATCGGCCTGCAGGGAAGCATAGACCGCCTCCTTGGTGTCCGGATTGGTCTGACGCACGATCTCGGGCAGGCGAAAGGTCGGCATCCCGGCCTCCTGCAGCTGGGCGAAGGCGCGCCCTGCCTCGACCGAGCCCAGTTGCATCGTGTCGCCGACCAGCAGCACGCGGGCGTCCTGCAGCGTGGCCCCGGCCAGGAGCGTGTGCATGGCGTGGGTGCCAACCATGGAGGCCTCGTCGACGATCCACAGCTGCTTGCCGGCGGTGCTGCCGGACCCCCTGCCCTCCGTGCCACGCTCGAGCTCGGCCACCTGGCGCTGCACGGTGACGGCCTCGCCGCCGATCGCCTGGGCCAGCTCCAAGGTGGCGCTGGTGGTCGGCGCCATGCCCTTGATGCCCTTGACCGTGTAGCCGAGGTCGCGCGCTGCCTCGGCCACGGTGGCGAGCACGGTCGTGGTCTTGGCGGAGCCGGCGACGCCCTGGATGCCGATCACGCGTGCGCTGGTGGTGAGCACACCCTTGGTGGCCTCGGCCTGGCCGTGCGTCCAGCCGAAGCCACGATCCTCGGCTAAAGCGCGCGCCTGACCGACCAAAGCTTGCGCGTCCAGCCGGTGCATGAAGCGGTCCACTGCGCCGCGCCCGGCCTGCTCGAGGGCGAGCATGCGGCGCTCTGCCTCGATCATGGCGGCGGTGGTGAAGCCCGGCATCAGGGTCTGGTGCTTCGTCACCGGATCGATGGCGCGGACCTGGCGCTCGACCAGCTCGCCACGGCTCTGCAATTGCGCCACCGCCTGCTCGATCTGGCGCGCATCGGCGAGCCCGAGCGACATGAGCCGGGCTCGCTGCTGCAGGTTCTTGTCGGTGAAGGCGGCATCACGCTCGGTCAGGATGGCGGCGGCCTCGCGCACCGCGCGCAGGGCTGTTTCGTTCGTCTGTGGCCGCTCCTGCTCTGCCGCTCTGGTGCGATCAGCGGCTGTTTGCTCGCGTCCGACCGCCTGCTCGAGCCGGCGGTTCGGGGTGATCTCCTGCTCGCGGCTGCGCTCCTTGGCCTGGGCGACGAAGCGCTCGAGATCGAACCCGAGCGCCCGCGCCTGCGCGCGGTCCTGGCTGCGCTGCTGCACCCGGTCGATCTCGGGCTTGGCACCGCGGGTGAGCAGGGTGGCCTGCTCACGCTGCCGGCCGGTGGCGGTAGCACGCGTCAAGCCTTGGGCTGCCAGCCTGGTCTCGATCGCCTGCGACCGGCTGCTGTGCAATTGGCAGAGCTCGCGCGGCATGCCCGCAAGCTCGAAGGTGCCGTTGTGGCTCGGCACGATGCCATAGCCGAGCTCGGCGACCCGCCACGCCAGGGCCTGCTGATAGCGCTCGGTTCCCTCCTTGGAGTTGAAATAGAGGCGGATGCTGTGGATGCTCTGCCATTGATCCTTGTCGTTGATGGTGGCGTTCATGACCACGGCATGGCTGTGCAGTTGCGCCTCGGCCGCGCGCGACAGATCATGCCGGAACACCGCCGCCACCATGGCACCGGTGTGCTGCTCGGTGATCTCGCCCTGCTCACGCAAGCGCGTGGTCAGCGCATTCTCCTGCAGCCAGCGGAGCACTTCCTTGACCGCCGCGTCGTGCGCTGCGACCAGCCGCTCGTCGCCACCGACGAGGGTGGCGAGGCTGACGCTCTTCGGTGCGGAGAAGGTCAGATCCCAGCCATGCAGATGCTCGCGATTGTCGCCTTTGCCGCGGCCGAGCAGGGTGTCGGCATCGATCCTGCCCTCCAGCAGCTCCTTGAACCGGCCGGCCTCGACCTCGCCCGTAAGGCCGAGCTTCTCGGCGCCGGCGCCGAACCAGTGTGACGGCCCTTCCTCGTGCTGGGTGTAGTAATTGTCCTTGGCGAAGTAGCTGGCGGCCGCCATCGACGAGCGCACGACCCCGATCGACAGCATGCTCAGTGCCCCTCCACACGCGTGGTCGGAGGTGATGCCGATGGATCGTTGACCATGGAACCGTCGATCGACGGCGAATGGGCCAACGTGCGTTGGCCTGCTTGCCGCGTGCGAGCGACGAAGGCTTCGAGATCGAAGCCCGCCTGCTGCGCACGCGCGCGGTCGTGCCGGCGTTGCTGCTCGCTCGGCAGCGGTGATTGCACGGCCTCGGCCTGCCGCGTGGCATGTTCGCGCTGCTTGCCCGAAGCCGTGCGGCGGTCGAGCCCGCGCCTGGCGAGGCGTTGCTCCATCGCCTTGGTACGACTGCTGAACAGCGAGCTCAGCTCATGCGGAACCGCATCGAGCTCGCAGGTGTCATTGGCGCGCCAGGCAATGTCATAGCGGAGTGTTCCGGCATAGCCGGCCAGGGCTTGCTGGTAGCGGATACCGGCCTGTCTGGCGCCGACATAAAGGGGCAGGCTGTAGAGCGTGCGCCAGGTTCCGCTGGCAGCCAGGGTGGCGTTGACGACGAGCACCCGGCTGTGCAGATGCGGCTCGGCGGCCCGCGAGACCTCATGCCGGACGATGGCGGCAAGCAGACAGCCGGTCGGCAGCACGTGGCGTTTACCGCCGCTGCTGAGGCGCGTGGCGGCAGCCTGAACCTCGAGCCAGGTCAAGGCTTCCCTGGT
>JBATRI010000552.1:0-2521 GCA_049292515.1 Geminicoccaceae bacterium
CGTCGGGCGCGCTCCGGTGCCGGACGTGAAGCGCAAACCGAGTCCACCGCTCGAGCCGATGGCCAGCCTCGAGTCGGATTTCGAGCTGCCGCATCTGGACATGCTGGCGCCGGTGAAGGTCCTGGCCCATCCCGGCCAGTCGCCGCAGGCACTGACCGACACCTCGCGCCAGCTGGAGACGGTGCTCGACGATTTCGGCGTCCGCGGCGAGATCATCGACGCCAAGACCGGGCCGGTGGTCACGCTCTACGAGCTGGAGCCGGCGCCCGGCACGCGGGCGGCCCGGGTCATCAGCCTCGCCGACGACATCGCCCGCTCGCTGTGCGCGCTGTCGGTGCGCGTGGCCGTGGTCCCCGGCCGCAACGTGATCGGCATCGAGCTGCCCAACGAGCGGCGCGCCACGGTCTACCTGCGCGAGCTGCTCGAAGCCACCCCCTACACCAGCAGCGGCGCCCGCCTGCCACTGGCCCTGGGCAAGGACATCTCGGGTACGCCGATCATCGCCGACCTGGCGCGGATGCCGCATCTGCTGATCGCCGGCACCACGGGGGCCGGCAAGTCGGTGGCGATCAACGCCATGATCCTGTCGCTGCTGTACCGGCTGAACCCGCAGCAGCTGCGCGTGATCATGATCGACCCCAAGGTGATCGAGCTCTCGGTCTACGAGGACATCCCGCATCTGCTGGCACCCGTCGTCACCGATCCGCCCAAGGCGGTCGTGGCGCTGAAGTGGGTCGTGCGCCAGATGGACGAGCGCTACCGGTTGATGTCGCATCTGGGCGTGCGCGACATCTTCGCCTTCAACAAGCGGATCGTGCAGGCCAGGACCAAGGGTGAGGAGCTGAAGCGGCGGGTGCGGACCGGCTTCGAGCCCGGCACCGGGGTGCCGATCTTCGAGGAGCAGCCGATCGACATGACGCCGCTGCCGCTGATCGTCGTCATCGTCGACGAGGTGGCCGATCTGATGCTGACGGCGGGCAAGGAGATCGAGAACGCGATCCAGCGTCTGTCGCAGAAGGCGCGTGCCGCCGGCATCCATCTGATCGTGGCGACGCAGCGGCCGTCGGTCGACGTGCTGACCGGCGTCATCAAGGCCAACCTGCCGTCGCGGATCAGCTTCCGGGTCAGCTCCAAGATCGACAGTCGGACCATCCTGGGCGAGCCCGGGGCGGAGCAGCTCCTGGGCCAGGGCGACATGCTCTACCTGATGCCGGGCGACCGGATCAGCCGCATCCACGGGCCGCTGGTCACCGATGGCGAGGTCGAGCAGGTGGTGCGGCACCTCAAGGCGCAGGGCGAGCCCGACTATCACTCGGAAGTGACCGAGGACACGGAAGGCGAGCCACAGGCCGACGGACCCCTGTTCGACGCCGCGGGCGGCGGCGATTCGATGTACAATCAGGCGGTCCAGGTGGTGGCGCGCGACGGCAAGGCGTCGACGAGCTACCTTCAGCGCAAGCTCGCGATCGGCTACAACAGCGCCGCCAAGCTCATCGAACGGATGGAGAACGAGGGCCTGATCAGCCGTGCCGACCATGTCGGGCGGCGCCATGTCCTGATGGGCCGAGGCGGTGTCGACGGCAACGAGCCGACGGACGACCCGTTCTGAGCGGCTCCCGGATCCTGCGCATGCGATCGATCGTGCTGACCCGGCGAGGCCTGGCCTCGCTGCTCCTGACCGCAGCTCTGGCCCGGCCGGCCATGGCGGTGCTGCCGCCGACCCAGGCCGAGCTGGTGAGCCGCGTCGAGGCCTACTTCAACGGCATCCAGACGCTGCAGGCGAGCTTCCAGCAGCTGGCGCCCGATGGTGGCCTGACGACCGGCAAGCTCTATATCGACCGGACCCGGGAGGCGATGCGCTTCTCCTACGATCCGCCGTCCAAGATCCGGCTGGTGGCCCCCGGCGACTGGCGGGTGATCTTCTACGACGGCAGCATCCAGCAGGTGAACGTGATCCCGATCTCCGAAACCCCGCTGGGATTCATCCTCAGCAAGCAGGTCGTCCTGGCCGGGGATGTGACCGTGGAGAGCGTCCAGGAGCGCGGGCCGGCGCTCGACCTCACCTTGTACCGCACGGCCGCTCCCGATCAGGGCCGGGTGACGCTCACGCTGGCGACCGACCCCATGCTGCTGAGGAGCTGGGCCGTGACCGACGCGCAGGGCCTCACCACGACGATAGCCCTCGATGACGTGCAGACCGGCATGCCGATCGACCGCGAGCTGTTCCGCTGGCGCGACCCCAAGATGTTCGGCTGGCCAAAGGATTGAGCCCGCCCGAGACGCCGCTCCAGCCGCCTCGGATCGAGAACGCCGACGGGATGCCCCGCCGCGTCGGCGTGGAGCTGGAGCTGGAGGGCCTGGGTGCGCGCGAGACGGCAGCCTTGCTGCAGGCCTCGGTCGGCGGCGAGCTGCTGGAGCGCAGCCCCTACCGGCTCGAGCTTGCCGGGAGCGCGCTGGGCGACGTCACGATCGAGCTCGACCTCAGGCTCGCCCACGCGCCGGAGAATGCCCCGGCCATGGG
>JBATRI010000553.1:0-5123 GCA_049292515.1 Geminicoccaceae bacterium
CCGCTGCTTCGGCCGTGGGATATGATGACGGCGGCCGGCATTGGCCTTGTGCGGCATGGCGAAGGGACCCGAGCGGCCGGAGCAGCGGCGCTCCCTACCGTGCCACCTACCTCCATGCAACATGCTGGGCTGCGCTCCTTGCCCGGCGCGCGCAGCCCATCGCATGGCGACTTGTCGAGCAACCCGGGCTCGACGCACCAGCCGAACAGCTTGCGCATGGAAGCGAACACCGGTTCGTCATGACGGGGTGCCCCAGCGTCCACGATGCGCCGCATCGCCGAGCGGAGGTCTGCCTGGGTCACGCTGGCCAGGAGTTGACCGGCAGTGCGGTCGTCTCATGGGCGCCCGTGCTGCTCAAGCTCACCGGCTGATTGGCGCCGGTCAGGGCTTGGTCTGTGCGTCGGCGTGGGCGACGGTGATTTCGGTGCCGATCGGCAGGCCCAGCGTGTTGGCGGTGTCGATCACCACCCGCAGCCCGTTGACCTTGAGCTTGCCCCCGACCGCCGCCGCGGGCATGCGCCGGTCGTGGACGACGACGTAGCCGAGGCCGGGCAGCGTGAGCTTGAGGTTGGGGGCGACGCGGGCCGGCAGGGCGCTGCCCAGGATGCGCAGGCCCGTGAAGGCGGTCCCGGTGGTCGAGCGCGCGTGGGTGCTGCCGTTGAACCGGTCCTCGGCGACGACGGCGATCCGGTCGAAGCTGATTCGCCCCTCCAGCAGCGAGCCGGCATTCAGCGTCGAGGTCGTGCGCACGGTGGCCCAGCTGCCGCTGGTGGTGCTCCAGACCGTGGTCGTGGCCGTGGCGACCCGCAGCGTGGCGAGGCTGAAATCGGCGACGTCGACCGTCCGGGTGACGCCGCGGGTGCCGTTGCAGTTGACCGGCTGGAAGCCCGGGCCCTCGAGCAGCTGGCCGGTGGCGGCGCCGACCCACGCCGCCCCGCCCAGGGTCTTGGTGCGGATGGAGCGGTCGAAGGCGCTCTGTGCGTGGCCGACCACGAGCCGGCTGCCGACGGGCAGGCCGAAGCTGTTGGCCTCGACGACATCGATGGTGAGCATGTCGACGCGGACCTCGATCGAACGGGTGCCGACCGGCGTCAGCTGTGTCAGGCCCACGGCCACGGTGCCGAGGCCCGGCAGGGCGAACACGGTGCCCGGGGCCACGGCCGGGTCGACCGGCTGGCCGTCGATTTGCAGCTCGGTGAACGATGCGCCGTCGCGGCCGCCGCTCACCTGGCCGGCATCGCCCAGCACGTTGGCGGCGGCCCGGATGCCGGCGGCGGTGATCCGCCCGCCGAACAGGTCGACGTCGGTCAGGGTGGAGCTGGTGTGCATCTCAGCCGTAAGGCTGGTCGTGGTGGTGACCAGCGTGCTGACAATCAGGGCTGCCCTGGCGACGCTGCCATCCGTGCCGGCGACAAAGCCCTCCTGCCGCTTGGTCAGCGTGGCACCGTTGCTGCCGCCGCAGGGTATGGGTTGGTAGGCGGGCTTGTGCAGCACCTTCGCCAGGGGCCCGGTCATGCCGGAGGCGACCATGCCGTAGGCGTCGCCCCAGAAGCCACCGGCCAGGGGGGCGGCCAACGCCGGCTGGGCTGCCGAGCCGGCCAGCAGAACGGCCAGCAGCAGCTGCCAGGCCCGGCATGAAATGGCGGCCGGGAAACTGGGCGCCCGGCCGCTCGAACGTATCCACATTGCAGGTTCCCCGCAGCGACGGCGATCACGACATCGTCGCCTGATTTATTGTTTTCGAAACCGATTCTGCAAGAATTTCTACGCGGCTATTATGTTTGATTAGCATGGTATTATCGTTGTCGCAATATCCAAATAATTGACGATAATCCAACTTATGTTCGTAAAGGTAGCGGTCACTTGCAGCCTGAAGTGGCAGTGGACCAGCTGCTCCCTTGCAGACATACCAAACTCTGAGCTTATGAAGTCGCACCTATTTTTCACTAGAAGGCGAAGTTAAACTGCAATGCGAAAAAAAGAATATTTATGATTGCAAATAAGATAGTCATGCATGATGGAATGCAAAGCGAAGATTGAACAAAAATAAGATGGTGCAATCATGAATAATAGTAACCAATGCGATTGGAGTCAAAGGATATATAGCGATATCGGTTATTGATGATGTGCTTAACCAAATGCATGATGCAGGAACATCGCTGAATGAGGCGATCTTCGACAAAATATTGTTAACTAAAACAATCATCAGGCTGCGGGTCTGAACAATATGATACATTCATCCGTGCGCGCCGCGCCATCGCGGCGCCGATCCCTGGCGTTGGCCGCGTGGCTGGGTCTTGCGGTGGCGGGAGGCGGACCCTGCGCTTGGGGAGCCGCGAGCGACATCGGCGAATGGTCGCCCGTCTACCCGTGGCCGCAGGTTGCGGTCCACCTGCACGTCCTGCCTGACCGCAAGCTCCTCACCTATAGTGACGAATGGGTGCAGGGTCAGAAGGTCACGCCGTCGACGTCCCGCGCTTATGTCGTGCAGATCCCGGATGGTGGCCCGCCGTCGACGACTTGGACTTATGTGCCCAATGACAATGCCGATCTGTTCTGCGCCGGGCACACCTTCCTGCCGGACGGTCGGCTGCTGGTGATCGGCGGACAGGACGGGGCCTATTACAAGGGCATCGCCGCTTCCACCATCTTCAATTACCAGGGCGGCTACAGCTGGGAGACGCCGGCGAACGGCAGGATGGCGCGGCCGCGCTGGTACCCCAGTGCGATCACCCTGGCCAGCGGTGACATTCTGGCCCTGGGCGGCAGCATGACCAGCAAGACCGACCCGAACACGCTGCCCGAGGTATGGCAGACCGCCACCGGCGGTTGGCGCCCGCTGCTCACCGGCCTGCGCGCCCTGCCGTTCTATCCGTGGATCTTCCAGGCGCCGAACGGCCAGGTCTTCCTCGCCGGCCACAAGGCGGAGACGCGCTATCTCGATACGACCGGCACCGGCAAGTGGAACAAGCTTTACGTCCGCAAGTACGCGTCCCGCTTCGAGGGCTCCGCGGTCATGTACGACGAGGGCAAGATCCTGGTGGCGGGCGGCGGCAGCCCGGCCACCAACACGGCGGAGATCATCAACCTGCGCGCAGCGGCGCCGTCGTGGCAGCTCACGGGCTCGATGGCGTCCGCCCGTCGCTACATGAACGCCACCGTGCTGCCCGATGGCAAGGTGCTGGTGACGGGCGGCGGCGCTGGCGCCAACAACGCCGATCAGGCCGTGCTCACGGCCGAGTTGTGGGATCCGGCAACCGGCCGCTGGTCGACCATGGCCAGCATGCAGAAGCCGCGCCTCTACCATGGTACGGCGGTGCTGCTGCCGGACGGGCGCGTGCTGTCGACCGGCAGCGGCAGGCCGCCGCCGACGCACGGGGTGAACAGCACCGATGCGGAGATCTTCTCACCGCCCTATCTGTTCGCCGGGCCACGCCCCGAGCTGACCTCTGCACCCGAAGCCGTGGCTTACGGGGAAAAGTTCTTCGTCGGCACGCCGAATGCCGACGTCACCACGGCGAGCTGGATCAAGCTCTCGTCGGTGACCCACGACTTCAATAGCGGCCAGCGCTTCAGCCGGCTGAAGCTGGCCCCGGCCGCGGGTGGGCTGACGGTGACGGCACCATCTGACCCACGACTGTCGCCGCCGGGACACTACATGCTGTTCCTGCTCAATGCCCAGGGCGTGCCGTCCATATCGCGGATCGTGCGGATCGGTTGACCGCCCGGCGGCGAAGCGGCCTCAGCCGACGCCGTACCGGGGCGCCGGGCGGCTTTTCGACAGGTCCGGCGCCAGCGTCATCCGGGCGGCGACCGCGGCATGCCAGGCCGCCGGGTCGGGCAGGGACGGGATGGTGATGAACTCGCCCTGGTCGAGGCCGGCAAGCGCCGCGTCGACCATGTCGCCCACGTCCATGACCATGGCCGGGTCGAGCTTGCCGATGTCCATGCCGGCGCGCTCGAAGATCTCGGTGCGGGTGAGACCGGGCAGCACCGCCTGCAGCCGCACGCCGCTGTCGCCGACCTCGCGCTGCAGCGCCTGGGTCAGCGCCAGCACGAAGGCCTTGGTGCCGCCATAGGTGCCGTTGAACATCTCGGGCACGAGCGCCACGACGGAGGCGAGGTTGACGATGGTGCCGTGCCCGCGCGGCACGAAGGTCGAGGCCGCGGCGATCGCCAGCCGATTGAGGGCGGTGACGTTGAGCTGGATCATGCGGTCGAGATAATCCACGTCCGCGCCCAGCAGCGGGCCATTGGGGCCGATGCCGGCATTGTTGACCAGGAACGTGATCGCGCTGTCCTCGCGCAGCCGGCGCTCGACGGCCAACAGATCGTCCCGGACGGTGAGATCGGCCGCCAGGAACTCGACCGCGACGCCGGCCTCGGCGCGCAGGCGGGCGGCCAGCTCCTCGAGTCGCTGGCGGTCCCGCGCCACCAGCAGCAGGTCAAAACCCCGGCGCGCCAGTCGATCGGCGTAGGTGGCGCCGATGCCGGCTGAGGCACCTGTGATCAGGGCAACGCCCTTGGTTTCCTGTCGGCTCATCGTAGGCTCTCCACGGCTGCGGCCGCATACTGTAATAACTGGTATATGCCACTATATGGATGCGGGCGTGGTGACTGCAAGGAGGGGATCGGGGCGTGGGGAATGCGTGGAACTACTGCACCAACACCGCGGTCAAGCGGGCGTCGCGGCGGCTCGGGCAGCTCTATGATGCGGTGCTGGCGCCTTCGGGCCTGCGCGCGACCCAATGCGCCCTTCTGACCCAAATCAGGCTCAGCGACGGCCCAACGCTGCGCGGCTTGGCCGAGGCGATGGCGATGGACCTCTCGGCCCTCGGCCATACGCTGAAGCCGCTCCAGCGCGATGGGCTGGTGGCGCTGGAGCCCGATCCGCGCGACCGCCGGGCCAAGCGTGTCCGCCTGACCGCACCCGGCGAGGCCCGGCTCGATGCGGCCCTGGATCTCTGGCGCGAGGCCCAGGCGCACTTCGACGCCGAGTTCGGTGCCGAGAAGTCGGCTGCACTGCGCGCCACGCTGGAGCGGCTGGCGTCGCCCGAGTTCGCGGCGGCGTTCACCGCCGCCGGCGGCCGACACTGACGCGCGTCAGCTGCGCCCTTCGCGCC
>JBATRI010000554.1:0-6568 GCA_049292515.1 Geminicoccaceae bacterium
GCCACCAGCCGGTGGAAGCGCGTGCGCGTCAGCGGCGATGTCGAGCTGCTGGCGCGGCGCGTGGCGGCGCTTGCCGGTCTCCCGGCGGGCCATTAGGGTCCGTCCTCGCCGGCGATAAGCCCGATCCTGCGAATTGGGCGGCCGAGGCGAACAGGGAGAAGATCCGATGAAGCGTCTGCTCGGCGCGCTGCTTGGCGCGGCAACCTTGACTTTCGGCCTGGTGGGCGGAGCGCCTGCCGCAAAGGCACAGGAAGGCTGCACCATCGCCTTGATCCCGGGGCTCACGACCGACGCCTTCTACATCACCATGCGCAAGGGTGCCGAGATGGCCGCCAAGGCCGTCGGCTGCGAGCTGCTGTTCCAGGGCGCTCCCGACTTCAACCCGACGACGCAGGTGCCAGTCCTGCAGGCGGTGATCGCGCGCAAGCCCGATGCGATCCTGATCGCGCCCACGGACAGGCAGCAGCTGATCGCCCCGCTGCAGCAGGCGGTGGACGCCGGCATCCCGGTGATCACCGTCGACACCTTCATCGACGACGGCAAGTTCCAGGACGGCTCCGGCCCGGGCGACTTCCCGCTTTCCTACATCGCCACCGACAATGTGCTGGGCGGCTTCCTCGCCGGGCTGGCGCTGGCCAAGCAGATCGACGCCAAGGGCAAGGTCTACGTCTCCAACGTCAAGCCCGGCATCAGCACGACCGACCAGCGCGAGGAGGGCTTCAAGGCCGCGATGGCGCAGTTTCCGGACGTCACCGTGCTGGAGACCCAGTTCAACGACAATGACGCCAACAAGGCGGCCTCGCAGGTGCAGGCGGTGTTCGCGCGCAACAGCGACCTCGCGGGCGTGTTCGGCGCCAACCTGTTCTCGGCGATCGGCGCCGCGGACGGCGTCAAGGCACTGGGCAAGACCGGCGAGATCCGGGTGGTCGCCTTCGACGCGCCGACGCGGATCGTCGACGACCTCAAGTCCGGGCTGGTCGATCTGGCGGTCGCCCAGCACCCGGCCGAGATCGGCTATTACGGCGTGATGACGGCCTATGCCGTGATCCACGGCCAGTCGGTGCCGCCGCAGATCGGGACCGGCGCCACCATCATGACCAAGGACAATATCGACGATCCGGACGTGATGAAGTTCGTCTACAGCGACTGACCTGCCCTGCCGGGCGGGCCTCGTGCCCGCCCGGCCTTTGATCCCCGTCGCCCAGCGGAGCAGTCCTTGGCCGTGCCGTCCTCAGCCGCGTCGTTGCCGGATCGCCGCCATCCGGCACTGGCTTTTCTCACCGTTGCCTGGTCCTGGCTGTTCCTGGCCGTGCTGTTGGTCTTCTTCGAGACCTGGGCGCAGCTGGCCTACGGCATCTCGTTCCTGTTCAACGGCTACAACCTGCAGAGCATCGCCGTCTCGGCGGCGATGCCGCTGCTCCTGGGCCTGGGCCAGACCTTCGTCATCATCGCCGGGGGCATCGACCTGTCGGTGGGCTTCGTGATGGGACTGGCCGCCGTGATCATGGCCCGCACGATGCAGACGCTGACGCCCGTGGATGCGGGCCTGGCCCTGGCGGCCGGGCTGGTGGCGGCCCTGCTGGCGGCGCTGGTGCCGGGGGCGATCAACGGCACGCTGATCTCCCGGCTGCGGGTGCCGGCGTTCATCGGCACACTTGGCATGTACGGCGTCGCCCGTGGCGCCGGGTTCCTGGCCGCCAACGGCACCACGGTGCCGGTCAACAACCCGCTGCTGTTCGTGCTCGGCAACGGCAAGCTGCTCGGTGTCCCGATCCCGGTCGTGATCACGATCGTGCTCGTCCTGGCGATGCACTGGACGTTGTCGCAGACCCGCTTCGGCCAGCACACCTACGCCATCGGCGGCAACCGCACGGCGGCGATCCGGGCCGGCATCAACATCCGCCGCCACACGCTGTGGCTCTATCTGATCAGCGCCGGCTGCGCCGGCGTCGCCGGGATGATCTACACGGCGCGGTTCTCGGCCGGCGCCGCCCAGGGCGGCGAGCCGCTGCTGCTGGATTCGATCGCCGCCGTGGTCATCGGCGGGGCGTCGCTGTTCGGCGGCTCCGGCACCATCATCGGCACCGTGATCGGCGCCCTGATCATCGCCGTGATCCAGTACGGGCTGGTGTTCATCAACGTCGAGCCGTTCTGGCAATTCGTCGCCGTGGGTGTGGTCATCATCGTCTCGGTGCTGATCGACCAGACCCGCGAGCGCCTTTCCGGCGAGGCCCGCAATGCCGACTGAGGCCCCCATCCTGTCGGTTCGCGGCGTCACCAAACATTTCGGCGGCGTGACGGCCCTGGGCGGCGTCAGCTTCGACCTGCATCGCGGCGAGGTGCTGGCGCTGGCCGGCGACAATGGCGCCGGCAAGTCGACGCTGATCAAGGCGATCTCGGGCGTGCACCAGCCGGACGAGGGCGAGATCGTCTATCGCGGCGAGCCCGTCACCCTGTCCAACCCGCGCCACGCCCGCGACATCGGCATCGAGACCATCTACCAGGACCTGGCGCTGGCCGACAATCTCGACGTCGGCGCCAACATCTTCCTCGGCCGCGAGCCGGCAGCCCCGGTCCTGGGCATCCTGCCGCGACTCGACCGGGCGCGGATGCGCAAGGCCGCGCGCGAGGTGCTGGCGACGCTGGAGATCGACATCGCCGAGAACAAGCTCGGGCTGCCGGTACGCAACCTGTCCGGCGGCCAGCGTCAGGCCGTCGCCATCGGCCGCGCCATCTACTGGAAGGCCGAGCTCCTGATCATGGACGAGCCGACCGCGGCCCTGGGCGTGCCCGAGCAGCGCAAGGTGGTGGAGCTGATCCGCCGGCTGCGGCAGCAGAACGTGGCTGTCATCTTCATCAGCCACAACCTGGTCGACATCTTCGCCGTGGCCGACCGGATCCTGGTGCTCCGGCGCGGCGTCGCCGCCGGGGAGCGCCGCCCGGAGCAGAGCAACCATGACGAGATCGTCCGGCTGATGGTAGGAGGCTGAGGGCCGACGCTGCGGGCGGCGGGTCCTAATGCCGCTTGGAGCTTCGATGACCGCATACGCGACGCCGCCCAGTCATCCGCTTCGCGTCGAGCTCAACGACGAGGCCCATGCGCGCCCGCCGGAAGCGATGACGGCGCCGATGCAGATCTCCTATCTCGCGGTGCTCTCGGACCCCGGACAGAGAGAGCACGAGCGCCAGCTGGTCGGCGAACTGGCCCAGAGTTTCGGTGTCGCGGGCCCTGGCCAAGGCGCCAACCATTTCAGAGCCGATTTCGGTCCATTCCGGCTCAAATGGGAGCGGCACAGCGAGTTCACTCGTTACAAGTTCATGGTCGACGGTGCCGGCATCGACCCCTTCGCCGATCCGGCGATCGATGCCATCCCGACAGCATGGCTGGAGTCGATCCTGGGCGAGGTGCTGGTCGCCACGCATGTCGCACTGCTCCCGGCCGATGCGGAGGTGCCCGACCATGAAGCGATCACGCGGCGCCTGTTCGCGGGTAATCCCCTGATCGGCGCGCAGATCGCCGGTGGTGCCGCCGCCGCCTTCACCGACTTTCGCATCCATCCAGACGGATTCTCCCGGCTGCTGGTCCTCGACCGCGGCCTGCGGCCGCGGCAGGCGGGGCGGACGGTGCAGCGGCTGCTCGAGATCGACACCTACCGGCTCATGGCGCTGCTGGCCTTGCCGGTCGCACGGGAGATGACGCCGTTCCTGTCCCGCTCCGAGCGCGAGTTGGCCGAGATCACCAAGGTCCTCGCCGTCGCCACCGAGCAGGACGAGCCGCTGCTCTTGAACCGGCTCACCCGGCTGGACGCCGAGATCGAGGTGCGGCAGGCCGACAACCATTTCCGCTTCGCCGCTGCCGCCGCCTATTACGAGCAGGTGCTGCGGCGGATCTCCGAGCTGCGCGAGGAGCGGATCGAGGGGCTGCAGATCTTCCGCGAGTTCACGGAACGGCGCCTGGCTCCAGCCATGAATACCTGCCGCGCCGCCGCCTCGCGGCAGGAATCCCTGTCGCAGCGGGTGGCGCGGACGACACAGTTGCTGGCGACCCGGGTCGACGTCACCCGCGAGCTGCAGAACCAGGCCGTGCTCGAATCGATGGACCGGCGGGCCAAGGCCCAGCTGCAGCTGCAGGAGACCGTCGAAGGCCTCTCGGTGGCGGCGGTGACCTACTACGTCGTGGGGCTGGTGGGCTATCTGGCCAAGGGGCTCAAGGCGGCCGGGCTCCATCTCGATCCCGAGCTGATCATGGGTGTGAGCATCCCGATCGTCGCGATCACGGTGGCGATGGGCGTGCGCAAGATCCGCAAGGTGGTCACCCGCAAGGTGGTGCCGCGCCGGGTCGACTGAGCCGCACGCGCCGTCAGCCGGCAATCGGCAGCCATTCGTCCTTGTACCAGCGCACGAACCGCTCGATGCCGACCTCGATCGAGGTCGTGGGGGTGAAGCCGGTGGCGCGGGTGAGGTCCTCGATGTCGGCATAGGTCGCCGGCACGTCGCCCGGCTGCATCGGCAGCAGCTCCTTGAGCGCGGTGACACCCAGTGCCCGCTCCAGGGTCTCGATCATATGCAGCAGCTCGACCGGGTCGTGGTTGCCGATATTGTAGATCCGGTAGGGTGCCCGGCTGGTGCCCGGGTCGGGATGGTCCCCCGACCAGTCGGCATTGGGCACCGGCACGCGGTCGACGGCGCGGCGCACGCCCTCGACGATGTCGTCGACATAGGTGAAGTCGCGGCGCATCCGGCCCTCGTTGAAGACCCGGATCGGCCGGCCCTCCAGCATGGCCTTGGTGAAGATGAACAGCGCCATGTCCGGCCGGCCCCAGGGCCCGTAGACGGTGAAGAACCGCAGCCCCGTGGTCGGCAGCCCGTAGAGGTGGCTGTAGGTGTGGGCCATCAGCTCGTTGGCCTTCTTGGTGGCCGCGTAGAGGCTGACGGGATGGTCGACATTGTCGTGGACCGAGAACGGCATCTTGGTGTTGGCGCCGTAGACCGAGCTGGTCGAGGCATAGACCAGATGCCTGACCGCGTGGTGCCGGCAGCCCTCGAGGATGTTCATGAAGCCGACGAGGTTGGCGTCGACATAGGCGTTGGGGTTCTCCAGCGAGTAGCGGACCCCGGCCTGCGCGGCCAGATGGATGACGGCCAGCGGCCTGGCCGTGGCGAACAGCTCGGCGGTGCGGGGGCGGTCGGCCAAGTCCAGCTGCTCGAAGGTGAAGCCGGGCCGCCCCAGCAGCCGCTCCAGCCGCGCCTGCTTCAGCCGCGGGTCGTAATAGTCGTTGAGGCTGTCGACGCCGACCACCCGGCAGCCGTCACGGAGCAGGCGGTCGGCCAGGTGATAGCCGATGAACCCGGCAGCCCCGGTCAGCAGCACGGTACCTTCGTCGGCGAGGCTCATCGGCTCACAAGCTCCAATAGGTTTGCTGGGCGGGCAGGCGGGTCGGGTCCAGCGCGGACTTGACGTCGATCAGGATGCCCGAGGGTCGCAGCAGATCCGCCATGCCGTCCTCGCCGAGGGTCAGGTAGGCCCGGTGCGGCACCGCCAGGACCAGCGCGTCGAGGTCCCCTAGCAGCTCCAGCGGCGTCAGCTCCAGCCCGTATTCGGCGCGCGCCTGCGCTGGATCGGCCAGTGGATCGTGGATCAGGGCGTCGATGCCGAAGCTCGCGAGCTCGCGCAGGATGTCGGGGACCCGGCTGTTGCGCAGGTCGGGCACGTTCTCCTTGAAGCTCAGCCCCAGCACGCCGACGCGAGCCCCCTTGACGGCGACGTCCCTGGCGATCAGCAGCTTGACCAGCTTCTGGGCGACGAAGCCGCCCATGCCGTCGTTGATGCGCCGGCCGGCCAGGATGACCTGGGGGTGGTAGCCCAGGCGCTCGGCCTTGGCGGTGAGGTAGTAGGGGTCGACGCCGATGCAGTGGCCGCCGACCAGGCCCGGCGTGAAGGGCAGGAAGTTCCACTTCGTGGCGGCGGCGTCGAGCACGTCCCGGGTCCGCACGCCCAGCCGGTCGCAGATCACCGCCAGCTCGTTCATCAGCGCGATGTTGAGGTCGCGCTGGGTGTTCTCGATCACCTTGGCGGTCTCGGCGACCTTGATCGACGGGGCGAGGTGCAGCCCCGCCGAGACCACCGGCCCGTAGATCTCGACCAGCCGGGCCAGGGTGGCGGGGTCGGCGGCGGCCACGACCTTGGCGATCGTTTCCAGGCGATGGGCACGGTCGCCGGGATTGATGCGCTCGGGCGAGTAGCCCAGCGTGAAGTCGATCCCCTGGCGGAGGCCCGACGCCTGCGCCAGCAGCGGCCCACAGACCTCCTCGGTGACACCCGGGTAGACCGTGCTTTCGATCACCACCATGCCCCCCTCGGGCAGCACGGCGCCGACCGTGGCGCAGGCGAGGCGCAACGGCGTCAGGTCGGGTTGGCGGTCGGCGTCGATCGGCGTCGGCACGGTGAGGATGAAGTCGCGGCAGCCGCGCAGGTCCTCCGGGTCGGCGCTGTAGCAGAGGTCGAGGCCCGCCAGCTCCGCGGGCGCGAACTCGCTCGTCGCGTCCAGGCCCTCACGCAGTGCCGCCA
>JBATRI010000555.1:0-5266 GCA_049292515.1 Geminicoccaceae bacterium
ACCATGGCCAGGGCGAACAGCAGCAGCCAGAACGCGGCGCCCGGGGAGACGCGGGCGAACCGCTCGCCCGCAGGCACCAGCCAATCGGCCCCGTAGCCGGCCGCCAACGCCAGCGCGCCCACGCCGATCGACCCTGCAGCCAGCCTGATCGGTGGCGACTTGGTGAGGATCGTGATCGCGGCGATCGCCAGCAGCAGGAGCAGCAGCGGATAGGCGGCCGCCCAGGGCAAGGCCGCCAAGATGGAGTGCGGCGTTCCGGCGGCCAGGCGGTTGGCCTTCAAGACCAGGAAGGGCGCCAGGACGACGGCCAACGCGCCCACGGCGCTCAGCAGAACGCCGAGGTGGTCGATCGATCGGCGCTGCAGGGCCGCTGCCATCGCGCCGCCGCCGGCCTACTTGGCCAGGAAGCCCTTGGACTGCAGGAAGTCTTTCGCCACCGTCCGGGCGGGCAGGCCCTCGACCTGGATCTGGGCATTGAGGTCCTGCAGCGTCTCGCGCGTCAGGCTGGCGAAGACCGGTGCGAGGATCTCGGGGATCTTGGGGTTGGCCTCCAGCGTCGCCTCGCGCACGATCGGCGCCGGGGCGTAGACCGGCTGGACGTGCAGATCATCGTCGAGAACCGTCAGGCCCGAGACCCCGATCGCCCCGTCGGTGCCGTAGACCATGGCCGCGTTGGCGCCGTTGGTCTGGTTGGCCGCGGCCTGGATGGTGGCGGCGGTGTCGCCGCCGGACAGCACGATGAGCTGCTCCGGCTTCAGCGTGAAGCCGTAGGCCTGCTGGAACGAGGGCAGGGCCGCCGCCGAGTTCACGAACTCCGCCGAGGCCGCCAGCACCACCTTGCCACCGCCCGCGACCCATTTGCCGAATTCCGACATGGTGGCGACCTTGGCCTGCTCGGCCACGTCCTGGCGCAGGGCGATGGCCCAGGTGTTGTTGGCCGGCGCCGGGGCCAGCCAGACGATCTTGTTGGCCTCGAGGTCAAGCTTCCTGGCTTCCTCGTAGCCTTGCTCGAGGCTCTTCCAGACCGGGTCGTCGGCCTTGTTGAAGAAGAACGCGGCGTTGCCCGTGTACTCCGGATAGATGTCGATCTCGCCGCCGATGATCGCCTTGCGGACCACCGGCGTGCCGCCGAGGGTCAGGCGGTCCTGGGTCTTGATGCCGTTGGCGTCGAGCATCAGCAGGATCATGTTGCCGAGCAGCGTGGCTTCGGCATCGAGCTTCGAGCCGACCACCACGTCGGCACGGACGCCGCCGGCGAGCGACGCGACGAGGGCCATGGCGAGGGTGATCGGCTTCAGTGCCTTGAACATGGACGACCTCGTTCGTGATGTGGTGCGCGGACCATGCGCGACAGTCGGCGGTGCCCGTCCGCCATAAGCTGGCGCAGGCGTCCGGACAATCCAGGTTCTCGATCACATCGGCTGTTGCTGCCGGGCTCGGCTAGCGCCCCGGAGCGCTGGCCTCGGTCCAGGCGCCCCACATGCACAGGCCGTCGCCGCCGGCATCTCGTCGCAGGCCGGCAATGGCCGGCGGCGTGTCGCCGGCATAGAAGGCCAAGCGATACTCGTCGCGCTGCCATGCCGGCAGGTCCAGCACGTCGGCGGGGTAGGCGACCGCGATGAAGGTCACCGCCTGGCCCTGCCCGCAAACGGTGTTGGGCCGCATCGGTGCCAGCGGCCGGGGCTCACGCAGCCGGAAGAGGCGCAAGGCGGAGTCGCCGCCCGTGTCGGTGGGCACCGACACCAGCTCGACACGGGTGCCGTCGGCGAGCTCGATCGAGCTTTCGCCCAATGACACATCCCCGACGACGGCGACCGATGCCGTGGAGATCGGCTGCAGCAGGACGCGGTCGTCCGCCGCCTGGGCCACGGGCGCCAGCAACCACAGCGCCGCCCAGCAGGGCCTCATGGCAGCTGCCGCAACCGTGCCATCAGCAAGGTGTCGACGTAGCTGCCGGCGCGAAACGAATGGGCGCGCATCCTGCCCTCCAGCTCGAAGCCGAAGCGCTCGTAAAGAGCGATCGCCGGAATGTTGTCAGCATAGACCGTAAGCTCGAGCCGGCGGATGTCCAGCCAGTTGTCCGCGCTGTCGACGAGGGCGCCCAGGAGCGTCGTGCCGACGCCGCGGCGCTGCCAGCTGTCGCGCACGCCCATCCCGATCAGGCCGGCATGCGAGCGCCGCCCGGTCTGCCGGTGCAGGCCGGCGCTGCCGACGACCTGGCTGTCGATCTCGGCCACGAGCATCACGTCATTGCCGCCCAGCGCATCGAACCATTGCCTGGTGGCCTCCAGGGTCTGGAACGGGGGCCGCAGGGTGCCGTGCCGATAGCCGGGCTCGTTGGCCATCTCGCAGAGCGCCCGCACATCGTCGGCGCAGGCCGCGCGAACGATCAGCCCGGGGGGTGCTGGCGCCATGCCCGATCGCTCACCGGCCGGCCTCGGTGCCGAACACGCGACCGACCTTGGACGCGGCCCAGCGCTCCAGCCGGTCCAGCAACAGCTCGGCGCGGTCGATCAGGCGCCCCATGGTCGGATGCCGGCTCTTCAGCCAGTCCAGCAGGCGCCCCGCCCAGGCCGCATGGCGGGCCAGGATCAGCAGGCCGAAGAACAGGAAGATGCCGCCCTGGAAGATCGGCAGGAACAAGCCGATCATGCCGAGCGCCAGGAAGCCGTAGCCGAGGAGGATGGACGCAAGTCTGATCATGCGCTGGCCATAGCGAGCCACTCGGCCTCGCTCAAGAGCGTCACGCCGTACTCGCGGGCCTTGGCGAGCTTGGAGCCAGCATCTGTGCCCGCGACGACATAGTCGGTGCTGCGCGACACCGAGCCCGCGACCTTGGCGCCGAGCAGCTCGGCCCGCGCCTTCGCCTCGGCGCGGCTCATCTGCTTCAGCGTGCCGGTGAACACGATGGTCTTGCCGGACAGCGGCGAGGTCCCGCCACGGATCGGCTCCGGCGCCTCGATGTCGAGCTCCGCCGCCAGCTCGTCCAGAGCCTCCAGATTGTGCGGCTCGCCGAAGAACCCGACCAGCTGCTCGATCAGGGCCGATCCCACCCCGTCGACATTGTCCAGCTCCGCCACCGCCTCGGCGTCGCTACCGGCCAGGGCCAGCATGGCCGTGCGCCAGCGAGCGAAATCGCCGTAGTGCCGAGCCAGGACCTTGGCGTTGACCTCGCCGACGAAGCGGATGCCGAGTGCGTAGATGAACCGCTCCAACGGGATCTTGCGCCGCGCTTCGATCGCTATCCTGAGCTTGTCGATCTTCTTCGCACCCCACCCGTCCAGCTCGGCCAGGGTCGCGAGCTTGGGCTCGTTGCGGGCGAGCCGGAACAGGTCGACGGGGCTCTTGATCAGCCCGGCATCCAGCAGCTGCGGCACCTGCTTGCGGCCCAGCCCCTCGATGTCGAAGGCCCCGCGGGCGACGAAGTGCCGGAGCCGCTCGGCGAGCTGTGCCGGGCAAATCAGCCCGCCGGTGCAGCGGCGGATCGCCTCGCCCTCGGGGCGTACGGCCAGCGAGCCGCATTGCGGGCAATGGTTGGGGAAGACGTAGGGCTCGGCGCCGGACGGACGCCTGGCCTCGACGACCTCGACCACCTGCGGGATCACGTCGCCGGCCCGCTGGATGACGACGGTGTCGCCGACGCGGATGTCCTTGGTCTCGATATAGTCCTGGTTGTGCAGTGTCGCCCGGGCGACGACGACGCCGCCCACTGTGATCGGGTCGAGCTCGGCCACCGGCGTCAGGGCCCCGGTGCGGCCGACCTGGATCGAAATCGCGTTGACGACGGTCTCGGCCCGCTCGGCGGCGAACTTGTGCGCGATCGCCCAGCGCGGCGCGCGGCCGACAAAGCCCAGGCGTTCCTGCAGATCGATCCGGTCGATCTTGTCGACCACGCCGTCGATATCGTAGGGCAGGGCATGGCGCCGTTCGGCAATGCTGCGTTGGTAGTCGACCAGTCCGTCCGTGTCCTGGAAGTGGGTCGTTTCCGGGTTGACCCGGAATCCCATCTCGGTCAGCCGCTCCAGAAAGCCGCCGTAGGTGCCGGCGATCGGCGGCTTGGCCTCGCCCCAGGCGTAGGCGAAGAAGCGCAGGCGGCGATCGGCCGTGATGCGGCTGTCGAGCTGGCGCAGCGACCCGGCGGCGGCGTTGCGCGGGTTCATGAACGGCGGCTCACCCTTGGCCTGGCGTCGCTCGTTCAGGGCCATGAAATCCTGGCGCACCATGTAGACCTCGCCGCGCACCTCCAGCACGTCGGGCGGGTCGGAAACGGCCAGACGCTGCGGGATGTCGCGGATGGTACGGACGTTGGCGGTGACATCCTCCCCCACCGTGCCGTCGCCGCGGGTGGCGCCGCGGACCAGGAGCCCCGCTTCGTAGCGTAGCGAGCAGGACAGGCCGTCGATCTTGGGCTCGGCCACGAACTCCAGCGGCGAATCGCTGGCGAGGTTCAAGAACCTGCGGATGCGAGCCACGAACTCCCGCACCTCATCCTCGGCCATGGCGTTGTCGAGCGAGAGCATCGGCACCGCGTGCGTGACCTTGCCGAACGCCTCGGCCGGTGCCGCGCCGACGCGCAGGCTAGGGCTGTCGCCACGGATCAGCTCCGGCAGACGCTGCTCGATGGTGCTGTTGCGCTGGCGCAGGGCATCATAGTCGGCATCCGAAAGCTCGGGCGCCGCGTCACGATGGTAGAGGCGATCGTGCCGGGCGATTTCTTGCGCGAGCCAGGCAAGCTCGGCCGCCGCCTCTTCCTCGGTCAGCTCGTCCGCCGGCAGCTCCAGCGTCGCAGGCCGCTTCATTTAATCCTCATCAGGCTGGCCGCGGCAGCGCGGGCCGCATCCGTGATCTCGGCGCCGGCCAGCATGCGGGCGATCTCGTCCTGGCGCTCTTCCAGCGCGAGCTCCCGCACATCGACCCTGGTATGCCCATCCGCAACCCGCTTGCCGACGCTGAAATGATGATCGGCTCGGGCCGCCACCTGCGGCGCGTGCGTCACCACCAGCACCTGCCGCTCTCTGCCGAGGCGGGCCAGCCGCTCGCCGACCGCGTCGGCGGTAGCGCCGCCGATGCCGGCGTCGACCTCGTCGAAGATCAGGGTCGCCGTCGAATCGAGTCGCGCCAGCACCACCTTCAACGCCAGCATGAACCGCGACAGCTCGCCGCCCGAGGCGATCTTCGCCAGCGGCCCGAACGGCTGGCCGGGGTTGGTGCAGACCTCGAAGGCGACGCGCTCGCCACCCTCCGGCCCCCACTCGGACTCGGGCAG